>CAVGTO010000001.1:0-5405 GCA_963631865.1 Eggerthellaceae bacterium
GACATAAGAAATGGGAGGGAACGCAAGAGAATATACTGAAGTCAGACTGTCCCGAGTTGCAAAACTTTATGGCATCGGCTGTCCGCTTGATGAAAGCGGGGCAGTAAGATTTATTTGCGCATCAGTATTAGTTACAGCGCACCTGCACATAAAGCTCAATCCGCAACTTAGTGTCTCTCCATTGGGGCCGAAGTCATTGATATAAAAGCATGTGTGGCCTCACTCATGTTCTTCACATTGAGTTTTGAGAAAATGTTCCGCTTGTGATAATTGACGGCATCTGGCGAGAGGCACATCTGGTCGGCAATCTGACGAGCCGTCAAACCTTTGGCTGAGGCATCGATTACCCTCTTTTCGTTACTGGACAAACTCCAATCGGCGAGATGCCAATGAGAGTCGGAATAGGTATAAACATCGCGGTTTGCAGCGTCAATTATGAAGGGCACGAAAGGAGACTGCCATTGACATCCGCTATCCATAAATACCACATAGACCCCGTCATCCATCCGTTTAAAGGTGAAATGCACAATCCGCTGATGACCACCGACAATGAACTCCAAATTAATAGAGAAGTAGCAGCGGTATAAATCCAAATTAGGGAAAGACTCTACAAAAGCAGTCCAAAGATCCCTCTCTCTACCGAACACACGCCGCGTCCGGGGAGAAGCGCACCCCATAAGATATTCAAGGCTAAAGGTTTCAGGGTCGAACCACACCTTCTCGACAAGACTTGCGCAGACAAGTTTACCGCCATCGGCCAAAATGAAAGCAGCGGAATTGCTGGCTATCGAAATCTGCCTCAGCAGTGCGCGGACAATCTTTTCCATTTCTTCTACGGCGACAGTGTTTTTTGCCCTGTCTCCATTACAAAGGTAACGAACCTGAATAAAAACTACAAATTAGTGTAGTACACAAGCCAAAAGCACTTGATAAATTTGCCTTCAGTATAACGCAATAGCCAATACGGTAATTGGTAGCTGAATATGGGAGAAATTCAGCAAACCTAAGGCTTTCAACGAAGACTAACACATATAACAACATCACAACGACACAGCAGAGAACAGTATACACATCGCATCACTAGCGCCAACATTAATCACCAAACACACTTATTTTTACCTAACACACTTATCCACACACACAGTGCGGGGCAGAGCTATGCCCTCGCACCGATTTTCATCCCCCAAAAGCCCAACACGACGCATCTTGTTAACATTCCGCGCCCCGACGAATATGCGAATAACACTAAATTTGCGTCAACAAAAACTAAAACACGGATTAGGATGAAAGCTTACGCCCTGATGCTCCTCGCCCTCGGACTCACGCCCGCCGCAGCCCAGCGCGAGACAACGCTCATCAATGACGACTGGACATTCCACCTCGGCAACGCCGCCTCCATGGAGGCCGACTTCACCCACGGAACGGAATACTTCACCTACCTCACCAAGGCCATTGGACAAAACCAAGGCCCTGCGAACCCCGAGTTCAATGACTCCGCTTGGCAGCACGTCACCCTACCCCACGATTGGGTTGTGGACCTGCCATATGCCGCCGAAGCGAGCCATTCGCATGGCTACAAGCAAGTTGGATGGCGCTATCCTCAGAACAATATCGGATGGTATCGCCACCACTTCACGGTGGACAAAGCCGACGAGGGACGCGACATCTATGTCCGCTTCGAGGGCATCTTCCGCAACTCCGAAGTGTTCTGCAACGGATTCTACCTTGGCCACGAGGCGAGCGGCTACGCCACGCAGGAATATAACCTCAGCGAGTACCTCAACTACGGCGGCGACAACGTCCTCACTGTACGCTGCGACGCATCGACGGAGGAGGGTTGGTACTACGAAGGCGCTGGCATCTACCGCGACGCATATCTCGTCAAGCGCGACAAGGATTGCCATATCGACAATGTTTTCGCCACCTGGACCGACGGCAAACTCAACGTCAAGACCCAAGCCACTGGCGAAGTGCGCAACACGCTAACCGACGCCAATGGCAACATCGTGGCCTCAGGCACATCAGAGCTAACCGTCCCCAATGCGCACCTTTGGAGCGTAGACGAACCATATCTCTACACCCTTAGGACCACGGCAAGCAAAGACGGCAAAGAGCTCGACGCCATAGAGACCAAAGTCGGCCTCCGCACTCTCGGGTGGAGCACAGCAGAGGGCTTCTCGCTCAACGGCAAGGCAATAGAGCTTGTAGGCTCGGACCTCCACCTCGACCATGCGGGAGTGGGCACGGCACTGACAAAAGAGCTATGGTGCTACAAGATCAAGAAGCTCAAGGAGCTCGGCATGAACGCCATCCGCCTGAGCCACAACCCTGGCACACCCGCCATGCTGGACGCTTGCGACTCGCTCGGTATGCTCATAATCGACGAGAACCGCCTCATGGGCACCAACAAAGAGCATCTCGACCTGCTCGGCCGCATGATTGCCCGCGACCGAAACCATCCGTGCGTAATCCTTTGGAGCATAGGCAACGAAGAGTGGTGGATTGAGAGCTCGGAGAAGGGTGAGAAGATTGCCCGCACCATGATTGACTACGCACGCAAGATTGACAATACGAGACTCTACACCTATGGCAACTCTGGCGGATTCGGACTTACAAAACAGGTTGACATCCACGGATATAACTACATTGTGCAGAACGATGTGGACAATCGGCGCAAGTCATACCCCGACTGGGTGGTTGTGGGCACAGAAGAGACCAGCGCATGCGGCACACGCAACGTCTACGAAACGGACTCGACCCGCGGATGGATGGAGAGCATCAACATGGCAGGCGAGAAGCGCGAAGGTCATGCCAAGAACGTGATAGCCCGCGGATGGAAATTCTACCGCGACAACACTTGGGCGGCAGGACTTTTCTACTGGACCGGCTTCGACTACCGCGGAGAGCCCAACCCGATGAAGTGGCCCGCCACGGGTTCGCAGTTCGGCATCCTGGACTACTGCGGTTTCCCAAAGGATGAGGCATTCTATCTAAGGGCAGCATGGACCAATGAGCCAATCCTCCACATCTTCCCACATTGGAATCTCAAAGGCAAGGAAGGCCAGGAGGTTGAGGTTTGGGCCTACAGCAATATGGACGAAGTAGAACTATTGCAAGACGGTAAGAGCCTCGGACGCCAAAAGATGGAGAAAGACGAGCACCTCGTCTGGAAAACCACCTACAAGCCCGGTCGCCTCGAAGCCCGCGGATATAAGAATGGCAAGAAGGTAATAACACAACGCGTTGAGACAACGGGCGCGGCAGAACAAGTGACAATAGAGACCAGCAAAGGCACCATTGCAGGCACTCAAGATTGCGTGGTTGTGGACATCACACTGCGCGACAAGAAAGGCCGCACGGTGCCCGACGCATGCGACGCCATAGAGATTGAGGTCTCGGGCGACGCGGACATCCTCGGATGGGGCAATGGCGACCCGGGATTTAAGGTCCAGGAACGCCCGGCCGCGGGCGAGAGCACCAAGGTTGCCAAGATTAACGCCTTCATGGGCAATGCGCAAGTGCTGCTCCGGGGTGTCAAGAACCCGCAGGTCGGTGGCGCAACAATCAAGGTACGCCTTGCCAATGGCGGCAAAGAGGCCGTAGCTCAGCTTAAATAGACAAGCGACAAATCCCATCAAACAAAAAGCAAACGCCTCGGGCAAGAGACAGACAGTCCCTCCCGAGGCGTTTTGCCGTTTTTGCGGACAGAGCGGAGTTCGTCAGATACTCCATAACTCTGCGAGCACCAAAACAAAATATAGGAAAACAGACTAAATGCGTAGAGCTGTGGTTAGTCAAACCAGTGGTGGAGAAGCTGGTTATCCGCATTTTTGCTAGAGAGGATGCGGATGAACTCCTTGACAGAACGCTTGACGTATTTGCCGCGGAGGATATGGAAACAGCCCTCGATATTATTGCCAGCCACGTCGATAGGGATGCAGACAAGGCCAGATTGGGCAGTGACTGCCGCACGGCTCAAGACCGTGGCGAACTGGCTATTACGGACGATATCGGTAATGGTGTTCACCTCGTTTATTTCGAGTCGGATGTCGAACGAGTAGCCTTTGTCGGCAATGAGCATATCGAAAAGGTTGCGCGCCTGCATGCCGCGGGTGGGCATGACATATTTAAGTTCCTGCATTGCGCTTAGCGAGATTTCGCCACCGGCAAAGTTGCGGGCCACAGGGTTACTCTCCGACAGGAAGACGCAGAGCTTATTATCGAAAAGGACGTGGCTCTCAACGTTCTCGTACACCTCGTGGGGCTTGTAGGAGAGAGCAAAATCGACCTCCTGGCGTTGCAGCATACCCATGAGCTCCTCCATGGTCTTGAAGCGGGCGTTGAGATGGATATTGGGGTGGAGGTTGGTAAAGTCGAGCATCGTCTCGCGGAGGATGGTGCCAAAGGAGTGGGTACAGCCAATGTTGAGTTCACCCTCGTCGAGATTTTGGACATCGGAAATGCGGTCGATGCACTGCTGCGCCTGCTGGAGCGTCAGGCGCGCGTCGGAGAGGAAATACTTGCCCTCCTCGGTAAGGGTGACGCTGTGGCTATCGCGCGCCAAGAGGGGGCAACGCAGCTCATCCTCGAGAGCGCGTATTTGTTGAGACAGCGTACTTTGGCTCACGTAGAGCTCCTTGGCCGCCTCGGTGAAGTTGAGCAACTCGCCCACCTTCACGAAATATTTCAGTTGCCTCAGTTCCACTTTCGACTTGAATAAGTTTGCGCCAAAGGTAGGAATAATTTGAGACTTAGTGTTGCTTGCGCACGTCGCGAGTGACATCGAAAGAGTACTTCTTAAAGATGAAAATAGGGACCGTAACGCCAATCACCATGAGCATTATGGCGCAGAGAGCCGTGAGGCCGTTGTACGTAAGCATATAGAGCCAGTGCATAAACTGCTGCTCGTCTGTTGTCTGGAGGCACTTGACGATTGCCTGGACGGTGCGATAGGCGTACATTCCAGGAATCATAGGCAGGAGCGACGGGAAAGAGAACGTCTCGGCAGGGCAGCGTACGATGCGCGCAGCGGGAATGGAGAGGAAACCGATCGAGAACGCGGCGAGGAGGCACGCCATGCTGATGGGCATCCCGCCAAGGTTCATGAGGCAATAGCGGATGCTGTGGCCCACGGCGGCGAGAACTGCCACGGCTGGGTATGCCATACGGGGCGGGTTGCTGATGCTCATGAAGCCGATGCCGGCAAGAGCAGCGAATGCGCCATCGAGGAATATATCAACTGCGATCATCTGAATGTCTGTATGAGGATTGATTGAAGGGAGAAGGGCAAGGTGTGTTGCGTGGTGCAAGGGCTCAGAGCAGTCCGATGCGCATTACTATAAGGCCAAGGATGAACCCCGCCGAGAGACAGACCGTTAGCACCGAGGCGTTGGTCAGTCGCGAGA
>CAVGTO010000001.1:5415-36203 GCA_963631865.1 Eggerthellaceae bacterium
AAAGGTTATGGCCATATATGAGGTCGGAAATCGAATTGATGAACGGAATGCCCGGCACAAGATATAGTACGCTAGTGCCGAGAGCGACCTCGGGAGTAGAACCCAATTGGAAGACGAAGCAAGCGCAACCGATAACCGTGGCGCAGAAAGCCGAGATGACGAATACCGCACGTGAATCGACGCCCAGCCTCAAGAGGCTTATCTTGGCCCAATAGCCGATGGCCGTGGCTACAAACACCACAAACATCGCCCAAGGGTCTCCACCGAACAGGTAGCAGAAAGACATATTGGCGAGACTCGTCAGGACGAGCACCTTCCATACGTTGCCATGAGGCACACTGACAATCTCATCGAACGCCGCGCGCGCATCGGCCACTGACATATTAGCGTCGATAACCTGCCAACTCATGCGGCTGAGCGACGCATTGCGAAGGAAGCTAATGGGGCGATGGCGCGAACGGCCGACTACGCTGTAGGTGTGGCGAGTCTCCTTGTCGGTGACGGTCATAATGATGTGGCGGCTGAAGATGGCAATGTCGGCCCATGCGCCAAAATGGTCAGCCATACGACCAACGTTCATCTCCACTCGGGCAGAGGTGGCGCCCACGGCCAGAAGCTCGGAAGCGTAGTCGGAGAGGAAAAGAGCGAGCTCCTTGAGCCGACGGTGGACCGCATCCACCTGCTCGGCGGTCTCAACCACAGCCTCAATCTGCGAAAGTTCCATTTGTTCGGAAACGAGGGAAAAAGTCTGGGTTGGAGATTAGGCTTGGCGATTGCGACGCTCGGAAATCTTAGAGAGTCCGAAGAGGAAAGCTACGCCGAGGACTACACCGATGATCATAAAGGAGTCGAAATTGTCGGCGGGAGCGACCACAGCGGTCACGGCCATAAGAGTATTGCAGATCATTGTTATTGTTGTTTTTTAAAACCGACGCGAAAATATGGCGTGGCAATCGGTGAGCGAAACGATGGTGATAGTTTGTTTCGATAGTGGTGATTTGTCCCCAAAAAGGTTTTTACGATAGCGGCGGACGAATAAATCGCTTGCGACGGGATAAAAGAATGTCGGTTGTTAAAAAAACACGCAGATGTATATGCAAAGAGATATGCGGAATGCGGCGTAGAGTATTAATATGACGAAGCGTATATTGTGAAATCTCAAATCTTTGCGGGGCGAAGAAGAAACAGATGTCACATATGCGCAATTTGGGCAAATAGTGACATCTGTTTCGATAGCAGTTATTATGTTTTGCGAAATATGGAGAAAAAAATGCGGATGGCGAGTCGAAAATCAAAAACCGACTTACCCCGGCAACCAACGCTTTTAAGCGTGGTTACCGGGGTAAGCCGTAGCCCGTAGGAGAGTCGAACTCCTCTTTAGAGAATGAAAATCTCTCGTCCTAACCGATAGACGAACGGGCCATGATATGTATGGGGTGCAGGTTCTTCGCCAATTCGCACCCACTCGGGGCGGCAGCCCAAAGGAGGGCCACCAGTTTTTGTCAGTTAGCTACTTGGCTATTGATTAAGCCTGAGCGAGCTTGTTGACGTGCTTAGCGAGCTTGCTCTTGAGGTTAGCCGCCTTGTTCTTGTGGATGATGTTGACCTTTGCGAGCTTGTCGAGGAGGGAAGATACCTTGGGGAGCATAGCTGCTGCCTCATTCTTGTCGGTAGCCAGACGGAGAGCCTTGACAGCGTTGCGGGTGGTCTTGGCGTAGTAGCGATTGTGCTCGCGACGAGCAGCTATCTGGCGAGTCCTCTTGATTGCAGACTGATGGTTTGCCATTGCTTTGTTTGTAAAATATTTGAGTTTATGTTTTTCTTTGAAGAGTCAGAGCCTTGCCTAAGCCGGGCGGGGAGGTGTCCTAAAGGAGGGGTAGTTTTCCGTAGGAGGCGGATGAAAGTCAGCATCGCCGCAACCGGACCTTGGAGTTTCCCACGAGCCTATATTCTGTCGGACAGCGAAGATTGACGTGTCGCTGCCGGAGGCTCCGGAGTTGGAAAGCTTTGTTTTTGTAGCCCGTAGGAGAGTCGAACTCCTCTTTAGAGAATGAAAATCTCTCGTCCTAACCGATAGACGAACGGGCCGCCCTATGCATTTTAGCGGTGCAAAGGTAATGCAATACTCGCAAAATTACAAGCGCATCGAGCGATAAAACCGAAATATATAATCTGTTGCGAGCGTCATTACGCCTTTGCAAAAATCTTATAGGCTGCGGAGATATGGTCGGATATGTCCATAGAGGTCATAGCCTCGGGCGAGAGATCCTCCGCGGCGGCATCACCAGCGGCGGCATGGAGAGCCACGCCCAGCACTGCGGCCTCCGTCACGGGATACCCTTGCGCCAAAAGGCCGAGTATGACACCCGTAAGGACGTCGCCCGAGCCGGCAGTGGCCATACCGCTATTGCCCGTAGTATTGAAAATACGCCTGCCGTCGGGCAGCGCAGTCATGCTGAAAGCTCCTTTGAGAGCCACTGTGCAACGGTTGCGGAGGGCAAAGAGGCATGCGGCCTCGATGCGCTCAACGGTCTCTGTATGTGGTTCGGTAAGGCGGTCGAGCTCTATGGGATGGGGTGTGAGGATAACGTTCTCGGGGAGTTCGAGACCGGCGTCGAGTAGGCTGCGGAGAGCGTAGAGGCCATCGGCATCGATTACGATAGGCACGCGTCCGCCATACGTCTCAAGCACTTTGCGGAGAAGGTCGGCGGCCTCTGGCACGCGACTCAAGCCGGGACCTATGCCAACGGCGGCAACCTTTGCGAAATTCATACGCTCATCCCACGTGATGAACTCCGCCGCGCCACGACTCGGAATGTTCATAGCCTCAGGCACAGCCGTCTGCAACGGTATGTAGCACCGCTCGGCACTGACGGCAGTGAGGAGTCCGCAGCCTGAGCGAAGGGCCGATCGAGAAGCAAGGATAGCTGCACCAGACATGCCTTCGGAGCCAGCGAAGAGCAGGGCGTGCCCCATAGTGCCTTTGTGGGCAAAACGGTCGCGGTGGCGCACCATCTTGGCAGCCTCGGCATTGGTGGAGTAGAACATATAGGTGGGAGCCTCCTCTATGGCCTCGGGCGAAAGCTTGATGTCGAGGACATGCCAACGACCAATGTAGCATGTGAGCTCGGGCAGGAAGAACGCCATCTTGGGGAACTGGAACGAGAGGGTATGCGCCGCCTGGACAATAGAACGGGCCTCGACATCGAGGTAAGAATCCTCATTGCCGATACCAGAGGGAATATCAACACTCACGACCTCACAATGGTGCGAGTTGACGTAATTGACGACCTCGGCAGCCGGGCCATCGAGCTCGCGCTTGAGGCCAGTGCCAAAGAGAGCATCGACGACGATAGTTCCCTGCCCTATCTCGGGTTCGCCGACATTCTCATCGATTACGATCTCGGCATCACGAAGTCTTTCGAGGCAAGCCTCGTTGCATTCGCTGCGGAAACCCTTGTGGCCGGTATAAGTATGCACGTCCACCACCCAATCCTTGTCTATCAGGAGGGCGGCAAGGGCGAGGCCGTCGGCACCGTTGTTGCCAGGGCCGGCGAGGACCACGACGCGGCGGCGTGTGTAATGGTCCACAATCCACTCGCAGAGCGCACGGGCGGCGCGGTCTATTAGTTGTATGTACTCAATGCCTTGCAACTCAGTGGTTCGCTGGTCGATGGCCTTGATGTCGTAGATTGGGAAAAACTTCTTCAACTTAGTGTGTTATGATAATAGAGGGGGGGGCTGAATGCAGAGAGAATATTTGGATATGGAAGAAGACGACTTATTGTTGAAAGAGGAGACGGAAGGCATCGGCAAGGCGGCCGACACGGCAAATCTCGATGTCGGCGGACATGGCACCCAAGCGCGACGACTGAGGGATTACGATTCTCGAGAAGCCCAGTTTAGCGGCCTCAGAGATGCGCTGCTCGATTCGGGGCACAGGGCGGAGTTCTCCCGAGAGACCAATCTCGCCCGCCATACACGTGCCGCGAGGAATGGCGGCATCGGTAGTGCTAGAGAGAATGGCGGCAGCGACGGGGAGGTCGAGAGCCGTGTCGATGACTTTTATGCCACCAGCGAGGTTGAGGAAGACATCCTTGGCAGCAATCTTAAAGCCGGCACGGCGTTCGAGGACAGCGAGGAGCATATTCATCCTGCGGACATCGAAGCCCATGGCAGAACGCTGCGGAGTGCCGTAGGCGGCAGTGGAGACGAGAGCCTGAGTCTCGATAAGGAACGGCCGGACGCCCTCCATGGCAGCCGCAATGGCCACGCCGCTAAGATCAGCGGCGTACTCACCTAGGAGCATCTCGCTGGGATTGGAGACCTCGCGGAGGCCGTCGCTCATCATCTCGAAGATGCCGATCTCGTTGGTCGAGCCGAAACGGTTCTTGATTGAGCGCAAGATGCGGTAGAGATGGTTACGGTCGCCCTCGAACTGGAGGACCACGTCAACCATGTGCTCAAGGACTTTAGGCCCTGCGAGCTGACCGTCCTTATTAATATGGCCGATGATAACAATAGGCAGATTGCGAGTCTTGGCAATGCGCATTAGGACGGCCGTGCACTCCTTAATCTGGCTTATTGAGCCGGGGAGGGAGTCGGTGCGCTCAGTCTGCATTGTCTGGATGGAGTCCACCACGACGATATCGGGTTGCGTAGCATCGATATGCTGAGCGAGGGTGTCGATGCGCGTATCGGAGACAACCATACAGTTGTCTGAAGAAGCTCGGCTGATGCGGTCGGCTCGGAGCTTAATCTGCTGGACGCTCTCCTCGCCCGATACGTAAAGGACGCGGCGGGGCAGCTGCATGGCCATCTGAAGGACGAGGGTGGACTTGCCTATGCCGGGCTCGCCACCGATGAGGATGAGCGCACCAGGGACGATGCCGCCTCCGAGGACGCGGTCGAGCTCGGCATTGGCTGTAGTGGAACGGACGACATCCTTCTGCTGTACGCTGCTCAGGGGCACAGCCTTGACCTCGGTGAGAAGTCCTGACGGACCTATACCGCTGAGCGACTCACGTTTATCTACCACTACATGTTCCTCCTGGTAGGTGTTCCACTCACCGCACTGAGGGCAACGGCCGAGCCACTTGGGGCTCTCGGCGCCGCACTCGGAGCAGACGTAGACGGTTTTTGTCTTCGAGGCCATTAGAGAAGAGGGTTTATTATTTCATTTGTGTCCACAGATTAGCAATGGCAAAGCCTGGGAAAACTCACCGAGATTGTCATTGATTATGCATCGCTCGTGAGGATTTTCAAGACTCTGACTGGCAATCCGAGATGATATGGACGAAGAATATTCCGGACTTAATATCTTAGTCCTTAATATCTTAGTTCTTTTCGCCGAAAGCGAGGTCGCCAGCGTCGCCGAGACCAGGCACGATGTAAGAATCGGAGTTGAGGACAGGGTCGACGCTCGCCACCCAAAGGCTTACGGGCAGGTCGCCAAGATTACTCTTGAGATACTCGACACCGGGACGCGCGCCGATGATAGAAAGTACGTGTATGTGCTTGGGAATGCCGTATTTGGTGAGTTGGTTAATTGTCTGGACCATACTGAAGCCCGTGGCGAGCATCGGGTCGGCAAGGATGAGCACTTTACCGTCGAGGTCGGGAGTGGCGGCGTAGCCAAGATGTATCTCTACTTCATGCTTCTCGTTGTATGCGCGGAAGGCGGAGACGAAGCAATTCTCAGCATCGTCGAAGACATTGAGGACGCCAGTGTGCATAGGAAGGCCAGCGCGGAGGATGGTGCCGACGACAACCTGGTCGACGGGGACATTGACCACGGCATTGCCGAGGGGAGTGGTTACTGTCGTCGGGGCGAAGTCGAGATCTTTGCTGACCTCGTAGGCCATGAGTTCGCCTATGCGCTCGATGTTGCGGCGGAAGCGCATGCGGTCTTTTTGTATTTTGACGTCGCGCATCTCGGCGAGATACTTGTTGACGACCGAATTTGTCTTGTCGATGATATAAAGATCCATAACCTGCTGAGATTAAGAGAAAATGCTATAAGAAGTTTTTAGAAACTGCTACTTCGGTTTTATCACAAGGAATTCATGCGTTGACATAAGCCCCGGGATTGCGCCACCAGGCTTCGACACCCCGCCGACTGGAATTTTGAGGCCTTAACACCTTATTCTGCAAAACGACCTCTAAATAAATCCATTATCGGCAAAGCTGTAGTACGTGTCGCCAGCCGAGCCACAGGGGACGATAATGTGGTCGAGGAAATGGACGTCGAGCGTACGAGCCGCCTTAGCTATGCGCTCAGTAAGGTCGCGGTCCTGCCTGCTGGGTTCGGAGGACCCGGAAGGATGATTATGGGCCACCATAAAGGCTTGCCCACTCATACGGACCACCTCGCCCATAAGAATTCGGAGGTCGACAAGAGTGCCGTTAAGCCCACCCTTGGCGATGAGACGTTCACCGATAACGCCGCCACGGGCATCGACAGCCACCACGTGGAGTTCCTCCCAAGAGATATGCGCCAGCCTCGGCTTGAAAAATCTGTAGCAATCCTCGGATGTCAGAATTTTCATGCCGTCGAGTTCCTCAATGGAACGCCGGCGACCGAGTTCGAGAGCCGCAGCAAAGGCGATAGATTTGGCCTCGCCCATGCCATGGATTTGCGACAGGTCGCTAACCGTAGCCTGCCCCATGCGCAAGAGGCTGCATCCGTAACGCTCATAGATGAAGCGCGCAGTGTCGAGGACATTCATCTCGGGCGTGCCTGTGCGGAGCATTATGGCAATGAGGTCGATGTTCGAGACGTGCTGAGGGCCAAGGCGGAGAAACTTCTCGCGTGGTTGCTCGGCAGAGGGAACGTTGGAGTGGAGAGTGCGGTCCACCCTATCGGCATCGGCTTTGGAATAGAGGTTGGCTGATGGTTCTTGTACAGAGACTGGCACTTGATCCTCATCGATTGTAAAGCGGAAGTCCGCTTCGTGGGACGGGGATTTGGCCGGCTTGGGAGTGCCGAGCCAAGGGTACGGTTGCTTGCCGATATTCTTATCGTTGGGGAGGGGCATAAAGAGGGCAGAAATGGTATCGGGTTCGGCTGAGCAAAATACAAGCCTTAGCCGCCGTCCGCCAGAGCGGGATACGGGGGCTAAGGCTTGCTATGTGCATCAGCGCCTTAGGTGTCTGCAGTCGGGAGAAGTCATAGGCTCGGCCTTACTTGACTTGGCAACCGGGACGAACATCGGCGCTAGGGATGGCAACAGAGAGGTTGCCGTCGAAGTCCTCAGCGCTGAGAATCATACCTTGGCTCTCGATGCCCTTGAGTTTACGGGGAGCGAGGTTGGCAATGAAGAGTACGCGCTTGCCGATAAGATCCTCAGGCTTATAGTATTTGGCGATGCCGGAGACGATGGTTCGCCCGCCTAGGCCGTCGTCGATCTTGAACTGGAGGAGCTTGTCGGCCTTGGGAACCTTCTGGCAATCGGTGACGAGGCCTACGCGGATATCGAGTTTCTCGAAAGCGGAGAAGTCGATGGTCTCGGCGATTGGAGCGGGCTTCCACTCATTAGCCTCATTGGCCTGCTTGGTGGCAGCGAGTTTTGCGAGTTGAGCCTCGACAACGCTGTCCTCAATCTTCTCGAAGAGGAGCTCAGCCTGACCAATCTCGTGGCCCTCGGGGATGAGGTCCATATCGCCAAGCTTAGCCCAAGGCATCTTCTCAACGCCGAGCTGCTTGAGCATCTTAGCGGCCGAGAAGGGAAGGAAGGGCTCCATAACGATGGAGAGGTTGGCAACAATCTGAAGACTGATGTTGAGGATGGTGGCCACGCGAGCCATATCGGTCTTGGCGAGTTTCCAAGGCTCGGTATCGGCGAGGTACTTATTGCCGATGCGGGCCATGTTCATAGCCTCCTTCTGGGCATCGCGGAAACGGAATACGTCGAGAAGAGCCTCGACCTCCTTGCGCTCGGCCTTGAAAGCCTCGATGGTCTCGCGGTCGATGTCCTGGAGAGCACCGGCAGCGGGGACTTTGCCGCCGAAATACTTATGGGTGAGGACAACCACACGGTTTACGAAGTTGCCGAGGATGGCAACGAGCTCATTGTTGTTGCGAGCCTGGAAGTCCTTCCAAGTGAAGTCATTATCCTTGGTCTCTGGAGCGTTGGCGGTGAGGACGTAGCGAAGGACGTCCTGCTTGCCGGGGAACTCCTCAAGATATTCGTGTAGCCAGATGGCCCAGTTGCGCGAAGTGGAGATCTTGTCGCCCTCGAGGTTCATAAACTCGTTAGCGGGGACATTGTCGGGAAGGTTGTAACCGCCGTGAGCCTTGAGCATTGCGGGGAAGACGATGCAGTGGAAGACGATGTTATCCTTGCCGATGAAGTGAATCATGCGGGTCTCGGGGTCCTTCCACCACTTTTCCCAATCGTCGGGGCGGAGCTCCTTGGTGTTGGAGATGTAACCGATAGGCGCATCGAACCAAACGTAGAGCACCTTGCCCTCGGCACCTTCAACGGGCACGGGGATGCCCCAATCGAGGTCGCGGGACACGGCGCGAGGCTGGAGACCCATGTCGAGCCAACTCTTGCACTGGCCGTAGACGTTAGAGCGCCACTCCTTATGGTCCTCGAGGATCCACTTGCGAAGCCAAGGCTCATGCTTGTCGAGGGGGAGATACCAGTGGGTAGTCTCCTTGAGGACGGGCTTTGAGCCGCTGATTGTGGAATGGGGATTGATGAGGTCGAGAGCGGAGAGGCTGGTGCCGCACTTCTCGCACTGGTCGCCATAGGCCTTCTCGTTGCCGCAATGAGGGCACGTGCCCATAATGTAGCGGTCGGCGAGGAACTGCTTGGCCTCCTCATCATAATATTGCTTGGTGGTCTTCTGGACGAACTCGCCCTTATCGTAGAGAGTACGGAAGAAGTCGGAAGCCACCTTCTCGTGGGTCTTGCTGGTGGTTCGGCTGTAGATGTCCATGGAGATGCCGAAATCCTCGAACGACTTCTTGATGATGGCGTGGTAACGGTCCACGACGTCTTGCGGGGTGCAGCCCTCCTTCTTGGCGCGGATGGTGATGGGCACGCCGTGCTCATCGGAGCCGCCAATCATAAGGACGTCCTCGCCCTTGGAGCGCAGGTAGCGGGTATAGATATCTGCGGGGACATATACGCCGGCCAAGTGGCCGATATGCACGGGACCGTTGGCGTAGGGGAGCGCCGTGGTGACGAGGGTTCGCTTGAATTTCTTCTCTTCTGACATGGTTATCTATTGAGGTCCGAGGGGCAGAGCGCCTCCCTTCGATTATGTTTTATGTTGGTTAATACCGCCGCGAATATACAGTTTTTTCCGCTGTATATCACGTCATCGGGTGGTGTATGGAGAGATAAAGAGAGCCGCCGCGGTCGCAATACGGTTGCGAGCGCGGCGGCGCGGATATAACACTTCTGTTTGTAAATAGGTTCCTGAGGGAAGTGGCGGGGAGAAGTGGAGACGTTTTGTTAGACGGTCATGATATCCTTCTCCTTAACGACGTACATCTCGTCAATCTTCTTGATGTAGGCGTCGTGGAGCTTTTGGATTTCAGCCTCCTTGTCTTTCTGGACATCCTCCGCGAGGCCGTCCTTCTTGAGTTTCTTGACCTCCTCGATGGCGTCGCGGCGCATATTGCGGATGGCGATCTTGGAGTCCTCGCAAGTACGCTTGGCCTGCTTGGCGAGGTCGCGGCGGCGCTCCTCGGTGAGGGGTGGAATCATGATGCGGATGACCTCACCGTTGTTGTCGGGGTTGAGGCCGAGGTTGGCAGCCATGATAGCCTTCTCGATATGAGGGATGGTGGTCTTGTCCCAAGGCTTGATGGCGATGGTGCGGGGGTCGGGGACGGAGACGTTCGCCACTGCGCTGAGGGGCGAGAGCGAGCCGTAGGCCTCTACTTTGACGTCGTCGAGGACTCGAGGGTTAGCTTTGCCGGCCCTGATTTTGCCGAGTTCGTAGTCGAGGTGCTCAATGGCTTTGCCCATCTGCTCTTTGGCATCGTCCATGATGAGCTCCAATTCTTCGTCCATAGTAAGTTATAAGGGTTATAAGTTATTGTCTTAGTTGTGTACATTAGAGTTGTCCGCTGAGGAACTCCTTTTGCCGCTCCTGTGGGCGGTAGAAATATACCATGCCGTAGGCCTGGCAGCGTTCACGTTTCTCGTCGCTGTCTATGGGGGCGAGTTTCTCCTCGACTTCGTTCCAGACTTTGAGAATTACCTCGTCGGCTTGGGTACGGACTTCGTCGAGTTTGTCGTGGTACTTCTGGATTGTCTGCAGGATGTCGCGATGGCGGTTGTAGTTCTCCTCGAAGATTTGGAGTTTGACCTTCACGACAGCTATTGACGGATTATAAATCCTGTTGCCGCCGCCAGCCGCCATACGGGCCTCTTCGCCCTCAACGACCTTGTGGCCCCACTCGATGACCTGCTGGTTTGAGGTGAGGTCGGGCACAGCCGCGCCACACTCTTCGAGACCAAGTTTAGCACGCATCTCAGGCTTTATCTCACCACGCGCGATGCACATATTGAAAACCTGGATGAAATGCGAGAGGTAGAGCCTCGCCACATCGCCTGTCTCGGCTACCGCCTTGCTGACAGAAGCGCGTTTCTCCTGGCTATCGAGGTACTGCTTAACAGATTGCTCAAAGAGGGGCGTGAAAGACGCGAGTTCGAGAGCCGTGCGCTGCGTAAAACAGAGGTCGGCTGGCGAAACGGACTTCACCTGCTCGATGGCTGCCTTGAGCGAACGAAGGCGAGCCTGATCTGTATTTGGCAGTCGACGATATGGCATATACGTCTTAATCTGTTAGCTGTTAGAGCGCTGAAATGGGATGGGTCACCAAATTCGGAATACGACGGGAGGGCATCCGAAAATTGCCTTTGTCCGTTCGCATTGCGGATTTTGGCAAAAATAGCTAATAGATGGTAAAAGTCAATAATATTGCGCGGAAATATGACACAATATTGTCGAAATTAGTCTTTTTCGGCCCTAATCTCCGATGCGTAACTCCAAATGGAGCCTCCGCGGTTGCGCGGGCAGACGAGCGTAACGTCGCCACGCTGGATGACCATATAGTCATGGAGGCCCTCGACAACGCAGACATTCTTGCCATCGACGTGGACGAGGCAGCCACTGGAATCTTTGAGAATGGCGTTGCCACTGACCACGGCATTGCCACGATCGTCCTTTCCATTATGCTCATAGAGCGCACTCCATCCACCGATATCGCTCCAAAGGGCCGACGTTTGGCAGACGACAACGTTTCGGGCTTTCTCCAGGACGGCGTAATCCACCGAAATAGTCTCGCACTGCTCATAGACAGTACGAATGGCCGCAGGAGTCCAATGAGAGACCGGTATCGCGTCGAGGGAATCGAAAGAAGTGGCCACGGAACTCATAAACTTGCGCATTGCCGCATCAATGACACTGCGTCGCCAGACAAAAACGCCCGAGTTCCAACAGAAGTCGCCGCAATCGAAAAAGACTTGCGCCATCTCGGCATTAGGCTTCTCGGTGAAAGTTCTGACGTGATGTATTGAGCATTGCTTGCGGCTCTCGACAGGCTCACCGACTTGGATATAACCGTAGGTGGTCTCGGGACGGGAGGCCTTGATGCCGATGGTAACGATATCATCGTGGCACTCGACGTAATTCACAGCCTCACTGACGGACTTGACAAATATTTCGGAATTGAGGATGAGGTGGTCGGCGGGAGTCACAACCATTGTGGCCTCAGGGTCTACCTGCTTGATAAAGGACGAGGCGAAGACAATGGCCGCCGCCGTATTGCGTTTGAAAGGCTCGCATAGGATGTTGGACTCAGGGACTTCGGGCAGTTGCTCGCGTACGAGTGGACGGAACTCAGCCAATGTTACAACCACGAAATCCTCGGGTGGGCATAGGCTGCGAAACCTGTCGTACGTCAGCTGAAGCATCGTGCGTCCCACCCCAGCGAGGTCGAGGAACTGCTTCGGTTTGGCAATCTGGCTGAGCGGCCAAAGGCGAGTGCCCGTGCCGCCGGCTAGAATGACACAAAAAGTTTTCATAGATGTGCGTGTCGGATTTTCCTTACAAAGATATTGCAAAAAGGTTGGGCGCGCACATGTTGAAAAGATGTTGTGCGGCAGTTGTGGACTGCTTTATTTCGACTTCACAGGGCGAATTGGCAACCTCCAAGAGGTATTGACGCGGCTAGAACTTTGAGAGCCATCGGCATTAAGTTCAAGGGAAATGGCTCGGTCCGTGGAGCTGGAAATTTGGCCACCCCAAAGTTTGAAGGTCTTGTCGTAGGACGTCAGGTCGTCGTTGAGATTGTAATAGCCCGCGAGAGGAATGAAGATATAGTTGCCATAGTAATCGCCTACTCCGTGTACTTCGTATCCATTGTAGCCGTTGAGGGAGGACTTGATCCACGTGCAGCTGTTGATAAGCTCAAGGATTTGCTTCTGCGAGGGGCTGGACCAACCGTCGCCAAGTTCGACGTATGCGGGGTCAAGACTGGTGCCCTCTATATCATTTTGCGGAAGTTTGCCACTGACGGAAGAGAGCGTAGCATCGCGGTCGGGCACGCCATAGAAATAGTAGAGACCAGCCTGATATGAGCGGTCGGCACCAAGATTGGCAGACGCCCAAAGGACGGAGAGACCAAGGTCCACAGCCTCGGCCGAGAAATGCTCGGAGACGAGAGTCGTGAAAGTTTTGATTTCGCCTAATTGGGACTCGCCGGAATTGTATCGATAGTATGCGCGATAACGGTATGTAGTATTGGAGATGAGGTTGGAAGCGTAGACAATGCAGATGCCGTCGTCGTCAATTGTAGAAGGCTTGATGTAGATTTCTGTGCAGCCATTGCCGAATTCGAGAGTTTTGGTTGGGTTGTCGGTCAGGATGATGGCTATTTGAGCAGAGTTTCGTTTCTGCCCGTCGGCGTTGAAGCGTGCGGGGATGCTGGCCGTTGAGGATTGGATGTTGTAGGCGTCGCCGGTTACCGCAAGATCAAGAGTATTGGCTCGGAGAGACTCAAGGGCGTCGTTCTTGGTCTTTACGGTGTCTTCGGCCACGACAGAACAATTAGATTCTTCCTTAGCTGTCGGGTCTTCGGAATCGGAACAAGACGTTGTGAAGGGGAGAATGGAGAGCAGTGCAGCCGCTGCTAAGGCGGGAAGTTGGTTGCTGGATAGTGAGTAAAAACGCATGAATAGAAAAAAGGTTAAGAATAGCCATTGTCGAGGCGTTTTACGAAGATTTGGGGAGAAAGTTTTGGGGAGATTGCCGACTATAGAATAACAAAAAAGAGGGAAGCCACCGAAAACAGGGCTTCCCTCAATATCATTAGGCGAACGTTGGCTTAGAACTGCCACATATCGTGCTCATGCTGGAAAATGTCAGCCTGGATGTTCTGCGACTCAAGGTTCTGGTCGAGACCATTGCTGGAGATAGCCGAAATGACACGGTTATCGTAGACATTGGACTCACGATAGATGTAGCTATCGAACTGCCTTGTCTCAAGCTTATCGCGAAGAGATACACGCTGCGCATCATTGCGGTAAGAGTATGCTTCTTGATGAGCGAGAAGGGTAGCCGCTTGAGGATAGTAGACCCAGAAAAGATCCATAGGAATCTTGGAGCCATCATCCATCATACGGTAACCAACAGGGCAGAGACCGATAATCTGGACATTCATACGGCCGTACTTCTTGTCAAAGAACCAAACTTCCTTGACCTTAATCTGCTTTATAGAAGTGAAGCCAGCCGCACTGAGCTGGGTAGCATAATGGACCTCCTCTTGGTTAGTCTCAGGGTTAACTGTAACTACTGAATCGACAGAAGCCTCAGTGTCATCGAGACGGAGAATCTTCTCACAAACCTTGAGAGGAGAAATCTGCTCCTCAAACTCACGGTCCTTATTGGGGTCGTAAGCAGCAAGTTCGCCACTTTCTACACCCTCGTAGAGGACACGGGCAAGCGACTTGCGCTCATCGATATCCTGAGTCGGGTAGTAGAGGTAGAGATTCTGCTTCTGACGAAGGTCGATGGTCCTCCAGATAGTCTTGGACCAAAGGACGTTAGCCTCACGGACATAAGCGGGCATAAGGGGCTTCTTCTCCTTGACGTGCTGCTTCTTAACAATACCGTCAACAACCTCCTCGCCAGTCTCGTCCTCAGTCACGACCTCCTCGCCATCCTCTTCCTCATCGTAATCATCCTGCGCATAGACAGGCGATGCGAAAATAATAGCCAGAAGCAAAAATAACTTCTTCATAATATCTTTCTAAAAGATTTAGTTCACAGTAATAGTGACACCGTTTACAGAACGCTCGCGACCATCAGGACCGACGACCTTAACAGCATCAATGAAGAGTTTACCACCCTTCGGGACGGCATTTACGATATCTTGAGCCGCCTTAGTGAATTTGCCATTGGTGCCCTTACAAGACTCAATTCGGAGCGAACCATTCTTGATGCAAGAAACATCGAATGACTTAACCTCGAAAGAGACATCGAAAAGGAAGCCATCGAGAGCCGCATTCACAGAAGATTTAAGCACATCAGCCTTCCTCTTCTTATTGTCGCTCGAATTTTCCATACATGCGAGACGAATCTCAGGATTAGGAACGTCGAAGACACGGAAAGACTTGGAGCCGAAGCTCTGACTCTTGCCATTGGCATGAGAAGCGACAGAAATGGTGACAGTGTTAGCAGAACCAGGCTTGATAGTGCGGTCGGTACCCGCACCAGTCATAGTACCGCCATTGCAGCTGATGGTAAGGTCGGAAGGAGAGACGCCAGCCACAGAGACCTCGATTGGGTTGGGGAGTCCACGGTACATAGCGTTCATCTTGGTTGCAGAGACAACGAGGTTAGGAGCGCCGACCTCGTAGGTACCAGTAACGCTGTAGTCCTTGAGGGCGCCGGTTACAGGGTCCGGAATCTGAAGCTTAGCGTCGTAAGACTTCATACCGACAGAGGAAGCTGCGGCAGAGTACTTACCACGACCGCCCTCGGTGGGGAGAGTGGTGCCACCGACAGAGACGATAGGCTCCATAGTGTCGTCGTATGCGGCAAGCATAATGTCGGCCTTGTAAGTACCACCCTGAATGACGTACTGAGACTCAGGGATTACGAGAGGTACGAGGACATTGAACTTGAAGGAGGCAGCGTCAATCGACTTGTAGAGGTAGTTGATGACATCAGTCTCGACATTACGGACGTTGCTCTGGATTGCGCTCATGAGGCCGAGGGTAGCTGCAATAGGGAGGTGCTCAAACTGCTGGCTCTCCCAGGTGATAGACTCACCGCTCTCAGAATTGTGTCCATCCTCTGTGTTGATCATCTTCGTGATAGAAGAGACGAGCATAGAATCGAGAGGGAGACCGGAGTCGGGCTGGCAAGCATGAATCATAGCGTCGCGGTAGTCGTTAAGGCACTTCTTGAGGTCCTTAGCGCGCGCGCCAGCTTGCTCGACCATCATAACCTGCGCAGCCTTGTCCTGGTCGCTCTTGGCGAGGAGGCCGTCCTCAGGGGTCTGCTCATTGTTGAGCTGACCATCGGCGGTTACAATGATAAGGTTCTTATAACTCTGGATAAGGTTGACGATTGAGTCGGACTGAGCCTTGACTTGCATCGCCAAGTCGTATTTGGGCTTAACCCTGGTAGGGTTCTGCTCTTCCTTAGATTTGAAATTGTAGTAAGACAGGCCAAGCTTCTCCTCGGTGGAAGTCTTCTGGTTACGGATACTCTGATCAACGAGGGTAAATGCGTTGAGAAGGTCACCAGAGACGTTGAGGGCGAGCATGGCGGTCAGCATGAGGTACATCATGCCGATCATTTTCTGTCTAGGGGTTTCCGGACAGTTACCACCACTCATTATACAGTGCTTTTAGCGTTATACGAAAATGAATTCCGTGCGGATTAAGATGCGCCGCACAAAGAGAACTTAACGGCGGATAGCGCTAAGCATATTGCCATAGATGTTGTTGAGCTCACTGACAGTCTTCGAGAGGCTCTCGATCTGCTGGCGGTAAGCCTTGACACCCTCGGCAGAAGCCTGGATCTCAGAAGAGATGGAAGAGAGGCCGTTAGCTACGCTCTTGGTGCTCTCGAGCTGGCTGTTGATGCCCTGGAGCTGCTTCTCGTAAGCCTTGCTGATCTCAGTCATGTTAGCGCCGAGCTTAGAAGCTGCGTCGCTCTGGCTAGCGAAGGCGTTGTTGAACTTAGAGAAGGAGTTAGAGAACTTGTCGCTCTCCTCAGACATCTTGGCAGCGAGTTTGTTGCCAGCCTCAGAAACGCTGCTCTGAGCGGCAGAGAACTGGTTGAGAGAGTCGGAAGCGGACTTAACGTTATTGAGATATGACTTTGTAGCTACAGTAGCGTCAGCGATCTCGGAGAGGTTCTCGGTGGTGGAAGTGAGTTTCTTGAGGCCGTCAGAAAGCTTGTTCATATCGACATCAGGAACGTCAGCGAAGCTGGCACCACCATTGCCTTTGCCGCCACGGCGCTCAGCGGGAGCCTCAAGGCCAGCGAGCTCAGGGTAGACAAGGCTCCAATCCGGGGTCTCATGAGGTGGCTCGAAGGAGGAGAGGGCGAAGATGATAGCCTCGACACCCAGACCGCAGATAAGCATGATACTTGCGCCGGGGAGGTGGAGGATCTTGAAGAGTGCACCGAGGATTGCGACAGCGGCACCGAAGCCGTAGACATAACCCATGAACTTTTTGTAAGCGGGGCTAGTGACGAATTCTGTAAGAGTCATAAGATCTTTATTTAGGTATAGAGTTTTTACTTTAGGAGCTTAGTCAACAGGAGGTTTACTCACCAATGTAATCGCGTACGCACCGGAAACCGATGAAGGAGCTAGCGGAATCCTGATACTCGTAGTTGCGGGTTCCGTTCTGGCAGTAGTAAGCGATATCTTTCCAAGAACCGCCGCGGACAACCTTGCGCTTCATAACGATAGGATCGTCGTCGTAAGCATTGTACTTATAGTCGGGATTCATGTCATGCATATAAACATAGGAGGACTCGTCGTAAGCGGAAGAGGTCCACTCTGATACGTTGCCACCCATATCGTACAAGCCGTAGTCGTTAGGAGCGTAGCTGGAGACGGCAGCAGTACGAAGAGAACCATCGTCGGTGTAGCGTCCGCGGAGGGGCTTGAAGTTGGCAACGAAGCAACCACGGTTGTTACGAGTATAGTAGCCACCCCAAGGATAGATAGCGCCTTCCATACCGCCACGGGCAGCGTACTCCCACTCGGCCTCGGTCGGGAGGCGGTAGTCCATTGCCATAGGCTGGCCCTCCTTGTTGAGGTAGTCGTTGAGGAGGTTAGAACGCCATACGCAGAAAGCGGAAGCCTGTTTCCAGTTGACACCAACTACAGGATAGGTATCGTAGCCAGGGTGCCAAAAGTAGGTGCGCGCCATAGGCTCGTTGTAAGAGTAGGTGAAGTCCGCAATCCAAACGAGAGTGTCGGGATAGACGGGGACGTAATCCCTCTTGAGGAAGCCCATACGGCCGACCTGAGCGAGATCCTGGGGCTCACCATTGGCGTCGCGGACAGAGCCCTCGTAGCTTACGCTGACGGTGCCGTTGTCGTCAACGGCAATCTTGTAACGGTTCTCGAGCTTAGCTGCCTCCTGCATATCGACCCAGCAGTACTGGTAGATCCACTTACGGTTGTCGAGGAGACGCGCCTCACGGGTGAAACGCTCTGACTTATCATAGTAGAGAGTCTTGAGGACCTCAGCATTGTCCTCATCGGCCCAATCGAGTTCCCGATCCCAGTCGAGAAGCTTCTCGCTGTCGTCCTCAACGTCGTCCTGGTTGGGGAGTAAGAACTCCTCCTTTTCGGCAGCGAGAGCCTTACGGGCGATAGAATCACGGACCCAGTTCACGAACTGGCGGTACTCAGAGTTGGTAATCTCTGTCTCATCCATCCAGAAGGAGCTGACAGAGACGGTTTTAGTAAGTGCGTTTGTAAGCGCAGCAACATCCTGCTCGTTCTGGCCCATATTGAAGCTGCCTTGAGGCACGAAAACCATGCCGTAAGGATCAGGCTCGTAGAACTGCGCGCCACGCTCAACGCCGACAAGTTCGCCGTTGTTAGTTCCACTACAGCCGGTGATAAGCATCATGGCCACAGCATAAAACGCTACGTCTCTCTTCATATATAAATCAGTGTGTGTCCTGTTTTAGTTACAATATTCGAACGCTCTTGTATCGCTTGGTAGGCTTTTCGCGGCTCAAGTCTATTGAGTAGCGGACAACCACCTCGTGGGAGCCGGTGTTATATCTTTTGAGCTTCGAGAGGCTCAGGTCGTAGGCATACGAGATGTCGAGACCGTTTTTGAGTCGGACGCCCGTCGAGGCGAGGAGCGCATCTTGGAGTCGGGCACCGAGGCCGAACCAGAAGCGCGGGTTGAAGTTGGCATTGAGCCAGAGCTCCATCTGCCACGAGGCGAAGTCCGTTTTCAGCGCAATGCGTGGCTCAACGCTCTTGACACGGACATCGTGGCCGAAGAGGTGGCCGGCGCCGAAGTGGAGCACGGGCCTGATGTTGAACTCGCCACCACTCTTAAGTTCGAGCGTCGGGGCCGTCAGGTGGAGGATCGAGAGGCTGAGGAACGAGGCGTCGGACTGATAGAAAGCACCGAAACCGGGGTCGAAAGCCGTCTGGCTGTCATCCGCACCCGAAAGGACCTCGTCAGACTCCTGATGATAGCCATCGGGCAACGTCGAGGGCGACGTATAGAGGTCGGAGGTCTCGAACTTGGCATTGTAGGCGCCGAGCCTCAAGCCGAGACCGAGAAGGCCTTTGTCGAGATAGATGTGATAGCAGTAGGAGGCCGAGAGTTGGAGCGCCGTCACGGGGCCAACTTTATCTTGGAGAGCCATGACACCGACACCGTGGAAGTTCTTGAAGAACTTGAGTTCAGCGTCGGCCGCTATCATAAACTGCCGCGGCGCATCGTCGAAACCAACCCATTGCTGGCGGAAAGCCGCAGAGACGTCCACCATACCGGAACGGCCGGCGGCGCCGGGGTTGACGACTGTCGGCATCAGGAAAGACCCCGAAAATTGGGGTTCATTCTGAGCCTGCGCCAAAGTGCAGTACAAAGCGCAAATTAAGGCAAAAAATGCCGATAATAAGCACTTTATTGGAAAAATTCTCGGCATAGCGACTTTATCGAAACTCTTATCAGTTTGGTTGACAAGTGGATAAGCGTCAAAATCGAGTAGTTTTTCCTTGACTGCCTGAATATAACTGTCGATGGTGTCCATGGTATCTATACGTAAAACGCTCATCGAAGCATTATATTACGTCCACTGATACGATTATTTATTCTTTTGTGTTGCGTTAATTGCATTCGATTTAGCAGTAGACTTCTTAGTGGTCGGTTTAGAAGTCTGTTTCTCAGTCGCTTGCGACGCTGTTGTTTTTTTAGCAGAGGCTCTTGCGGCGCGTTTTGTTGGGTCGGCGCCTTGCTCTTCGCAGAATTTGAGACACTGTTCGAGTGTCAAGACTGCGGCGTCTGTTCCTTTGGGGATCTTGACGTTGGCCTTGCCGTATGCGATGTAGGGGCCCCATCTGCCATTGAGGACCTGTATGTCGGGGTTCTCGTCGAACTTCTTAATCAGCTTGTTACGGTCGGCCTCGCGTTTGTCCTCGATGCGCGTAATGGCTGTGTCGAGGTCGATGGTATAAGGGTCGTCCTCCTTCTTGAGGGAGATGAACTTGCCGTCGTGGCGGATATAAGGGCCGAAGCGGCCAACACCTATCACCACATCCTTATCCTCATACGAGCCAAGATTGCGCGGGAGGTCGAAGAGCTTGAGAGCCTCATCGAGAGTGATAGTCTCGAGATGCTGATCCTTGCGAAGTGACGCGAAACGGGGTTTGGGCCCGTCCTCGACAGTCTCTCCTATCTGAGCCATAGGGCCGAAGCGACCGATACGGACGAAAACTTTCTCGCCAGACTTGGGATCGACGCCGAGCTCACGTTCGCCAGAGGAGCGTTGCGCGTGCTCAAGGGTGTCGTCTATCTTGAGGTGGAAAGGCTCGTAGAACTTGCGGATAACATCCTGCCACTTGAGTTTGCCGAGGGCGATGTCGTCGAACTGAGTCTCCACATTGGCAGTAAAGTCGTAACTCATAACCTCAGAGAAGTGGCCCATAAGGAAATCTGTGACAACCATCGCGATATCAGTCGGGAAGAGTTTGTTCTTCTCAGCGCCAACATTCTCGGATGCCTCGCCACGAACGACATTGCCTTCCTTGAGTTCGAGAGTACGGAACTTGCGAGGAGTGCCCTCACGGGAATCGCGGACCACGTAGCCGCGGTTCATAATGGTAGAGATTGTAGGAGCGTAGGTAGACGGGCGACCGATGCCCATCTCCTCAAGTTTCTTGACGAGGGCGGCCTCGTTATATCGCGGCGGCTTCTGGCTCCAACGCTCACGGCTATCGAGCGAGAGGAGATTGAGACCTTGGCCAGCAACAACGCCAGGGAGCGAAGCCTCGGAGTCGTCCGATTGGTCGTCGGAATCGGAGCCCTCGAGATAGAGCTTCATAAAGCCGTCGAACTTGATAACGTTGGCAGAAGCAGTGAAACGAGCCTTGGGGTCGGGGGTGTCGATGGAAATGGTGGTACGCTCAATCTGGGCGTCGGCCATTTGGGAGGCCACGGTACGGAGCCAGATGAGGTGGTAGAGCTTGACTTGGCGGGTAGCGTCGTCGTCGCGGGCACCGGGAGTAGGCTGGATTTGGGGCACCGAGATGTCGGTGGGTCGGATGGCCTCGTGGGCCTCCTGCGCGCCCTTGGTGTTTGTGCGGAACTGGCGGCGCTGGTGATATTGCGCGCCCATGGTAGACTCGATGGCTTTCTGCGAGGCTTCTAGGGCCGTGTCGGAGAGGTTGACCGAGTCGGTACGCATATATGTTATGAGACCCGCCTCGTAGAGTTCTTGCGCAATGCGCATGGTGTTTTGGGGCGAGAGGCCCAGTTTGCGGCTTGCCTCCTGCTGGAGAGTGGAGGTGGTGAAAGGCGGAGCGGGTTGCCTTGTAAGGTTCTTGCTCTCGACGGAAGAGACGCTAAACTTAGCGCCGGCGCACTGGCGAAGGAAGGCCTCGGCACGATCTATGTCGTCGAACTTGTTGTTGAGGTCGGCCTTGAAAGAGTAGGTCCTTCCGTTGGCAGAAAGGCCGAAGAGAGCTGACACAGAGAAACCGGACTTGGGAGAGAAAGCGAGGATCTCGCGCTCACGGTCTACGAGGATGCGGACAGCGACAGACTGCACACGGCCAGCGGAGAGCTCATTCTTGACTTTGCGCCAGAGGACCGACGAAAGGTCAAAGCCCACGATGCGGTCGAGGACACGGCGGGCTTGCTGAGCATCCACGAGATCCATATTGATATGCCGGGGCGACTCAATGGCCTTGAGAATTGCGCCCTTGGTAATCTCGTGGAAAACGATGCGCTTAGTGGTTTTAACGTCGAGGTTGAGCACGACGGCGAGGTGCCAGGAGATGGCTTCACCCTCGCGGTCCTCATCACTCGCGAGCCAGATTTGCTCTGCGCCCTTAGCGAGTTTGGTAAGTTCGGCCACAGTCTCCTGTTTCTCGTCGGGGATGACGTAGACGGGCAAGAAGCCGTTTTTTATATCCACGCCAGAATTATTCTTCTTGAGGTCGCGGATATGACCTTGACTAGAGCGCACGACGAAATCGCCGCCGAGGAACTTCTCGATGGTCTTAGCCTTGGTAGGGGACTCGACGATTACCAGCTGGTATTTCTTCTTATTGGCCATAGATGTGTAGCTGAGCGTATCGCAAAAGAAAGCAAAAAGGGGAGGATGCTCATCGTTATGCCGATGTGCATCCGCCCCCGATTTTATGGAAGGAGCGTGGAGAAAAGAAGCCTCGTCACGCTATAATCTCCTGAATGTTACTGAGCGTCGGAAGACTGCTCGGAAGAGCTTGCGGGAGCGGCCTCCGAAGCGGCAGCATCGGAATCCTCTACGGGAGCCTGTGCATCGAAAGCGGGAGACTGCTGAGCCTGGTTGCCGGCCTTGTTCTCGATAAGCTGGTCGAGACCGTTCTCGTCACTGGTAGAGTAAGGGGAAGGGAAAACGGCAACAGCGGCGAGAGAGAAGACGAGGAGGAGACAAGCAAGAGTCCAAGTAGCCTTCTCGACGAAGTCGGTGGACTTGCGAACGCCCATAATCTGCTGTTGGCTTGCGAAGCTCTGGTTAAGTCCGCCTCCCTTAGAACGCTGGACGAGGACAATGATTATCATAAAGACGCTGACAACGAGCATCAGCCAAACGACGACGTCGAACATATTATTGTAATGTTGTTATATTTTAGAAGATTGTTGCTTTTGGATATCAGCAATTCGGGACGCAAAGTAACTACTTTTTTCGGGATATTTCAAAGAAAGCTTTTTAAATATGTTTACAGCTCTGTCGAATTGCTTTTGTTTCAAGTAGATAGAAGCTAGCGTCTCAGTAAGAATATCGTCGTTTTCGGAGACGCTTTGTTCCTCGATGCGCTTGGCGTCGGACTGAGTTATGGAGCGGGAGGGCGAGGCTTGGATTCTCTCCACGGGCTCCTCGAGGAACTTGTCTATGAGACGGTTTTGCTTTGTATGTCGGTCTTGCTGCGCCTCCTCTTCCTTGATGTTGCTGCGTTCGGACACGTAGTCCAACCAGTCGGCAAAGGTATATCTCTCGGCGGGGCGGCGCAAATGGTCGTCGGAATAGGAGAGCTCGTAGGTCGACGTAGGTTGCGCTGGAGAGCCGAGGTCGAGGCCATCGAGTTCGTCGGAGACTCCCGAGAAATAATCTGGGGTGACGGGAGAGACAGGGCTAAGGACCTTGGTCTTGGGGCGAGGCTCAGCGGGCGGAGCGGATGGGAGAGTCTCGGGTCGCTGAGGCAGAGGGGATTGGGACGGAGCATCAGCAACATGAGTGGCATCTGCATCGGATTGATTAACATCTGCTGATTGGAGAGACTCTGACTGTTGAGATTGGGGAGCGACGGCAGTCGCAGGTTTCGCCGGTGGCAATTGCTGAGGCTGGCTTTCCTCGGACGGGCGCGGCTTGCGAACCGGCGCACCGTTCTCGTCGCGGCCATTGACAAGCCAGAAGAGAGCGCCGCGGTCCCAAACGTGGATGGAGGCCTTCTTGAGTTCGGCGGAGAAATGCGCGCTGCCGGAATCATGGAGACCCTTGGCAAAGAGCATCCAGCCGGCGTGGAAATATGGGAAATGCCTGACCATCTGGGCCAGGGAATCCACCACGTCGGGAGTTATGCTGTCGGGGTTGTCGACAGCGTTATAGAACTGCTCTCGTGTCAAAGAGAATGCGGGATTAGGTTTACCAATCGGCGAAGGCCTTATTGAAAATATTCTCAGTAATCTCGTCCACAATAAGTTCAACGAGATCGGACTCGACGTCGGAGAGGTTATTCTCAGAGTCGTAATCCTGATATGCGCTGAAGGTCTGTTCCCAATCCTTTTGAGGGTCCTTGGAATTGCGACACCTTATTTTACAGGTTACGGTGAGACGGGTCTGCGCGGAGACGGCATCGGCCTTGAGGGCCATAGGCTGCGTGGAATATGCAGTAATGTCGCCCGAGAAATCGACATCGCCGTTCTCATTTACCAGACCGAGACGGCTCTCATTCTGGATTCGGTCCTTGAGGCCCTCGGTGAGGGTTGAGGAGAGCTCGGGATTGACGAGCGGGGCTCGGTTATTGATATACTGGACAGAGAATGTGTGGAGGTTCTCGGGAATCGAGGCGCCACTCATAGTGATGGAGATGGTGCATGCCGAGAGGGTCGCCACGGCGATGGCGGCGAAGGCGAAGAGCGCGGGGCGCAGGAACTTCGAGAATTTATTTTTAGAGGTCATCAAGGCCATAGTCATGAATCTTGCGATAGAGAGTGCGCTCAGAGATTTGGAGTTCGCGTGCCGTGACGCGGCGACTGCCCTTGTTCTTGATGAGGGCGCGGCGGATGAGCTCCTTCTCGTTGTCGGCGATGGAGACGGGACGGAGCTCCTCGGCGTCGTGGATGTCCTGGGCGTCGGACGGGCGGACGGGCGTGATGTCGATCACCTGGTTTTTGAGAGCGCCGGCGGAGAGGTGGTCCACCCTTGTGGAGGAGGGGCCTGAGAGGAGGGGCTCGGAAGGGGCGTCGGCGTGGTGGAGCTCGGGAGTCGCCTGATGCTGAGGTTCGTCGGACGGGGAGTAGATGCGTTTCATGAGTTGGAGGCTCTCCGGGCTTAGGGACGACGAGCCGCCATCGTTGTTGATGAGGGAGAGTACGAGCTTCTTAAGGTCGTTGACATCGTTGCGCATGTCGAAGAGGATCTTATAGAGGATCTCGCGGTCGGAGTTGAAAGCCTGTTCATGGGCGCCGTCCACTTGTGGGAGCATCTTTGCGGCGGGTTGGGTTGTCGGGATGAAGCGACGGATGGCCTCCTCGGAGACGGTGCGTTCGGGGGCGAGGACTGTCAGTTGCTCGGCTACGTTCTTTAGTTGTCGGACGTTGCCTGGCCATTCGTATGCGACGAGGGCGGCTTGGGCCTCGGGGGTAAGGCGCACGGGCGGAATGCGGTTACGGTCGGCGAAATCGGACGTGAACTTATGGAAGAGTTGCGGGATGTCGCCTTTGCGCCTGCGGAGGGGCGGGATGCGGATGAGGACTCCATTGAGACGGTAGAAGAGATCTTCGCGGAAACGCCCTGCCTGGATAGCCTTCTCGAGGTCGACGTTTGTGGCAGCTACGACTCGCACATCGGTCTTCTTGACAAGGGAAGAGCCGACGCGCATATATTCGCCTTTCTCTAAGACGCGGAGGAGCTTGGCTTGCGTGGCAAGTGGGAGCTCGCCTATCTCGTCGAGGAAGATGGTGCCGCCGTTGGCCTCCTCGAAATAGCCCTTACGCTCATTGAGCGCGCCAGTGAAGGCACCTTTCTCATGGCCGAAAAGCTCGGAGTCGATGGTGCCCTCAGGGATTGCGCCACAGTTGACGGCCACAAAAGGATTGTGCTTGCGGGCGCTGAAGGCGTGGATAATCTGCGGGAAAGCCTCTTTGCCTGCGCCACTCTCGCCGATGATAAGCACGGAGAGTTGAATGGGGGCCACTTGGACGGCCATATCGATGGCCCGAAGGAACTCCGGGTCGTTGCCGATGATGCCGAAACGGGCCTTTATCTCAGAATTATCCACCATAAGTCGTATTGAAAAACAAGAGGGAGATGGCTATCGCACAGAAGAACAAGAAGCGGGCGAAAGCCACAGGGCTACCGACACGGAGAAAGGAGCACGGCACGCCAAGTCCTAAAAAGTAGTTCGCCGGAACGATAGCAAACGCCAAAAGTAGTTATTTTTGCGGAAAAGTAAAAAGACAAAAAAATACAGTTCGACATGGAGAAAGACAACATACTCGGCCTCATCCCGGCGCGCTACGCATCGACCCGATTCCCCGGCAAGCCACTGGCCGACATCGGCGGCAAGCCAATGATACGCCGCGTCTATGAACAGGTAAGCAAGACATTGAAGCACGTGGCCGTAGCGACGGACGACGCACGCATAGCCGAGGCCGTAGAGGCATTCGGGGGCCGCGTGGTCATGACATCCACCAGCCATCGCAGCGGCACCGACCGATGCGCCGAGGCCGTCAGCAAAGTCGAGGCGGAAGACGGACGCACGTATGACGTCGTAGTGAACATCCAGGGCGACGAGCCATTCATCAAGCCAGAGCAGGTAGCCCTCCTCACCAGCGCATTCGACGACCCGACGGTAGAGATTGCGACGCTCGTGAAGCATGCCGACAACAGCGAGGACCTCTTCAACCCCAACAAGCCTAAGGTGGTCATCAGCGCACAGGGCGACGCACTCTACTTCAGCCGTCAGCCCATTCCATACCTCCGCGGCGTGGCGGAGCACGATTGGCAGACAAGTCACGACTATTGGAACCACATCGGTCTCTACGCATACCGCACGGCAACGCTCCACAAGCTGACCAAGTTGGCGCCGGGCGACCTCGAGAAATGCGAGAGCCTGGAGCAACTTCGCTGGCTCGAGAACGGTTACCGAGTGAGGGTCTTGCCCACCGAGCTTGAGAGCCTCAGCATCGACACGCCCGAGGATCTAGAGGAGCTCAAGAGGCGCGGACTTATCTAACAATTGACAGTTGACAGATTACAATTGACAATTGCGGCAGCCCCACCCTATCAGGGTAGCGCACCATAATTTCATCGCCACCGGCAATTGATTTTGCCGGCGGCGATTTTTTTTAGAGAAACGCTCGCAGGCGGAAGCCACATCGAACGGGCATAAAAAAAAGCGGTCTCAGATTGCTCTGAAACCGCTCATTTACGTTGCCCCACCAGGATTCGAACCCAGACTAAAAGAACCAGAATCTTCTGTACTACCTTTATACTATAGGGCAAGAAAAAAAATGTTGATCCACGGGGATTCGAACCTCGACTAAGAGAACCAAAATCTCCTGTACTGCCATTATACTATGGATCAAGCCAAAAGTAGGTGTCTTCCACCTATAAACTATCTTGTTAGAAAGATAGTTGCCCCACCAGGATTCGAACCCAGACTAAAAGAACCAGAATCTTCTGTACTACCTTTATACTATAGGGCAATGGTTTTGCGGGAAGCATCGGCATTTAAGGAAGTCCCCTGCGGAATTGCGACACAAAATTAGGCGTTTATTTTATCAATACCAACGCCACGGGTAGTTTTTTTCTCATTTTTTTCGGGCATTGGTGTTAATGTGGCAGCCACTATTCCGTAAGTTATTGATTTTGGTGAATTTAGGGTCAAAGGACTTATAGTTTTCACGAAAACATTATATTTGCAGAGCGCAAACAAGCACAAGATGGAGACGAAGAAGACATTTTGCACGGCTGGCCCGGTAAGTTCCGATATCAACTACATGATAGACCCCCTCAAGCGAATAAATCTTGAGGAGGTCGAGGAACTCATATCGCAACGCAAATACTTTGTGCTCCATGGGCCACGGCAGTCGGGTAAGACATCTAGCCTCTTGGCTCTGCGCGACAACATTAACGCCGAAGGCAAATATATTGCCGTATACGTCAACGTCGAAGGCGGGCAAGCAATGCGGAACGACGTGAACGGCGTCATAAGGTCGGTACTTACATCCATTTCGGAACGCGCATGCAACTTGCTGGGCAACAGCATCGCCAACGACATCCGAAGGCAAGTAATCAACGAGAATTTTGGCAGTGCAAGCGAACTCCAAGTTTACCTTAGCAGGTTGTCGCGCGCACTCCAGCCAAAGCCTCTTATTCTTTTCATCGACGAGATAGATTCACTTATCGGCGACTCTCTCATATCGGTACTGAGGCAAATCAGGGCGGGATACGACTCTCGGCCTGCCGAATTCCCGCAGACCATCGTGCTATGCGGAGTGAGGGACGTACGAGACTACCGCATCACGCAGTCGAATCAGGAAGTTGTCACTGGCGGCTCAGCATTCAACATCAAGGCGGCATCGCTCCGCCTTGGCGACTTCTCGAAGGAAGAGATCCGCGAACTGTACTGGCAGCACACAGCCGCCACGGGACAGATATTCGAGAATGACAGCCTCCGACTGGTTTGGGAAGCGACGGAGGGACAGCCATGGCTCGTGAACGCACTGGCGTACGAAGTGACGGAAAATATGCGCGAGAACCGCGACAGAAGGGTAAGGATAACGGCCGACATGATATACCGTGCGCAAGAACGCATTATATATCGTAGGGAGACGCACATCGACCAACTCAACGCGAGACTAAGCGAGGAGCGGGTAAGGCGTGTCTTGGCACCAATCATAGCGGGGGACAGCGATGCGGCTGAAAGCCTGGTGCCACAAGACGACGTGCAATATTGCATAGACCTCGGGCTGATAAAGACCGGGCAACCACTTCGTATTGCTAACGCAATATACCGCGAAGTCATCCCGCGCGAACTCACGTGGACGACTCAAGAGATGTTTGCAGGAAGCGACAGGGCTTGGTATTTCCGCCCCGACGGCCGTATCGACATGAGCAAACTCATGATTGAGTTTCAAAAATTCTTCCGTCAGAATGCCGACTCGTGGATTGAGAAATTTGATTACAAGGAGAGCGGGCCTCAGCTTCTCATGCAGGCCTTCTTGCAACGCATTGTCAACGGCGGCGGATACATAGACCGTGAATACGGCATTGGCAGGGGACGCACAGACATACTGGTGCGCAAACCGCTGACTGACAAAGTCGGAGGTCCTATGCAATATATCGTAATAGAGCTCAAGATATTGCGCGGAGACAGAGAAAAGTGTATTGAGCGAGGCCTCGAACAGACCTATGGATATATAGACAAGTGCGGGATAGGCGACGAAGGCCATTTTGTGATCTTCGACAGGTCAAAAGACAAGACTTGGGAGGAGAAGATATTTCACGAGACACGGGAATACCGTGGGCGAGAAATACATATTTGGGGAATGTAACCCCTACTTCATCCACATATCAACTTCAGCAACGCCACCGCCGACCGTCATACGACAATGGCCACCGATGAGCACGGGATAGTTCTCCTCAGGGGCATGACCCGACGGATAGCCGATGAAGACGGGATAGCCGTAGTCCGCCACCGCATCTGATATAATTTGGAAGGCATCGGAGCCGAAAACCGTGGCGCCATCTTTCATACCCGTCATCTGCCCAACAATTATACCCTTGAGACGCGAGAGGAAGCCAGAGAAACGGAGCGCGCGGATCATACGGTCGATGTGATAGCGGTATTCAGAAAGATCCTCAATGAAAAGTATAGCCCCTTCGGGCGAAGGCATGAGAGGCGTGGAAGCCATAGAATAGACAATCGATAGATTTCCGCCTATAAGAGAGCCCTCGGCCTCACCATTGCGGCTACCAGGCATCGCAGGACGCCTGAGCGAGAAACCATTGCCACGGAGAAGCGAGAGAGTAGCCGCGACGTCGGGCGACTCCATCCGATGATTTGAAATATGCTTAAGCATCGGGCCGAGAATACCGCAACGCCCGCACTGCACCGAAGCTGCATGAAGAACAGTGATATCGCTGAAGCCTACAATAATCTTATCCGTCGCACTCATAACCTTTCGCCATCCGCCAAAGGCATTGAGAGCCTCAAGAGTGCGCATGGCACCATAGCCACCGCGGGCGCACCATACGGCATCGATATCGTCCCGCATAAGAGCCTCTACAAGGTCGGCAGCACGCAAATTTTCAGGAGCGGAGAAGACGCTCGTTCGTGGACCATCAACGTGAGGCATAACGTCCACCACATAACCAGCCGAGCGCAACGCACCCACGCCACACGTAAGATATTCATAGGCAAGGGCACCCGAAGGCGCGACAATGGCAATATGCCCTCCTGCGGGCAAGAGACGCTGAGACATAAGCGTGAAAGAGGTGGAAAATATTTATTAGGAAAGGGGAAGCGCCAGAAATTATGATATGATACGGCACACTTCTTGCGGAGGGGTAACGACAAGATCCTCGCCAATGACATGCGCAATAGCCTTAGAAAGAGAGAACTCGGACAGAGGGGCTTCTACCACAACGGCAGCACCAGCCTTAATGAGGTCGGCTTCCAAAATTCCACTATCGGAAGTATTAACAACCATCACCTTGTACTTGTCGCCGAAAGAACGGATGTTCTCGACAAAACGAACTATGACATCTGGGCACTCGCGGACGTCGAGAATCGAGAGCACCGGGCGATTGTCCATCCAGACGCGCGAGAACTCGGAACGCATGCAACTAAAGACATTACACTGCGGCATAAGGAGTGAGACGGAGAGAGAGAGGTCCTGCCAATGAGGCATTACGACCACATTGGTTTGCGCAGACCTGTCTGTCGCTGACTCAGGAGCACCCGCCACAAGGATTGGCAGCTTGAGCCAGAAATGCGAACCCTTGCCGAGGGTAGTCTCGAAACCAATATCGCCGCCCATCTGACGAGCCATCTCGCGGCAGAGCGGGAGGCCGATGCCGGCGCCCTTACTGAACTCATCGACCTTGACAAAGACATCGAAGATAGAGTTCACCTTGTCGTCGGGAATGCCCGTGCCAGTGTCGGAGACATGGAAATAGACGTAGTCGCTCTCGACGCTCGCCCAAAGCACTACGCAACCGCTGTGGGTGGCATTAAAGGCGTTGGATATAAGTTCACTGACGATCTTCGTAGTTGTTACGGCATCGATGGGTACGCGGAACTCGCGCAAGGCAGGCTCGTGGGTGGCAATGAACTGCACGCCATCTCTCTGACGGCCATCCATACGATCGAAGGACTCGGAGACAATGGAATCAACCTCAATCATTTGGCGGACGAAGCGGCGGTTGCCCGTCTGGAGTTGCGATAGCTCCATAATGCCATCTATGAGGTTGAGCAGCTGCTCGTTGCTACGGCGGATAATCATAGCGTAGCGAGCCAAGTCGCCCTCAGTCTGCGTCTGCGCGATGAGGTCGGAGAAACCGACGATGGCGTTGAGCGGGGTGCGTAGCTCGTGGCTGACGTTGTTGAAGAATTGCGAGCGAAGGCTCTCCACCTGCTCACTCTTGCGGAGGGCTCGGACAATGGCATCCTTGCGTTCCTCCTGCTCGGTGACATCGACGGAAATGGCGACGACCTCACTTACAATCTCGGAGAACGAGAAATGGAAGTTTACGACATGCTGACCATCGTGCTGGCGGACCCGCACTTGATGAGTGCAGATGCCGGACTTATTGTCGTAAAG
>CAVGTO010000001.1:36213-101512 GCA_963631865.1 Eggerthellaceae bacterium
GCTATGGCCTCATTGACCCTGGCGAGGTCGGATATGTCCGCCGCCTCGGAGGCAAGAGACTTAATGGGGACTGCTGCGCCCTCGACTTGGAGGTTGCGGTTCCACTGAGAAGACACGAAACCACCTTGTCCGAACTGGCAGACACCTATCTTGGACACACGGCCGATCTCGGCAAAGAAACCGTCGAGGAGGCTTATGCGCTTCTCCTGCGCCACTTGGAGCGACCTGTCGATATAGACAAAAAGGTAGCCCGTAAGGACACCGCCAGAATAGAGTTTGGCGGAGCGGATGGTAATCTCTACGGCATCAGTACGAGAAGTGCGGTAGTAGCCAGACTCTCGGATTTTCTTAAAATTGTATATGAGGTCGATTGAGCAGGCATCGCGCATTCGGATGAGGCCCTTCTGCTCTTCGGAGATCAGCGGGCACTCGAAGAAATTGATGCCATTCCTGTCGTCGATAGAGCGGAGACCAAAAGTATCTATTGCTCGCTGATTGATGTATTTCTGGACGCCGTTGACGTCGCAGAAAGCAATTACCGCAGGCAGTTTATCGTAAATCTCGTTGCGCTGGTCAATCTCCTTTTGTTTAATCTCCTCGGCACGCACGCTCTCATCGATATCACGCGAGATGCCAACAATAGTCTCCGCGCGGCCATCGACGCCATAGGTCACGACCTTACAAGAGACCTCGAACCACTTGACTTTGGTGCTACCCGTCAGACGCACGCGGAGGCGGAGGTTGAACGTGGACTTACGACCGCTGGCCACCTCATCGAAAGCAGCGAGATAGGCATCATGGTCGTCATGGTGCACATTGAGGTCATATGGCACATCCACAATCGAGCCATCCGCCATAAGGAGAGTGCGCTTATGGTTCACCACATCCCATTGCCACGTAGTGAAACCGCCCACCTCACAGGCGAGCTGCGAGATGACGAGATTATGAAAAACCTGCTGATAGGCACTCGTTTGCGCCATGAGGACGGAGAGCGAGTCAGAGAGGAGTTGCAGACGCTGTTTCTCCTCGGTAGGCCAATGACGTTGGCGAATGGAGCCACAAGAGACGAAACCCCAAGCACCGCCGGTATCTATTGAGCGGATTGTGCAAATGGCACCGTTGTGCCAACCGGAATCCACGAGACCCTGCACCTCGCGATCGGAAATTTTACGGAACTCGTCCAGCGACTCGAAAAGCTGGACGCCATATGTTTTGCAGACAAGGTCCATCAATTTGGACTTGTAGCGGAAACCGACGTGGAAGACATCGTGGCGCAGAGCGGTCATAATTTGACCGGCCACAGAGACGCATATATATTCGTCGCCGACCTTTTCCCAAATCGAGACCATAAGGTCGGGCGGGAAATGGGAACGGAACGCCTTGTTCATATCGGCAATGAGGTCGTACGTAGCCGCGCGGCCGTTGGCCATTTGGCGTTGGTAGTAACCGGCGGCATTGCCATCGAAAATAGAGATGGGTTCGTCAACCGTGCGGGGCATGACGATTGTCTTGCTCGAACCGTCGTTCTCGACAGTCGCCGTGCCTATCGAATGCGCAACCCCATTGGCATCGAAATAGCGAAGTATGCGTACAACGCGTATGCCGTAGTCCCTTACGCCAACAGACCATACCGTGTGCCATTCATTCTCGCCCAGACCGGACTTGCGGAAAGAGATGTCTATAGCCTCCTCGCTAAGGAACTTACGGAGCACCTCCACGCCGAACTTGTTCGCATTGATGCCAAGGAAGTCGCGGAAGTTGTCACTTACCTCGAACTCACGGCTCTGCGAGGCGTCCCAAAAAAAGACGCCACTTTGCGACAGTCGCTCAAAAATAGGGTTGCTTCCGGCCATAACGAAACAGAGTTACTCTTGCGCATCTCGGAGGGAATGGAGGAACAATAACAGAGTAAAAAGACGCGCCTTAATCTATTATACGGAAACCACTGCGCATTGTTTCGGCCAAATAGGATATATTTTCAGCTAAAATGCATAAATAATCGCAAACGACTAATTTCCAGCATAGAACAAAGCTCAAAAAAAATTTGATGCAAGGAATTATTGTGCCACAGGCAGAGAGCGGATAAGATTGGCGAGGCCGAGAGCAACATCGTCATTCCCCGTCTCTCGGAGAACGTCTACAAGTTCAAGAGTAAGAGGCGATATGCCATCAACAAGAGCACGAGACGTGGCAGGAGCTCCTTCGGCAAGAGCTTGAGCACGACGGAGAGTCAGCGAGCAGCGGGAAGCAATATCGGTTAGCGCACGGCGGGCAAGGTATTTCTCGCCAGCACGATGGAGCAGACGGGCGGTGCGCAGTTCCTCGGCGTCGAGAGAGCCAAGAGAAATTGGCAACCACGAAAGTGAAGAGCGCAAAGCAAGGACAGCCGAGCCGACATCAGCACGAGCGAGGGCATCCTCGGCCACGTCGTTACAGAAGCGACGGAGGCAAAGACGGTCGAGTTGGTCAATCTCATCGGACGAAGGGGAGAAAGCCTCTGAATCTGGCAAATGCATAGCGCCATTGAAAAGTTGCCAACGTCCGAGTGGCGAAATATCGTTGGTGTCGGGGACTAGATACGCCACTGGGCCAATGTCTTTCAGATAAGGGCGCAGACCGAGACTCTCCGTCGGCACGACATTAGGCATCAGGCAGATGCGGCGGGCGCTATTTTCCGCAGCCATCTCAAGGAGAAGGAGTTCGGCGGGGTCGAGAGACTCCTTGGCCATATGGAGGACTACCGACGTGTCGGCAAAAGAAAGCCAAAGGGCATCGGAAGGGAGATAGAAACTCTGGCCGAGGGCGGTTTCAGAAGCGGGACGTAAATCTTTGAGTTCGAGAGTATCCGGGCCACCAGGCAAAAGCCATGTGTTTTGGAGACGGAGACGAGCCGCAAGGTCGGCATGGCGCATACGCAAAGGAGCGTTGCCACGGCCTGCACGCGCGAGGGAAGCCACATACCAATCGGCAGAGAGCAGACCGAAGTTTACCACACGCACATCACGCCGATAGTCAAGGACTTCCTGCGCATACCACAGAGGATAGGTGTCATTGTCGCCACCCACGACGATTACGCCATCGGCAGGACAAAGGTCGAGAACACTCTTTGCCATATCGGCCACAAGGGTATCGCCCGAACGGTCATGCGGAGCGAAGCCCCCGACAGCCATAAGAGTCGGGACGGCAAAGGCGGCAATGGCAGCCACTACGCGTTTGCTGATCAGCCCCAAACGGTTTGATAATTTGCCCACCCACCGTTCAGCAAAGATGTATATTCTCCAAAGAGCGAAGCCGAGGAAGACACAGAGAGCGGCAAAGAGGAGAATAAAGATATAATCGCGCTCACGAGGTTCGTAGGGCGGCATATCGACATAGAAAGCGAGGGCGGGACCCGTGACGACAACCCACGCAAATAGGAGAAGCGAAATACGGAGAGGTGCGCCGCGGACGGTCAACACGCAGCCGATTAGTATGAGAATGAGGGGGATACCGAAAAGGACATAACGTCCTTCGGCAGGTGAGTCATACTCTTCGAGGTGGATGCGAGCTCGGTCGAGAGATGGTATGCCACAAATAAAATTGCCACTGAGATAGCCGCCGTCGCCAATGCGCGAGTTTTGCCGACCGCAAAAATTCCACATTACGTAGCGGGCCATCATATGGCCCATCTGGTACGAGAGGAGAAAGCGGATATTAGCACAGAGCGAGGGAATCGAGTCCGGCCAACCTTCGGGACTTGCCCAAACATTGTATGCCCAGAGAGCCTCTTCGTCGCGGATTGACATGCGAGGGAAGAGTGACTTTTGGTCCGAAGGGTAGGAATAGTCGGCCACTTGCTCTGAGGGCACATAACGGCCTTCGGCGGCATCATATCTCATTGATACTTCCGACTCGAATCCATCGGGACGGGAAGCATATGTTGGGCCGTAGAAGAGGGGGCGAGAACCATATTGGCTGCGCCGCATATAATCCGAAAGGCGTTGAGCATCAGAGGGCGAGCTGACACTGACAGCCGCAACTCCACCTCGCAAAAGAGGAATAGCGAAGGACAAGAAACCCACGGAGACAAGCAACAGAGCAAGAGCGCAAGCCCCCGCCCTACGCCCGCGCCAATAGGCGGCAAGACCGAGCAGCAGAGCCACAACAAGCACCGAGCCAACAGCCCAACCGACGCCCACTGGGAGACAGAAGACATTGACGGCGGCAAAATCACACAGTGCGGCAAAATCGAAGAAATGGCCCGAGGCGAGCCACGCTAGAAGTGGCACAGCCACGCAACCGCCAAGAAAGCCCATAACCATGCCACGCCTACCCCACCGTTCGCCAACGACGGCAGTAGCCAACGGCAGCATAAGCCACCCAAGCCAATGAACGCCAGCAAGTAGACCGACGAAGAGGCACGCAAGTGCAAGGAGACGGCCGTCTCCGCCATGCCGCCACCGCAGCGCGAACAGAAGGAGAGAGAAACCGAGCAGGCTCGCCGCGCCATAGACTTCCGTCTCTACCGCCACAGCCCAGACACTATCCGCCCAAGCCCAAGCGAGGCCTGCGGATGTTTGCGCCACGAAGAGTGACAAGCGGGAGGGCACGGACGAAGAGCCCTCGGCCCACCATAGCAAAACTTCACGCACAACGAGCGAAAGCACAGCAGCGGCACCGGCACAGCAGAGAGCCGAAACGACAGAGCACGCCAAAGCGGCATAGGCCGCAGGCACGAGCATCGTGGCGATCCGGAGAATCAGCCAATAGAGTGGAGCTCCGGGCGGGTGACCCACATCGAGGCCCACGGCGCAACAGACAAACTCGCCAGAGTCCCACAGAGAAACGTCCGGGCCAACGGTGAGCACATATACGGCAAAAGCCAGGCAGAAGACGATAAGGCCGCCATCTGCCAGGCTTTTTAATTTATCGAGCCAACGCCCGAAACCGACACGCATCAATGCAAAAGCTTGTTGGTAAGCGTATCGGGGAAAATCACTTTCGGTTTGAACGTAGCAGCCTCGTCGGGGGTCATCATAGCGTAGGCCATAATGATAACGACATCGCCAACAGCCACTTTGCGAGCCGCGGCGCCGTTGAGGCAAATGACACCCGAACCGCGCTCACCCGCGATGGCGTAGGTCTCGAAACGCTCACCGTTGTTGTTGTCGACCACCTGCACCTTCTCGTTGCGGAAGATGCCAGCCGCGTCCATAAGATCCTCATCTATGGTGATGCTGCCGACGTAATTGAGGTCGCTTTGCGTGACCGAGACGTCGTGGATCTTGGACTTCATCAGAGTGACGAACATGGCAATGCTGATGCTATATAGTTAGTGTAAGAGTATATTCTTGATGTGGGCAGACCGAGCCGCGCGGACTACTTGAGAGAGATATTGTCGATAAGGCGGACGTTGCCGGCCTGGACAGTGATGCAGCCATGAGGGGCATCGCTCTCGCTCCAGGCCTTGATTGGCTGGAGGGTAAGGGCATCGACAATCTCATAATATTCAACCACGAGGAGAGGATTCTCGTTAATCTTGGCAACGGTCCACTCGATAAGTTCTGCGGGAGACTTCTCCGCGCGGAGAGCCTTGGAGTCCTCGAGAACCTCATGGATATGAGGGGCGGCCTGGCGATGCTCAGGGGTAAGCAGGGTATTGCGGCTAGAGACGGCGAGACCGTCGGCCTCACGGACTATGGGGCACTCGACAATATCGAGCTTGAAGTCGCACTGCTTGACCATCTGCTTGATGACAGCGATCTGCTGGAAATCCTTCTCGCCGAAGTAAGCCTTGTCAGGCGAAACGTAGGCGAAGAGTTTGGAGACGATCTGGCAAACGCCATTGAAATGGCCGGGACGGTGTGCGCCCTCCATGACCTCGGCGACGGGGCCAAGATTGAAAACGCGGGTGTCGGGAGTAGGATAGATTTCCTCGGCCGTGGGGGCGAAGACTACATTGGCTGACGTGTTGGCCGATAGGAGGGCCACGTCGGCATCGAGTGTGCGCGGGTATGTGCGGAGGTCCTCGGGGTTATTGAACTGAGTGGGATTGACAAAGACGCTGACGACGACGAAACCGTTCTCGGCGCAAGCTTTCTTGACGAGCGAGAGGTGACCGACGTGGAGGGCTCCCATGGTAGGGACGAGGCCGACCGTTTGTCCGGCCTTACGGGCATCTGCCACGCGGGCCTTGAGCTCCGCGACTGTGCTGATGACTTCCATTTATTGTAGTGCTAAATGTTTGGTTCTCTTATTGTATGGGTTAGCGGCAAAGGGGGGGGATTTGGCCAACCGGGCGCAAAGTTAGTATGTAAAAGCGGATTGACAATTGGAAATAGCAATTTTTAAGGGAGGGAGGGCTTCTTGGCTCCCTAAAAAAACAAAAAGCCCGGCACTCAAAGGGAAATGAGTGTCGGGCTAATGCTTTTGCGCCATATCGGGCTCAAGCAGTCGGATGACTACTGGAGGACGAAGTTGATAGGCACAGTGTAGGATACGCGGACGGCCTTACCACGCTGCTTGCCAGGGGTCCACTTAGGCATGGACTTGACGACGCGGACTGCCTCCTTATCAAGGTTCGGGTCGAAAGGACGAGCAACCTCGACGTTGGTGACAGAGCCATCGGGAGCGATGACGAACTTAACGAATACGCGACCCTGGATGCCGTTCTCTGCCGCGATGACAGGATACTTGACAGCGGATGCGAGGTACTTGCGAAGCTCGGTGTCGCCACCGGGGAATACAGGCATTTGCTCAACGATGAGGAAGACCTCCTGCTCAGCAGGCTCCTCCTCCTCGACGACCTCAGCCTCGACCTCTCGGATCTCGACCTCGGTGTTCTCATCCATCTCGGAGTTGAAATCGAAGTCTTCAGCTACCTCGGTGTTATCGTCGACGATAGTAAGCGACTCGGCCACTGGTGGTGGGGGAGGTGGTGGTGGTGGCGGTTTGACTTGGTCCTGCGTGGTGACAGGGACCATCTCCTCCTCGACGACCTCCTCTTGCTGGACCTCAAGGTTCTGGATGGAGACATCCTCAGAAGTCCACTCGAAGGCAGCCAGGGTGATGCCGAGGGCCACAGCCAGACCGATCTCGGTGAAGAGAATCTTCTTGTTCTCCAAGTCGGCCTTTGGTGTCTTTTTGGCTTCCATAAGTTGTTAAACTTTACGTAACTACAAGCAATGCGACGATCGCGTGGCGCAAACCACCGCAGAATGCGCCCGAAATCGAGTACCAAGTTAGCAAATATTTCAGCGCGGGCGAACTCCGCCAGCCATTTTTTTTCATTTTTGCCACATAAAGTGACATTAGGCCGTAAAAGCTGACTATTTTTGCTTTATATGTTAACGGCAGAGGTGATGAAATATTGCCCTGCAAACAACAAAATCCACAAAAAATTACAATACCAAGCTAATGAAAACAGCCATCAAAGCCATTGCCATGGCGGGACTGGCAGCCCTCGTGGCTTGCACGTCGTCGCCCGAGGCTAAGAAGAAGATTTACATGATTGGCGACTCAACCATGGCCAACAAGCCCACCGAGAAGGGTAACCAGGAGCGCGGATGGGGACAGATGCTGCCCCTTTGCTTCGACTCCATGGTGGTCGTATCGAACCATGCCATCAACGGCCGCTCCACCAAGAGCTTCATCGACCAGGGACGTTGGGACGCAGTCCGCGACTCGCTCGTGGCGGGCGACTACGTGATAATCCAGTTCGGCCATAACGACGAGAAGGCCGACACGGCGCGCCACACCGAGCCATGGGGCGACTACATTGCCAACCTCCGTCGCTTCGCCCGCGAGGCCAAGGAGAAAGGCGCCACACCTATTATATGTAACTCCATTGTCCGCCGCAACTTCGCCAAGGTGGCCGACGCCGTCGCGCAGGACGACAAGGCAGGTCAGTCTGAGCAACTCGACGCAGAGGGCGACAGCCTTATTGAGACCCACGGAGAGTATCTTGCCGCAGCACAAAAGGCTGCCGAGGAGGAGGGCGTCCTCTTTATCGATATGAACAAGATGACGCGCGAGCTCGTGCAGGGCTACGGACCGATTAAGAGCCGCGAGCTTTACGTATGGGCAGAGCCCGGCACCGTAGAGGCGTACCCCGACGGAAAGAAGGACAACACTCACCTTAATATTGAGGGTGCAACTAAGGTATCGCACATGGCGGCTGAAGAGATTGGTCAGCTTGTGCCGGAGCTTGGGGCTCACTTGGTCAAGTAGGCGTTTAGCTCTTTATTATTAAATATTAATGTGGTCGTCGGGCTCATTAGGAGTCCGACGGCCTTTTTTTGTTGCTTATCAGCCTTCAGTCGTGAGGAGTTAACCGCATAGAGCATCTGCTCATTTTTCACCTCGATAAAAAGGAACGAGCCGTTTCTTAGCATCTAGATATAACCGGCACTGCAGTTTGCCCATGAAGAATCGGGCGAACTTGGAAGAGCGCTGAGGTGGGGCGAAGGGGGAATTAGGATGATTTCGAGTGCGCACGGATGCATATTCGCAACAGATATTGCATACGTGTTTTTAACTATTCGACACAATTGGGTGAGAAAATTTCGCCCCACACGTCCCAGACATGTCACGCGGCTCACCCCGCATTTCGCGATTTCACCCCAGAAACGGGCATTAAAGCCACTTTCGGGCATAGGAGGCGGCATATAGATTGCGCGACGTGCGCGACACGATTTTCTTTGCATTCGTTTGCGGACGAGAAGGTCCGCGGCGCAATATACAGAAACGACAATGACCGAAAAGATAAAAGGCAAAAGCGGCATAGCCGACGGCGCACACCAAGTTGTCCTGAGGGCGGTGCACGCCACCCTACAGCAAGGCGTGGTGAGTATCGACGCCGAGCGATGCAAAGGATGCGAGCTGTGCGTATACGAATGCCCGGCCCACACGCTGCGCCTGTCCGACGGAGTCAACTTACGCGGATTTCGTCACTCGGAGCAGATACACCCCGACAGGTGCATAGGCTGCGCAAGCTGCGCGCTGATATGTCCCGACGGGTGCATAACGGTGTACCGCAAGAGCAGGGTGCCACAAATGCTTCAGGAGGAGCTACAGAAAAAGGAATGAGCGGAGACGTCAGACTAATGAAGGGCAACGAGGCGCTTGCCATGGCTGCCATACGATGCGGCGCCGACGCCTATTTCGGCTACCCCATAACTCCGCAGAGCGAGATTATGGAGACCCTCATGGCCGAGAGGCCTTGGAAAACGACGGGCATGACAGTTATGCAGGTCGAGAGTGAGGTGGGCGCCATACATATGGTATACGGAGCCGCCGCTACAGGCCATATGGCAATGACGTCGTCCTCCGGCCCAGGCATCAGCCTCATGCAGGGCGGCATATCATATATGTGCGGAGCGAACTTGCCTTGCCTCATCGTCAACGTCATGCGTGGCGGTCCAGGCCTCGGCACCATACAGCCCAGCCAGGGCGACTATTACCAGGCGGTGCGCGGTGGCGGACATGGCGACTACCACGTCTTCACCCTTGCTCCGGCAAGCGTACAGGAGATGGCGGACTTTGTGGCCCAAGCATTCGACTGGGCATTTGAGTACCGCAACCCAGCCATGATACTCGCCGACGGCACCATTGGCCAGATGATGGAAAAGGTGGAATTACCCGAGCCGCGCAAGCGACTGACACCCGCCGAAGTAGAGGCTCGCGCTCCATGGGCAGCCAACGGCACCATGCGCCACCGCATGTCCAAGAACCGCATCACGAGCCTCGAACTGGACCCCGCGCAGATGGAGATAAAGAACCAGGAGCGCGAGGACCGTTATGCACGCGCCGAGCGCGAGTGCGTGAGGTATGAAGAGATAAAGACAGAGGACGCGGACATTATCCTCGTGGCCTTCGGATCGTCGGCACGCGTATGCACCAAGGCAGTGGAGATTGCCCGTGCGGAGGGAATAAAGATGGGACTTTTGCGGCCCATCACCCTTTGGCCTTTCCCGAAGGCGGCTATCGCTAATGCGGCAAGCCACGCCAAGTCGATGCTCGTAGTGGAGCTCAACGCCGGTCAGATGATAGACGATGTGCGCTTGGCAGTCAATGGCCGCATACCCGTGGAGCATTTCGGAAGGCTCGGCAGCGGCGTGATACTGACGCCTACCGAGATCGTAGAAGCAGCGAAACGGTTAGCAGTTAACGGTTAACAGTGCACAGTTAGCAGTTCTCAGTCGCTGTTATTTTGGGGAGTTGCTTCTTTACGGTGGCAGAGCTTCCTTTAGGATTTAAGATTTCCCCCTGACTCCACATTTCTGGGGAACATTAGACAGACAAAAAACGATATGGACGTAAATAGCCTTAAGATAGACGACAACGTGGTGTATAAGAGGCCTCGGCTTATGACCGACGCCAATATGCACTACTGCCCAGGCTGCTCGCACGCCACGATACACAAGGTGTTGGCGGACGTGCTGAGCGAGATGCACCTGGACGACAAGGTGATAGGCGTCAGCCCCGTTGGCTGCTCCGTGTTCATATACAACTATATAGACATCGATTGGGTGGAGGCTGCCCATGGACGTGCGCCTGCTGTGGCCACGGCCGTCAACCGACTCGAGCCCGACAAGATGGTATTCACATACCAGGGCGACGGAGAGCTCGCCGCCATTGGCACGCCGGAGGTTATACACGCATGCAACCGCGGCGAGAATATGACTATCATCTTCGTCAACAACGCCGTCTACGGCATGACGGGTGGACAGATGGCCCCCACGACGCCGCTCGGAATGAAGACCGTGACGTGTCCCGACGGGCGCACCGTAGAGCTCAATGGATATCCATTGCCAATAACAGAGTTGCTCTGCCGCACCGAAGGCACATGCTTCGTGAGCCGCGAATGCGTGACGACATATAAGAACGTCATCCACGCCAAGAAAGCCCTCCGCAGAGCCTTTGAGAACACCATAGCCAAGCGCGGCACAAGCGTAATAGAGTTCATGGGCACATGTTGCTCAGGCTGGAAGATGACGCCTCACGATGCCAACGCATGGCTGGACGAGCGAATGAAGAGTATGAAGATGGGAACACTCAAGGCCCTCGACAAGCACATTGAGGCCCGTCCGTACACCGCTCCCGAGCAGCAGAACATAGGCGACCATGCCCTCAGATTTTAAGCCACAGACAATAAAAAAGTACGACTGATATGACGAGTGAAATTCTAATAGCTGGATTTGGCGGACAAGGTGTCCTCTCGATGGGCAAGACTTTGGCCTACGGCGGCGTTCTCCGCGGCAAAGAGGTCACATGGCTGCCGAGCTACGGTCCCGAGCAGAGGGGCGGCACGAGCAACGTCACCGTTGTCATCTCCGACGAGCGCATCAGTTCGCCCATCGTAGACACATACGACGTCGTCATAGCCCTCAATCAGCAGAGCCTCACGAAATTCGAAAGCCGAGTAAAACCCGGCGGTATACTCATCTACGACAGTTACGGCATACAGATGCGCCCGAAGCGCACCGACATACAGATATATAGTGTAGACGCCACTCAGACGGCCAACGCCAACGGATTGCAGAAGATGACGGGCATCATGGTGCTCGGCTCGCTCCTTAGCATCAACCGCATCATGGACGACGACGCCATAATGGAGAGCCTCAAGAAGACACTACCCGAACGATACCACAACCTGTTGCCAGCCAACGAGAAAGCCCTCAAGATGGGCGAGGCGATGGCCAAGCAGGAAAACATCCAGACAGCCTCGGCCGCATAAGACGGCGCAAGAGGCGGACTATCACAAAAAGGGATTCCCCCACCATCCTACTCCGGGTGCTTGCTTGGAGACTGCGATGGTGGGGGAAAGCTTTTTTAGTTCACAGTGCACAGTTTCACAGTGCACAGTTCTTAGTTCGCAATGCACAGTTCATAGTTATCAGTTCTTAGATCACAGTTAGAAGTTTTTTGTAGGCACGCAAAAGCCACCCCGCTGGCGGACCGAAGTCCAACTGCGAGGTGGCTGACGCAAAGATTAGGTGACGATGCGGTGGGAGGATTTTAGAAACCCGCCTTGAGGGTTATGCCGAAGTTGCTAGGAGCACCTGGGACGTAGGTGGGGAAGCCAATCTGGCGGCCGCTGTTGCCGGCATCGACAAGGAAGTGCTCGTTGAGGACATTCTTGCCGTAGACACTGGCCTCGAAGCGGACCTTACGGGGCTTAAACTGCCAGCCGGCCACGAAGTTGAGGAGACCGTAGCCATCCTGAGAGAGTTCTTCCTCGTTAGAGTCCTCGAAGTAGACTTTGCTCTTATAGGCGTAGCTGGGGCGGACGAAGATGCCCATCTTATTGCGGAGAGGGAACATGACGTCGGCACCTACAGAGAATGAGTGCTCGGGAGTGAGGCGGAAGCGGTTGCCAGCGTACTCCTGGGGCTGACCGTTGCCATCGTTGTCGTTGAACTTGCCGTCGATGTAAGAATAGTTGCCGAAGAGGACGAGGCTGCGGATAGGCGACCACTTGAGGCCAGCCTCAAGACCGAAGCTGTGAGCCTTGCCGGCGTCGTCGGCCACGTAGATGCGCGCTGCGGAAGTGGAGCTCTCGGAGAGACGGGTGGTCTGGAAGTGGCTCCAGTCATAGTAATAAGCGCTGAAGTCGTATGCGAGGTGACCCTTGGCAACGATGCCCTTGATGCCAGCCTCGTAGCTTACGATAATCTCAGGGCGGAGGCGGCTGATGTCGTCGGGGCTATTGTTGAAGGCGATGACACCGGGGCGACGGCCACGCGACACACTGGCGTAGGCATTGTTGCGACCGAAGACATATTGGAGGGCGGTGCGGCCAACCCAAGAGAGGTAGTCATCCGAAGCAGAGACTCGCTCCGACGGCTGATACATAATGGCGCCAAAGACGGGATCGGGCTCCGTAGGACTCTCGTACTCAGTCTTCTGATGCTCATATGAGCCACGGAGACCAGCGGAGAAAGAGAGACCACCAACAATGTTGAACGTAGCGTCGGCGAAAATCTCGGCAGCCTGGTTGATGCCGTAGTTGGTAGAGGACTCAGAATAAGCCGAGTTGAGAGGGAGTGCGCTCATGGCCTTGAGGGTCGAGACGAGGCTCTGACCGCTCTCTCCGAGCATAGCCGCGATATTATCCAGGCTGACACCGAGAGCTTGAGTGAGGGCAGAATTGATGTCGCCATAGAAATCGGGAGTGGTGGAGACGGGCACCGTCGGGTCATAAGACTCGGGAAACCACTTGTCCATAAGACTGCTCATAAGAGCAGTGAGAGCTGGCTTGTAGGCCTCCATGGACGAGGGAAGAAGATTGGGTAGCATTGCGGCATACTGCTCAAACTGAGGCTTGGCCTGAGCGGCGAAACCTTGGTAGGCGTAGGCCGGGTAGAGGTATTGCATATTGGTGGTGATGCCCACCTCCTGGTTGGAGTTCTCGTAGAAATAGCTTGCGCCGAAGAAACCGTTGAGACGGTCGGAGGCGTCGAAGTTGAAGCGGAACTCCTGGCTGAACTGACGTCCCTTGGCATATTCAGAGCAGTCGAGGAGAGGCAGGTAGGTGCCGTCGGCATCGAACTCCTCGTCGGCCTTGAAGGCGCGGAATCCCGAGATGCTGGACATCTTGAGGGCGTCGGAGAGAGTAGCGTCGATGAGGAGGGTAGCGCCACCGAGGTCGCGCTTGATGCCGAGCTCATCGCCACGGTTGAGGGCGGCCGCGGTCCAGAAATTGGTATCGCCGCCTTCGGGAGCTATGCGAGTGCTTTTGAAAGAGGTGCCAGGATAGTCGTCATGCTGATAATCGAGAACGAGGTCGATAACGCAATTGTCGCCAGCGAAGAAGCGGGTAGAGTTGCGCACAGCGATGGCGCTCTTACCGTTGAGCGAGCCGCCAAGCTTATTATCTACATAACCGTCGTGCCTGTCGAAAGAGAAGGCGAAACGGTTTGCGAGTTCGCCGCTGATGATAGGGGTATTGAGGAAACCCGAAGCACCGATTTGGCCATGGGTACCGAAATTGACGCTGAGCTCGGCACCGAACTTATCTGTAGGGCGATGGCGCACAAAATGGATGGCGCCAATCTCCGCTCCACGACCGAAGAGAGTACCCTGCGGGCCCTTGACAACCTCGACGCGCTCAAGGTCGAAGAGCTCGACGACAGAGGCACGGCTGCGGGAGATAGAGACCTCATCTTGGAAGACAGAGATACGCGGTTGAGAATAAGACGCGCCATCATCGGAGGTCACGCCACGGATGACGTAGCCAGGGTTGTTGGGGCTCTGAATCTGGACTTGGAGGCCGGGAATGAAGTCGGCCATATCGTCCACCTGCTTGACGCCGAGGAGAGCAACGTCCTTGCCAGCCAAAGCATTGACAGCCACGGGGACATCGATAGAAGTCTGCTGACGCTTCTGAGTGGTGACCATGACCTCGCCAAGGAGCTCATTGTCGTCAGCGAGCTCGACGTTGACGCTTGCGCCAGCGGGACGCTCAGCATCCGCAAAGCCTACGCAAGAGAAGACGAGGGTGGAGCCAGCGGGGACGGTCGGCAGGACATAGCGGCCATCGGCATCGGTAGAGACACCGATAGTAGTACCCTTGACCACGACAGCCACGCCAGGCAGAGGTTCACCAGTCGCGCTCTGGACGCGGCCTGCCACACGGATATCCTGAGCATAGAGGAGCACGGGGAGCAGCAGAGCCGCCGAGAGGGAGAGAAAACGTTGATGATGCAAACGCATAAGGTTGTTATAATAATAAGGGTGTTGAGATTAAAATGCGGGATAGAGTGATGGAGGTATAGAGTATGACTGTTACTTATTCCAGAGGCGGACAGAGAGGTGGTCATCGTCCACACCGTCGTCGGTAAGCATAGCCTCGGCGGCCTTGCGGAAGATGAGGCTCATCTTGAGGGAAGTGAGTTTTCGGACGTTCTTGGCGATGGCATCGATGCGGGTCTTATCGGCATCGGTAAAAGTCTCATTGCCAGAATAGTTGCGAGCCATATCGTCGGCGAGCTCATTAGTGACCTCGGAGAGGAGAGGCTCGGGGAGAGACTTGGCAAGCATATCATGGATTACAGAGGCGAGGCCACGGAAACGGGCGTCCTCGGCATGGGCCTTGAGCTCGTCATCGTCATCGATGAGGTTGAAAGAGCGGATGTCGGCGCAACCGTCGTTGATAGAGACAATGCGATAGGGGCAGGGGGCGGTGACGGCCGAGCCGGTCTCGACATCGTAGAGGGCAGAAGTAGCCTCATCGGGGCACTCCATCTTATCGCCTGACACAGAGATGGATTCCATTTCAATCTTGCCACCGAAAGAGACAATATCCTGAGTATGAGAGTGGCCGGTGAAGACGACGTTCACGCCATGACGCTGAAGCTCGCGGGCGTAGTTCTTCCAACCGTCGACGGTGTAGCCGGGGATCATCTCATCCTGATACTTCCAGTGCTCAACGATGCCATGGTGAACCATGCAGATAACCTTCTGACCCTCAGCCTTAGCGAGGTCGAGTTGCTTGATGGCGAAGTCCCAAGTGGTCTGCTTGAAGCGGCCCTCATGGTAGCAATGGTTGGTAGCGAAGTCGTTGTCGTCATATCGGCAAGCGTCGAGGGCGAGGATGCGGAGACCAGGAGCGAGCTGATACATATAAGAGAGGGAGGAAGTATCGCGGCTGATGGCCTTACCGTAGCCGCAGTCGGTGTAGAACTGAGCGAACTCGTCGCGAGTGAAGGTCGGGACGCGGTAAGTGGTATCGCCCACGAAACGAACGGCGTGGGGATTGCGAACATCGTGGTTGCCAGGGATTACGAGAGTTGGGATGCCAGCGGCGGCAAGGGGATCGATAATAAGAGAGCGGAGCTCCTTGTGGGAAGCCACCTCGCCATCCTTAGTAAGGTCGCCCGTGAGGAGGACGAAATCGGGGCGCTGAGCCAAAAGGCGGTCACGGAGTTTAGTAGCGAGGGTTACAGACTCGGTGAGCATCTTGCGGTCGGCTTGTAGGTAGGCCTGGAAAGCGGCGCCATCCTGCTCAAGGAGTTCGGGAGCCATGACGTGTACGTCGGAGATGATAGCGAAGCGGACGGACTGAGCCGTGGCCACGCGGCAGAAAAGGAGAGAGATGAGAGAGAGAGCGAGAATGACAAGAGGGCGGATAGAATTGCCTGCCATCCATTCAATGTTCTTTGCGTTATTGTCCATTGATTTGAAGTGTATTTCTTATTTCTGAAGTTCGGAGGCAAAATTATTGGCGGGTTGTTAAGAAAACGTTACACGGTTGTTAACGGAGGGTTAAGAGGGAAATACGATTGCGATATGCGCAAAAATGAGAGAGATAACACGATAGTCATATTGTCGAAAGGATATTTTTACTAACTTTGCACCGCAATTTGCGAAAAGCCCAATGGAGCAAAGAGATTACAGCATACCTCTCAGGCAGTTGCCTAACGGCGACCACACTTTCAATTTTGAGTGTGGCGAGGACCTCTTTAGCAGCATAGAAGGAGCGCTTGTAGAGGCCGGCAAGCTGGATGTAGAGGTCCTCGTCCATAAAAATGACGAGATGATGACTCTCGACTTCGACATCACCGGCTCGCTTCACCTTCAGTGCGACGTTTGCCTCGGATGGTTCGACTACCCTATCGAGGATTGCGGCGAGCGCGTAACCGTAAAACTTGGCGACAAGTTTGAGGAGCTCGACGACGACCTTTATGAGGTTGACGCAGTAGAAGAGAGGCTCGACCTTGCGCAGTGGATTTACGAGATGGCGGTTGTCATGGTACCACTGCGATGCGAACATCCGTTGGACGAGGACGGTAATCCCACTTGCGACCCCGAGATGCTCGGCCAGCTCGAGAAATACGTGGTCCGCAGCGAGGAGGACGTCAAGCGCAAGCAGCGTGAGGCTCAGCAAGCCAAAGGCGAGGACGACATAGACCCGCGTTGGGCAGCCCTCAAGCAATTGCGAGACAAAGAGTAGCCGCAAGGCTCTCTCAAAAAAAAGACTTTTAGAGAGGCGTTTTGACACGGCCTACGGGACGCGACAAGAAAACGCACACAATGTAATATAAACACTTTCAAGTAAAGAGAAATGGCACATCCTAAGCGAAACCATTCCAAGACCCGTCGCGACAAGCGTCGCACGCACTACAAGGCAGTTGCCCCCACCCTCGGCGTTTGCTCTAACTGTGGCGCAGCTATCCGTCTTCACACTGTTTGCGGCGAGTGCGGTTACTACCGTGGCAAGCTCGCAATCGAGAAAGAGGTTACAGCCTAACATCTTGGATTTTCGGCAGTCGCAAGGCTGACGATAATTTGCCCTCCGTGGAAAACCCTTAGGGGTCGACGCGGAGGGCAAATTGTTTATTATAAATATGCAAAAAGAAGTATACTATGCGGAGGCGACAGATATGCACGGCCGAGGTATGCAAACGATGAGCGCAGACGGCACATAGAGAAGCGAACTATCATATACACTTGACACTCAACACAGAAGCGCAGCAAGGAAAAGATTAACCGAGAAAAGGGGCGAACAACGGATTGCATATAAAGCGATTTTTTGTATTTTTGTACAAGAACAATAATTTACACTTATCAACCTTTTGCGGACCAAAGCGGGCAACGACTCGCCAAATCAACAGGAGGACCTATTTTCGCCCGCAAAGACGGGGAAATTAATAAACAACGACATGGAGAAAGAAGAGTACATGCGCGAAGCAATCCGCATGGCCACGAAAAACGTGGCCGAGGGCGGAGGTCCATTTGGTGCCATCATCGTGAAGGACGGCAAGGTCATCGGCCGCGGCGTGAACCGCGTAACAGCCGAGAACGACCCCACCGCCCATGCCGAGGTCCGCGCCATCCGCGACGCAGCCAAGGGACTGAGCACCTTCGATCTCAGCGGGTCGGAGATTTACACCTCGTGCGAGCCCTGCCCCATGTGCCTCGGCGCCATCTACTGGGCGCACATCTCCAAGATTTTCTACGGCAACACGAAAGCCGACGCAGCCGCCATCGATTTCGACGACTCATTCATATATAAGCAAATAGCTACGCCGGAGAGCGAGCGAGCCATACCACAAGAGCACCTCCTCGGCAATGAGGCCATAGAGACCTTCAAGGCCTGGGAGGCAAAGACCGACAAGACGGAGTATTAAGGCTCCGCAAAGCGCCGCCCCAACCCATCACTCAACATAGCGCACTCCCACCCCACCAAAGAGAGCGGGAAGGCTTGATGTGTGGCAAAACGCGTGGGGCAGCACACGAGCGAAACTGTTAAAAGACCAAAGACTAGCAGTGTTCGTTCAACATTCCAGAGGGAACTTTCGTATTAATAACAAGGAGTTGGCGGAATACAAATGTCGCCATCTTCTCAGAAAGAACAGTGGTAGAGATGCAAACAACAGACGTATCGTGCGCAGTGATTGTCAGTCAAGGTATGATCTTGGCAGCCAATAGGGGCGAGCAGGTGTCCAACAGCGGCACATGGGAGTTTCCAGGAGGCAAGCCCATGGAAGGTGAGACGCCGGAGGATTGCGTAGTGCGTAGGGTTCGCGAGGAGCTCAATTTGAACATCAATATCTTGGACGCCATGAACTCGTTCACCGTCCAGACCACACAAGACAAGTCTTACACCATACATCCCTTCTTTGCCGAGATAGCCAACGGAAGCATAGAGCTCACACACCATTCGCGCGCCGAGTGGTTTATGCCTATGCAGCTTATGAGCTTGGCTTGGCCGGAGACGGATTTGCCTATTATCGATGAGATTGTGGGAAGGATTTTCAAGACGGGGAAAATCGTGTAGCGGTTAACAGTTAGCGGTTTAATGCGTTTTGGGGCTTTTTAATAGGTTGGCAGGGATTGAATTTTTGTCCACTGATTACACTGATTTTCACGGGCTTTAGGCTGCGATTGACACTGATTTCGCTTCGCTCTTATTGGATTTTCACAGAATTGGGCATCTGAATTCTTTTACAAACACAGATTGCCCGGAATCCACGGATTGGGGAGTATATATTTTTGATATATTGATAAAGCAAATCCCGCCCCGTTTCTTTTGGAAACGGGGCGGGATTTTTTATGTGAGAATTATCGGAGCGTAGGGTTTAGAGGCCGAAAGCAGCCTTGACCTTGTCTACGTAGTCGAGTTTCTCCCATGTGAAGAGCTCAACGTGCTTGGTGAAGGTCTGACCATTGACATTGATGGTGACGTCCTTCTCCTGGGGCTTTCGGCCGAAGTGGCCGTAGGAGGCAGTGGGCTCGTAGATAGGGTTCTTGAGTTTGAAACGCTCGATGATGGCGTAGGGACGCATATCGAAGACTTTCTCGGCCTTGGCAGCAATCTCGCCGTCGGAGAGGGAGACGTGGCTGGTGCCATAGGTGTTGATATAGAAGCCGACGGGCTCAGCGATGCCGATAGCGTAGGCTACCTCAACGAGGACCTCATCAGCTACGCCCGCGGCAACGAGGTTCTTGGCCACGTGGCGGGCCGCATAGGCTGCGGAACGGTCGACCTTAGAGGGGTCTTTGCCAGAGAAAGCTCCGCCACCATGAGCACCCTTACCACCGTAGGTATCGACAATGATCTTGCGGCCAGTGAGACCTGTGTCGCCATGAGGGCCACCGATGACGAACTTGCCAGTGGGGTTGACGAATAGCTTGAGCTTGCTGTCGTTGGCGGGGTTGCCGCTGGAAGCGTTGTCGAGGATTACGATCTCGTCCTCGAAGAGAGCCGCGATATTGGCGGGGAGGAGAGCCTTGACGCGGGGGAGGAGGATGTTCTTGACGTCCTGGCTGATGACGTCGAGCATCTGCTTCTCGGGAGCGAAATCATCGTGTTGGGTGGAGATTACGATGGTATCGATGCGGAGGGGCTTATTGTCATCGGAATACTCGATGGTAACCTGGCTCTTGGAGTCGGGGCGGAGATAGGTCATGACCTTGCCCTCGCGGCGGATTGAGGAGAGCTCCTCGAGGAGACGGTGAGCGAGGTAGATGGGGAGGGGCATAAGCTCCTCGGTGTCGCGGCAGGCGTAGCCGAACATCATACCCTGGTCGCCAGCGCCCTGCTTCTCCTTGTCGGCACGGACGACGCCCTGGTTGATGTCGTGGCTCTGCTCATGGAGGGCGGAGATGACGCCGCAGCTCTGCGCATCGAACTGATACTCACTCTTGTTGTAGCCGATGGAGTCGATAACTCGGCGGGCAACGTCCTGTACGGAGACGTAGCCATTGGTGCCGAGCTCGCCTGCGCAAACGGTGAGGCCGGTGGTAACGAGGGTCTCGCAAGCCACCTTGCTCTCCTCGTCCTGGATGAGGAGGGCGTCGAGGACGGCGTCGGAAATCTGGTCGGCCACCTTATCGGGATGGCCCTCGGAGACGGACTCCGAAGTGAAGAAATATGACATGATTAGTATACTTTTTTCGGTAGAAGTTTTATCTATTGTTGTCTCTCGCCGCGCTCATCACTGATTTCGCATCGCTCAATTGTGATTTGCGCAGAAACGAAATTTATCGAATGATTTTAGATTGAGCGCACCGAGAGTGAACTCGGAATTGTGGCAAAAAGAAAGAAGGTCCGCTTCCCAGGGAGGGACGCGAACCTTCGTAAGAGCTTGTGGAAAAGCGGGAAAAAGTGAGAATGTCGCTTTTTAGCACTTTTTTATAGTGGTTGCAAGTAGCAAATCCTTCCACTCTTGGTCTGACCGCTTCCCTCTCTAAGAGAGACGTGTGGAGATAACGGGAGTCGAACCCGTGACCTTTTGAATGCCATTCAAACGCTCTAGCCAACTGAGCTATACCCCCAAGATGTCAATATTGTGTCGTTTTGACGGGTGCAAAGGTATGATGTTTATTTGGGATTTGCAAGAGGAGGGGGAGTACTTTTGCCCAAGTTACCTGTTTAAGTACTTTTCATAATGCCATTGGAGGAGGTCTTGACGAGGCAGGAAACGGTCGGGCATGGTTAATTTTGAGCCATTTACAGAGAGCAGATAATCTTTGAAATTGCCATTCTCAGTATGGGAAAACATCTCGTCGGAAATCAGAACTTTGCAGTCTGGAGTGATGGCTATCAATAACTCATCGTATGCCTTGTGGAAGAGAGGCGACAAGCATAGACCATTTTGAGGATTAGTGCGAATGGTCTCATCCTCAGACCAATCAACTATATGACACGCTTCAAGCAATTCAACATTTTCAATTCCAGTTATGCAACATTTGTAGTCATAGGAACTAAGAACGGCATTACGGAAAAAGGATTGGTTGATGCGTTGCTTTACTTGCGCAAGGCATTCACTGCCAGACGGAAGGTTGATAAGGTCGGCATTTCGAGGTTGGAGACCTTTTTGCTGTTGAAGATTTGCAATAATCGTCTCGGCCTCAAAGGCAAGTTTCTCTGGGTTTGCATAGAACTCTGTCCAAAGTTCTGGCTCAAGTTTTGAGCCATGCGCAAGTCCTACAATACCATTGCCACGCAAGTTTGGGTCGAGGCGACCAATATTGCCGACCTTCATATTGAGGGCACTGGGCGTTCGGCCTAGAATATTGGCGTATTTTATTATTGTAGAGTTGTTCTTGTTGCTTGCCTTGAAAGGAATATGGCAATAGACGTAGAACGCCACAATAGTCTCTTCGCGAGTCCAATTGTTTTGCATAGATGGCAAATATTATGAGCAATCAGTATATATCATCTACATATCACACTGATTGACACAGATATTGATTTTGTGTCACCCACTGGCTTAGATTCTGCTTGCCCCAATTGAATTTTCACATCCGCACAAGATTAAGGAGGAATATTCAAAAATCGACTTGCAGTATTATCACTCCGCCACCTTCTCATCCGCAGATTTATCACCCTCGCCGGGGAGCGACACGCCGCCGGAGACGATCATCTTCATGAGGTCGGTAGGCTTGACGCCGGGGAGAGGGCGGACGTTGGCGGCGGGGACAACTATGAGGTCGCCCATTACGGAATAAGGGTATGGGGAGTAGACGGCAATCATGCCATCGAGGCCTAGGCTCTTGAGGTCGTCTTGGGTGACGAAGCCAAGGCGGTTGTTGATGCCATCCTTGTCGAGCTGAACGAGGACGGGTTTATCGAACTTCTTCTTCTCGCCCACGAAAGCCTTCATAAGGTCGCGCACCGAGGTGTATATGAGCTTGATAAAGGGGGCTTTGGAGAGAGCACGGTTGATAATAGTCTTGGTAGGGGCAGAGAGTACGGAGCCGCCAAAATAGCCGGCAAGGGTGACTACGGCCAGCACGAGAACGAGGCCGAGACCCGGGACGCGGTCCACAATGGGAATGCCCGAGAAGATGGAGTCCGCCCACGCCACGACGGCATAAAGCACGTAGACAGTGACGGCAAGTGGTACCACGTAGAGCAGACCTTGGAAGAAATGGGAGAGTATGTTCTTCATGTTCATATTGTCGGGGGAATTAATTTACCTCACAAGGAAATTTCGGTCGGTATCCAATTTAATGAAGATAAAGAGGAGCATAGAGAAGCCCCAGAAAGAGGAACCGCCGTAGGAGAAGAAAGGCAAGGGAATGCCAATGACAGGCATAAGGCCAATGGCCATACAGATATTGATGGCGAAATGGAAAAAGAAGATGCCCGCCACGCAATAGCCATAGACGCGGCTGAAGACAGAATGCTGCTTCTCCGCCAACGAGATAATGCGAAGGAAAAGGAAAAGGTAGGCCGCCACGAGGACCGTGCAACCCAAGAACCCCCACTCCTCGCCCACGGTGCAGAAAATGAAGTCGGTAGTCTGCTTTGGCACGAAATCGAGCTTTGTCTGAGTGCCGTTGAGGAAACCCTTTCCGAAGAAGCCACCCGAGCCGATGGCAATGAGGCTCTGATTGACGTTATAGCCCGCGCCGAGCGGGTCGTCCTCAATGCCGAAGAGGACATTGATACGCGTACGCTGGTGATCGCCAAGGACATTGTCGAAGACGTAACCCGTGCCGAAAGAGGTAGCGAGCGCAACCCACACATAGGTAAGGAACCACCACAAGCCACGGAAACGATGTACAACATACGAGAGCATCAGACCAACCGTGGCCACACCCATGCCGAGCAACAAGTAATAATCCACAAGGATATCCTGCCCACGATAGAAATGCATAAAAGCCCAAGCACCAGCGGAAGCAACGGCACCCGCGCCGAGAGCTTTGAGAGCCTCAAAAGGCAAACCCTGGCGATAGGTAAGGATCTGGAGTGCAATAAACGAGCAGACTATTATTGCTGTGAGCACAGGCACAGTGTCGAGTAACAGCGACGCAATGGCCACGACGGCGCACATAGTGCCAATAAGCAGGAAATGAGGCGAAAGCCCCTCACGGAACATGGCAAGGATAAGCACAACGTAGACGAGAGCCGAACCCGTATCGTTCTGCAAGACGATGAGCGCCATCGGAGCGAGAATGACGGCAAAGAGCTTCAGATAGTTGCGGAAGGTGAACGAGAAGCCGTAGCGACTCATGATACGCGCCACGACGAGGGCCGAGCCAATCTTGGTGAACTCAGCAGGCTGAAAAAGCACGGGGCCGATCTTGATCCACGACTTGGCACCGTAGACCTCGTGGCCCACGGCAAGGACAAGCACCAAGAGCAACAACGACACACCGTAGAGAAGCCAAGCGAACTCCACAAACATCTTACTGTCGGAGAGCATAATGACACCAATGCAGCCGAGCGTGATTCCCACCCATATCAACTGCTTGAAATACTGGGCTTCGGTTGAGAAATTGAGGCCAATCTCGGGGTTATAGTTGGCCGCATAGAGATTGCACCAACCGAAGATGACGAGGAACGCATAGAGCAGGATTGTAATCCAATCCACACCCTTGCGGTATGATGACATATCTTGGTTCATTGCTCGTCTGTTTTAGTGGGTTGGACAGGCGTGGGTGTTTCGGCAGGAGAAAGCGTTTGCCTGGGTTGACTGCCACTCTTGCCGGAGTTGGAAGAGGCGGCATCCGCGGCGGCTTGTTTGCGTTGCGCACGCTCGGCGGCACGTTGCTCCGCCGCCGCCTTCTTCTCAGCCGCCTTTTTCTCAGCAGCTTCCTTGACCTCTTTGGCTTGGGCTGCGCGGGCGGCAGGGCTTGTGAGGTTGGCGTTGAGGATGCGGTCCTCGAGATATTTGCGGTTATCGGCAATCACGCCATTGATATACTTCTCAATCATGAGACTGGCGATAGGCGCGGCGTAGGTGGCACCGAAACCGGCGTTCTCGACATAGACAGAGATAGCTATCTGCGGGTCCTCGCGGGGAGCGAAGCTCATGAAGATGGAGTGATCTTTGCCGTGGGGGTTCTGCGCCGTGCCGGTCTTTCCACAGACACGTATGCCGGGCACCTGAGCTACGCGCGCGGTGCCGCCATCGGCGCCCCAGACGGCGCTCTCCATACCGTCTTGTATCACGTCGAAATATTCGGGAGCTATGCCCGTCTGGCGCGGAGTACGGTAGAGGCTATCTATCTGAGAACCAGATATTTTATGGACCACGTGGGGCGTAATGAACCATCCACGGTTGGCAATGGTGGCCGCCACATTAGCAAGTTGGAGAGGCGTAAGAAGAATCTCACCCTGACCAATGGAGAGGGATACCACGCCGAGGGAGTTCCAGTTCTTACCCTTGGCTTTGTCGTAATATGCCGAATTGGGGATGAAACCGCGGTTCTCGTTGGCAATATCCACACCTAGGCGATATCCGAGACCGAACTTTATCACGTGATCTTTCCAACAGTCGAGGCCAGCCTGGACGTTGGGGAACTTCTTATTGTCGATAAGGTCACGGAACTCGTAGCAATAGTAGCCATTGCAAGAGTGCTGGATGCTCTGGCGGAGATTGAGAGGCGAAGCGTGGCCATGGCAACCGAGGTGGAAACTGCCAATAGTGTAGCCGTGGTGGCAAGGGTAGCGGGTCTCGGGCGTCACAGTGCCTTCGGCAAGACCAACGAGGGCGTTGATGGTCTTGAAAGTTGATCCGGGCGGGTACCATGCTTGGATGGCACGGTTGAAGAGGGGCTTGTCAGGGTCTTTGGAGAGGATGGGGAAATTGACCGAGCGGTCGCGGCCCACGAGGAGGGCAGGATCGTAAGATGGGGCTGAGACCATGGCGAGAATTTCGCCAGTTTGGGGACGGATGGCGACAATGGCGCCCGTCTTGCCCTGCATAAGTTTCTCGCCGTAGGCTTGGAGATCGACGTCGAGCGAGAGAGTAAGATCCTGGCCCGAGATGGCCGCCGTATCATATTTACCCTCATACAGTTCACCCTTGACACGGCCACGGACGTCAACCATAAGGTAATTTACGCCCTTGCGACCGCAGAGCTGCTCCTCGAAACTGCTCTCTATGCCCGACGTGCCAACATAGTCACCCGGCGCATAATACGGATGCTTGGCCACGAAGCTCTCGGAGACCTCACCGACGTAGCCGAGGACGTTGGCCGCCACAGGATATTCGTACTTACGCAGCGTACGGCGTTGTGCATAGAAGCCGGGGAGACGGTAGAGTTTCTCTTGGAGAGTAGCGTACTGGTCTACAGAGAGCTGGCGGAGGAAGATGGCCGGCTTGTAATTGGAAGCCTTATGGTTGCGCACTTGGCGGCGATGCTCGGCAAAGAGGCCTCGGAGAGTAGGCATATCGATGCCCACGGTGTTGCAGAAATCGATGCTATCGAACTCACGGACCTCGCGGCCCACAATCATAAGGTCGTAGACAGGCTGATTGGAGACAAGGAGTTTGCCGTTGCGGTCGAAAATGAGGCCACGCGAAGGGTATTGGACAACCTTACGGCGCGAGTTCATATCGGCCTCCTCACGATAGCGGTCCGTAATAATCTGGACATAGAGGAGACGGCCGATGATGGTCAGGCCGAGCAGGAGCATAATGCCCGCTATGACAAGTTTTCGGTTATCGTACATTTATATCAGTCAATAGGCGCGCCAGAGGAGCGAGGCAAAGCCATATCGAAAAGGATGATTAGAACGGACGTGGCTACAATGCTGAGGACGATGCGCAATAGGGTCGGGACGAGATAGAACGAATCGAACTGCTCGACGAGGAAAAGCGCAACGTGATGGATGGAGACCATCAGCAGTGTATACTTGAAATACCACAGAGAGCCACAGACAGTTGCCGAAGGCATATCATCGGCCTTATATGCGTTGCGGAAAGCAAGGAAACGAAGGATATACTCACGCAGATAGGCAATGAGAACGCAGGCCGCGGTATGCATGCCGGGCGTATTCGACATAACGTCCACAAAGAGCCCCACGCCCGCCGAAAGGAGCATAAGGAGAATGGACGAACAGCCGAAAGGCGCCGCCAAGATAAAGATGATGTAGACGAAAGGATTGCAAGGCCCGAGGAAACTGAGATTGTCGAGCACCACAATCTGGATGAGCATGGCCACCACGAGGATGAACGCGAGGCGGATGAGATTGGCAGTATTATTCATCTTGCGTGTGGCTAATTATTTTTTGTTTGATACGGAAGCCTCAAGTTCCTCACGCTCGGGAGCGAGGAAATCCTCGATGACCTGGACATCGTATATGGCGTTGAAATCCACGGCGAGCTCGACACCGATATTATAGAAACCGCCATTGCGGTCGGGCTCAAGGGCATTGACGTAGCCCACGGTGAGGCCTTCGGGGAAGAAAGCCGACGCACCACTGGTAAGGATAGTGTCGCCCATCTCGACGGATACATGCTCGGGAATGTCGCTAAGGATGGCATTGCGGGCCGAGCCGCCGTCCCAAGTAAGCTGACCACGATGGCCAGAGCTCTTAATCTTGACCGAGAGGTGGGAACTGGTGTTGATGATGGGGAGCACAAGGGCAAAATGGCGACTGACAGCAGAGACGAGACCGACTACACCTTCGGAATTCACGACAGCCATATCCTGACAGATGCCAGCCTCGGAGCCCTCGTCGATGGTAATCATGTTTCGGCTCTTGTTGGTCGAGACACCGACTGCATGGGCCCGACGATACTTGAGGTTCGGCTTGAAGATTACAGAATCGCGGCGGAGAGAATCGGGCAGGAACGCTATTTGCGCACGGAGGCGATCCACCTCACGGGTGAGCGTAAGATTTTGCTCCACAAGGGCATCGTTGGCATCGGCAAGGCTGAAGTAGTGGCCCACGGAGCTCGTGACGTTATAGAACGAGCCAGCCACCACATTGGCCGACGAGAGATATGAGGCCCTGTGGTAGTCGTTGAAATTGAAGACGAGCGCGCCAGCCACGAGTTCGAGAAAGAGGAAGACGAAGAAAGTGGTGTGGCGGGCTATGAAACGGAAGAAATTGTTCACTGCAGCAGACTGCTCAAAATGCGGGTGCGCAAAAATGCACAACCCACAACCACAGGATTGCGCCTGAGGTTGTGAATCGTGCACATAAATAATACTTTATCGGATGAGGTAAGGCAGACCCCTATGACGGTTCTTGAGAGCGATGCCGGTGCCGATAGCCACACTGTGGAGAGGATTCTCAGCCACGTGGAACGGGATGTGGATCTTGTCGGTCAGTCGCTTGTCGAGGCCGCGGAGGAGAGCGCCGCCACCGGTGAGGTAGATGCCGTTGTTGACGATATCGGCATAAAGCTCAGGGGGAGTCTGCTCGAGGGCGGACATGACGGCAGCCTCAATCTTCGAGACGCTCTTCTCGATTGCGTGAGCCACCTCCTGGTAGGAGACGGGGACCTCAAGAGGGAGAGCGGTCATAAGGTTCGGGCCCTGGACCACGAAATCGTCGGGTGGATTGACGAGGTCGGGAAGTGCGGAGCCTACGCGGATCTTGATCTGCTCGGCAGTGGGCTCGCCAACCTTCATATTGTGCTGACGACGCATATACTCCTGGATATCGAAGGTGAGTTCGTCACCCGCGATACGGATACTGCTGTTGGTGACGATGCCTCCGAGAGAGATGACAGCGATCTCCGTGGTGCCACCGCCGATGTCGACGACCATATTGCCCTGCGGAGCCTCGACGTCGATGCCGATACCGAGGGCGGCGGCCATAGGCTCGTAGATAAGGTAGATCTCGCGACCGCCAGCGTGCTCAGCAGAGTCACGGACAGCGCGGAGCTCGACCTCGGTGGAGCCAGAAGGGACGCCGATCACCATGGTGAGTGAAGGGGTGAAGAACTTGGGCTGCGGGAGCAGCTTGATCATGCCGCGTATCATCTTCTCGGCCGCGTTGAAGTCGGCGATGACGCCGTCGCGGAGAGGTCGGATGGTATAGATGTTGTCGTGCGTCTTGCCGTGCATCTGGCGGGCCTTCATACCGATGGCGATAGTGCGGTCGGTATGTTTGTCGAGGGCCACGATGGAAGGCTCATCTACGACGATTTTGTCGTCGTGGATGATGATGGTGTTGGCAGTGCCAAGGTCCATCGCCAGCTCCTGCGATAGGAATGAGAAAAGTCCCATCAGTGATATCTGTGCTTAAGTGCGTGTAAATATGGAAAGCTTGCCGCCAGGGCCAGAGGGGCGAAAGAGAACCCACTGGAGAGCGAGCGGCAAGACTTGCTTTTCTTAGTGCTTAAAGTGGCGGATACCGGAGAAGACGAGAGCCATGTCATGCGCCTTGCAGAAGTCGATGGTCTCGTTGTCGCGGATTGAGCCGCCGGGCTCGATGACGGCAGTGATGCCCTCAGCGTGAGCGATCTCAACGGAGTCGCCGAAGGGGAAGAAAGCGTCGGAGCCCATGACCGCGCCGTGGAGGTCGAGGTTGAAGTGGTGCGCCTTCTCGATGGCCTGGCGGAGGCTGTTGACGCGGCTGGTCTGGCCCATGCCGCTGCCGAGGAGCTGCTTGTTCTTGGCGAGGACGATGGCGTTGCTCTTGGTGTGCTTGACGATGATTTGAGCGAAAATCATATCATCGATTTCGGCCTTGGAGGCCTCACGAGCACCCTTGTTCTCGAGCATATCGGGGGTCTCGGTCTTGGTGTCGCGCTCCTGCTCGAGGTAGCCGTTGAGGCAAGAGCGGACAGTCTTGGCGGAGAGCTTGTTGTCCTTCTGTACGAGGATGATGCGGTTCTTCTTGGTCTCAAGGACGGCGAGAGCGTCGTCGTCGTAGGCTGGAGCGATAACGACCTCGAAGAAGATCTTGTTCATCTCGTCGGCCGTAGCCTTGTCAATCTTGCGGTTGGTGATGACGATGCCGCCGAAAGCGCTCTCGGGGTCGCCGGCGAGGGCGTCTTGCCAAGCCTGGAGGAGAGTTGGGCGTACGGCGACTCCGCAAGCGTTGTTGTGCTTGAGGATGGCGACGGTGGTATCTTGGAAATCGTTTATGAGGCCTACAGCCGCGTCGATGTCGAGGAGGTTGTTGTAGGAGATCTCCTTACCGTGGAGCTTATCGAACATAGCGTCGAAGTCGCCATAGAAAGCGCCCTGCTGGTGAGGGTTCTCAGCATAGCGGAGGTGCATACGGCCGTCGGCGGCTATGCGGAGGCCTTCCTGCTTCTCGCTATCGAAATAACCGAAGATGGCGGAATCGTAATGGCTGGAGACGCCGAAAGCCTGACGAGCGAGGTCGTAACGATCCTCCTCGTCGGTCTCGCCGTTCTTGGTGGCGAGGAGATCAGCGAGCTGAGCGTATTGAGCCTTGGAGGCAACAATGACGACGTCCTTATAGTTCTTGGCGGCGGCGCGGATGAGGGAGATGCCGCCGATATCGATTTTCTCGATGATGGACTGATGGTCGGCACCGCTGGCTACGGTATCCTCGAAAGGATAGAGGTCCACGATGACGAGGTCGATCTCGTTGATCTTGAAAGTCTTAAGTTGCTCAACGTCCTGAGCGTTGTCGCGGCGGGCGAGGATGCCGCCAAAGACACCCGGGTGGAGGGTCTTGACACGACCGCCAAGGATTGAGGGATATCCGGTCACGTCCTCGACAGCGGTGACGGGGACGCCAAGGCTTTCGACAAACTTCTGGGTACCACCAGTTGAATAGATCTTAACGCCGAGCTTGCCCAGCGCAGTAACAATCTCGTCGAGACCGTCCTTATGGAAGACGGAGATGAGAGCAGACTTAATTTTCTTCGAGTTCGACATGACCAATATTTAGTACTTTGCGCAAAAATAAGGAAAATATGGTCAAATGACAACAAAAGAATTGGTTGGAGGTGGAATTTGGGGAAAGGGGGCGGAATGTGAATAAACTCACCCACGGAAATACCGGCTGACGATGCTTCGGACAGGATACCAGGCGGCGAGGGCGGCGATTAAGACCACGGCCACGAATACGAGGGCGACATCAGCCCATTGAAGCTCAACAGGATATGCATCAATGATATAAGAGTCGCTGCCACCGAAACCGACGATGCCCCAACGCTCTTGGGCGAGAACCATAAGGATGCCAGCCACGAGGCCCAGCAATGCGCCACCCACCGAGAGCATCCAACCCTCGAAAAGGAAAATGCGCGTGACAAAGCCACGGTCGGCACCCATGGCGCGAAGAGTCTCGATGCTCTCCTTCTTCTCGAAGATGAGCATGGACATAGAGCCGATAATATTGAATGCGGCGATAAGCGCAATGAAGAGCAGGATAGCAAAGGCCATAAGCTTCTCGACCTCCATCATCTTAAAGAAACTCTCGTGCTGCATCCATTTATCCTTGACCACGAGCGACGAGCCAAGAGCCTCAGACAGACTCTCTACTACAGCCGAGGAACGGAAACCATCGGCCACGCGGACCGAGACGGAAGTGGCCTCGTCCTCTGCATAGCCGAGGAGGTCCCGCGCCATAGCGATATCCGTGAGGACGAAATTGGCATCGTAGTCAACTTGCTGGACGAGGAAAGTGCCCCCCACCCTCTCTACGCGCTCCACGAAAGAGCTTTGCGGATTGGCCATATTGACCTTGCCGAAACGCTTGGGGGCGTAGAAGACAAGAGAAGGGACGAAGACGGACGACGAGACGCCGAGCTGATCGGCAAGGATGCCGCCAATGAGGCATTGACCGGGACGGAAAGCGCCCTCGATAATGATGGAGTCGATGCTGGTGACGTCGTTGTAGTTGGAGGCCACGCCCATGACGGAAGCGGGCATCTGCTTGCGACCGTAGCGGACTAGCGCGTTATCCTCGACAACCTCGGCCCACGAAGCCACCCCAGAGCAAGAGCCGAGAGCAGCGACGACAGCCGAATCCACAACGAAAGACTTGCCTTCGGCGGCCTCGATGCGGATATCGGGGTCGAAATTGCCGAAGAGGCTGGCCACAAGGCCGTTGAGACCGTTAAAAACTGAAAGGACTATGACAATGGCCGCCGTAGCCACCAAGACGCCGAGCGCCGAGATGGCCGATATAATATTTATCGCGTTCTGACTCTTATGAGCAAAGAGGTAACGACGGGAGATGGTCAGTTCACAGCGCATTTCCAGTTCACAGCGCTCAGTTAACAGTGCACAGTTAACAGTCTCCCCGACTGGGGACTATTGCAATTGTCAATTGTTTTTGGTCGCCTTGACAATAAGGCCAGTGCCGGTCTCGTGGAAACCGTTGAGGTCGGCCCAGTTGAGGATGAGGCACCAGGGGAAGAAGATAACGTAGTAGAAAGGCAGGAGGACGAAGAAGAGTTTGGAGACGCCGAGCATCGATATGGGCCACTTCATAGAGAGAATCCAGGAGATGTGGCCGGGCTTGCCGTAGGAGTAGGCAGCCTGGACGTCGGAGAATCCAGCACGGATAAGTTTCTCCTCGATGTCCTTAATATTATAGCCATCGCGAACGTGCTCGTCTATGAAACCGTGGGGGTGGTTGGGATCGGCATCATGCTCGTCGGCGTCGGAGCCGCCCTTGTCGGAAGGGGTAGAGATGAGAAGTGTGCCACCGGGGCGGAGGCTCTTATGGAAATTTGCGAAGACCTGTTCATCCTCGAGAATATGCTCCATGACGTCAACGGAAAGGATGAGGTCGTAGCTCTCGGGGCGGACGAACTTGGTGAGGTCGGCCTCCTCGAAATGTACGCGCTTGGCGAGACCGAGTTTGGCGAAGAAATCGTTGCAATCGGCAATTTGCTCGGCCTTGACATCGACACCCGTGACGCGGTTGCCACGGTTGAGCATCGAGAGGCGATGGGAATACTGACCGAAGCCGCTGCCAGCGTCGAGGATATCGGCGGGGCGGTTACCACGGGCGGAATTCCACTGGCGGAGCGCACGGCGGATGTGCCAAGCGCGGAGCAAAAGGATGTCGAGAAGCTTGTAGAAGACGATACGCAGCCATGGGGTCTTGTTGAAGAACGAGCCGAGAGTGCGCTTTATGGGATCGTAATGCATAATCTTCAGTTCACAGTGCTCAGTTCACAGCCACGGGAAAGACGCGCCGCGGTCCATGCCCCTCGCAAAGCCATTGGTTGAATTGATATTTAAGCTATTAGGCCTCAGCGTCGTCGGCATGAGGGGCGGCGTCGATAACCTTGCGCTCCTCGTCGAGGAGGCGGTCGATGTTCTCGAGGTAGTTGAGGCTATCGTCGAGGAAGAAAGTGAGATCTGGAATAATGCGGAGCTGCTTGCCGACGCGCTTGCCGAGGGCGAAACGGATTTTCACCTTGTTGGCATTGATGTTGTCGAGGACCTCCTGCGCCTTGGCGTCGGGGAAGATGGAGACGTAGAACTTGACCACCGAGAGATCCGACGAGACGCGGGCGTTGGTGACTGAGAGCATAGAGCCGAGGAGGACTTCCTTGAGCTCGCGCTGGAACATTTCTGCGGTCTCCTTCTGGAGGAGGCGGGATATCTTTTTCTGTCGTGTAGACTCCATAATGTGCTGTTATCTTGTTTTGGGGGACGCCGCGAATATAGGCGTTGTTTGGATTAGTTCAAAATTGCTTTACTCCACCGTAACGGATTTGGCAAGGTTGCGAGGTTGGTCGACATTGCAGCCGCGCATGACGGCGATGTCGTAGCTGATGAGCTGGAGAGGGACGACCGCCACGAGGGGGAGGAGGGCATCGTCGCACTCGGGGATTTCGATCACGTAGTTGGCCATCTTGGCAATCTCGGTATCGCCACGTGTCACGATGGCGACGACCTGGCCCTTGCGAGCCTTGACCTCCTGCACGTTGTTGACAATCTTGTCGTAGAACATATCGTGAGCGGCAAGGACGAAGACAGGCATGCAGTTGTCGATGAGGGCGATAGGGCCGTGCTTCATCTCAGCAGCGGGATAGCCCTCGGCGTGGATGTAGGAAATTTCCTTGAGTTTGAGAGCACCCTCGAGGGCAACGGGATAGAGGTATCCGCGGCCGAGGTAGATGGCGTTCTGCGCAAGCTGATAGGCTCGGGAGACCTCACGGATGTGGGCCTCGTCCTGGAGAACCTTGCTGATGAGGTCGGGGACACGGGTGAGGCTGTCGACGAGCTGCTCGTAACGTTCCTGGGAGAGGGCGCCGCGCTTGCGACCAATAAGGAAGGCCATCATAGTGAGGACGGTGACCTGGGCGGTGAAAGCCTTGGTGGAGGCCACTCCAATCTCTGGGCCCGCATGGGTATAGATGCCGGCATCGGTGTCGCGGGCAATGGAGGAGCCTACGACGTTGCAGACACCGAGGACGAGGGCGCCCTTCTGCTTGGCCATACGGATGGCGGCAAGAGTGTCGGCGGTCTCGCCACTCTGAGAGATGGCGATTATGACATCCTCAGGGGTAATTATCGGGTCGCGATAACGGAACTCGGAAGCGTACTCGACCTCGACATTGACGCGCGCAAATTGCTCGAAGAGGTATTCACCGACGAGGCCGGCGTGGTATGAAGTGCCACAGGCCACGATGATAATGCGGCGGGCCTCGACAAAGCGGGGCAGGACATCGGCAATGCCGCCGAGGCTGATGGTATGGTTCTGCGCATTGACGCGGCCGCGCATGGTGTCCGCCACGGAATTGGGCTGCTCGTGGATTTCCTTGAGCATGTAGTGCTCGTAGCCACCCTTGTCGATATTGTCCACAGCGAAATCGATGTGGGTGATAACGGGGTCGAGATGGGCGTCGGCAAGGTTGGAGACGTAATATCCGTCACGTTTGAGGGTCACTACCTGCTCATCGTCGAGATAGATGATGCGGTCGGTATGCTCGGCGATGGGAGTGGCATCGGAAGCGAGGAAATACTCGCCCTCACCAATACCGACAGCGAGAGGGCTACCTTTACGCGCACCGAAAAGGGTGTCGGGCTCGTCTGTGCAGATGACGCCGAGTCCATAGGCACCGATGACGCGTCGGAGGGCGGCCTTGAGGGCCTGCTCGGCGGAGAGGTGCTCCTCGGTGTAGATGCACTCTATGAGATTGGCGAATACCTCGGTATCGGTTTGGCTCTTAAAGGTATAGCCTTTCTCGACGAGGCGAGCCTTGATTTCGCGGTAGTTCTCGATGATGCCGTTGTGGACTACCACGAAATGGCCATTCATGGAGACGTGGGGATGAGCATTGACGTCATTTGGCTCACCGTGGGTAGCCCAACGGGTGTGGCCAATGCCAACGGAGCCGCCAATTTCCTGACCCTTAACGAGGTTTTGGAGGTCGGCCACTTTGCCACGGCATTTATTTACACGGAGTTTGCCATCGTCCACCACGGCGATGCCGGCAGAGTCGTAGCCACGATATTCGAGTCTTTGGAGACCTTTGACAATGATAGGCCAGGCGGAGCGACCGCCAATATATCCAACAATTCCGCACATAGGAGTTTTATCTTAGTCTGGTATTATTTTCGGAGCTTTTGGGCCTTGCCTTTTTGCCGGTTGATATTCTTTATCCTCTGCTTCTCACCGAATCGCACAGAGGTTGAACTTGGAATCGTACTGCGCGCTTACTAAGGATTTCGCAGTAAGTGAACGCACCGGATTTTATGGGTTTGGCCTGGTTTGGGACCGATTATTTTATTGTTTAGAAAAGCCTATTTAAAGGTTATTTAGAGGCGTAAAGTTATAAAGAAAAATGGTGAAATGGGGTTAAAAGGCGGGTAATGCGGCAAAGAGGGGAAGCGGAGGCGATATTTTTTTGAAAAACCCACGAACTGTTATTAAATTTACGAGCTAAAGTAGGCACAAAAACGAAAAAGCTTTCATAGATGAAGCCAGAATATAAGCGATACGTTGTGGGCTTTTGGGTCCTCTACGGTGTGTGCGCCTTGGGCGTGATCATTTTCTTCTCGTTGCTGTCGGCGGGTGTGCTCGGACACATCCCGAGTTTCGAGGAGCTAGAGAATCCGAAGAGCTGCATAGCCACGGAGGTGATCTCGGAAGACGGCAAGCCGATAGGCCGTTTCTATGTGGAGAACCGCAGTTTCGCCGACTATGAGGACCTCTCGCAGCACCTTGTGGACGCCCTTGTATCTACCGAGGACGAACGATTTTACGACCACTCGGGCATCGACGTGCGCGGCCTCTTCCGCGTGCTCGTCAAGACCGTCATAGCTCAGGACGCGAGCTCGGGCGGCGGCAGCACCATAACTCAGCAGCTAGCCAAGATGCTCTTCCACGACCCGGCACACGGACTGGGCGAGCGACTTGTGCAGAAACTCAACGAGTGGGTCATAGCCGTCAAGCTCGAACGCTCCTACACCAAGGAGGAGATCATAACGATGTACTTCAACAAGGCGGGCTATATATATGACGCATACGGCATTGAGAGCGCAGCCTACACCTTCTTCGGATGCAAAGCCAAGGACCTCAAGGTGGAGGAGGCGGCAGTGCTTGTAGGCATGCTCAAGAATCCCGCCCTCTTCAACCCTATCCGTCGCCCGGAGAAGACGCGCGAGAGGCGCAACGTAGTCCTCGGGCAGATGCTCAAGCAGCGAATCCTGTCGAACCGCGAATGTGACTCGCTCCAGGCATTGCCACTGGACATGAGCAAATTCCACCGCGAGGATCATAAGGACGGCACGGCACCCTACTTCCGTGAATTCCTCCGCATACAGCTCAAGGCTCACAAGCCCGAGCGCAAGAACTACGCCTCGTGGCAGACGCAGGAGTTCATAGACGACAGCATCCAGTGGGCAAACAATCCGCTCTATGGATGGATAGACAAAAATCCCAAGGCCGACGGCACACTCTACGACATCTACCGCGACGGCCTCAAGATATACACAACCATCGACAGCCGCATGCAGGCCTACGCCGAGCAGGCCGTGACGGAGCACATTGGCCACAACCTCCAGCCCCAATTCTTCAAAGGCAAGAAGGGCGCTAAATTCGCCCCCTACAGCAACGACATCACTCAGGAGCAATTCGACTCCATGATCAAAAAAAGTCTCCGCGACTCGCAGCGTTGGCAGGCCATGAAGGAGCAGGGAAAGAGCGAGGCCGAGATAATGAAGGTCATGAAAGAGCCAGTGGAGACCCGCGTATTCGACTGGGACGCAGCGGCATTGGAGCGCGATACCGTCATGAGTCCGTATGACTCCGTGGTCTACCACAAGCATTTCCTCCGTTGCTCATTCTTGGCAATGGACCCTCACACGGGACACGTAAAGGCGTACGTAGGAGGCCCGAACTTCCGATATTTCCAATATGACATGGCCACCAAGGGACGCCGACAGGTAGGCTCGACAATCAAGCCCTTCGTCTACGCCACCATCTTCCGCGACGGGCACACGCCTTGCGACCTCGTGCCGAACTCTCCACAGACGTTCACCGTGCCCGCCGAAGGCAACACCACCAAGACGTGGACACCGCGCAACGCCGGCAACGACCGCCTGGGCGAGATGGTGAGCCTCAAGTGGGGCCTAGCCAACTCGAACAACAACGTGACGGGCTGGGCAATGAAGCAGACATCGCCCGAGCAGGTGACCAACCTCATCCATGCGCTCGGCGTGGAGAGCCCCATAGACCCCGTCCCAAGCCTCTTCCTCGGGACGAGCGACATCAAGCTTAGCGAGATGCTCGGCGCATATGGCACATTCGTCAACAAAGGCGTGCACGTAGACCCGATGTACGTGACCGAGATACGCGACAAGTACGGCAACGTCATTGCCAGCTTCGGCAAGCGCGAGCGCGAGGTCATCGACGAGCAGACTGCATATATGATGGTGTCGCTCCTCCAAGGCGTGGTAAACCAAGGCACAGCACGCCGACTCCGCGGACCTGCGTATAAGCTGACGTGCCAGATGGGCGGCAAGACCGGCACCACACAGAATCAGAGTGACGGTTGGTTTATGGCCGTCATGCCCAACCTCGTGGCCGGCGTATGGGTAGGCGGCGAGGAGCGCGGCATCCACTTCAACAGCATGAGCATAGGCCAGGCGTCGAACGCGGCTATACCCGTCTTCGGGCGCTTCATACTCAAGGTGTTCGCAGACGAGAAACTGACCGACGTGCGCCCCGAAGACACCTTCGAGCAGCCTAAAGTGATAAACTTCTCGCTCGACTGCTCCGACGGCAACATCAACGCCGACGGCAGTTCGTCCAAGGCGAGCGACGACGACAGCGAGGCCGACGAGGTCTATGGCGGCGATTGCGAAGAGAACAACATATTCAACTTCTAAGGAGCGACTCCGCCACAAACAGAGCAGAGCGCAAGCCTCCCGACAGAGACATATGTAATATAGTAGTTAGTCAACACAAGGCTAAGAACTAAATTTAATTTGGCAATGGCGGATAAGGGAAAGGAGCAGGAGCCTGAGACAGCATTGGCGAGTCTCAAGTCCTGGAAAATCATACTGCCGATAGTCATAGGCTTAGGCGCCACGGGCTACCTCTTCGCGAAGGAGTACACCCCTGGGCTCTTCGACTCGTTTGACTTTGGGCCAATGTCCGTAGTGTTCTTCATCGTGGCGACAATGTTCATGATGGGGCGCGACATTGGCTATATGATAAGGATACGCGTCTTGAGCGATGGCGAACTTGGTTGGTTTGCGGCGTTCAGGATAATCATGCTCTGGGAGTTCTCATCGGCAGTGACGCCGTCGGCTGTCGGAGGCACGAGTGTGGCGCTCTTCTTCGTGAACCGCGAGGGCATCTCGGCGGGGCGATCCACTGGCATAGTCATGATAACGTCTTTCCTGGACGAGCTCTACTTTGCCATCTTCTTCCCCTTATTGGTGTGGATAATCGGTTATGCCAACATATTCGGGCTGTCGGACAGCCTGGCGCATACGTTGGCAGGCGTGGCGTGGACGGGTTACGGCATAAAGTTGGCGTATATCCTCGTGCTCAGCTACGGACTGTTTGTAAACCCTAGAGGTCTCAAATGGTTGCTGCTGACAATCTTCAAGCTGCCAATATTGCGGAGGTGGAGAGAGAATATGAACGAGGTGGGCGATGACATTGTGGCCACAGCCAAGTATTTCCGCCATTGGCCCGCACGCAAGTGGAGCGAGGCGTTCTTGGCCACCGCACTAAGCTGGACCAGCCGCTACTGGGTGGTCAACGCATTGATATTGGCCTTCTTCGGATTAGGACATCTCAGTTTTGCGGATCACTTTGTGGTATTTGGCAAGCAGTTGACGATGTGGATAATGATGCTTGTTAGCCCCACGCCTGGCGGGTCGGGATTTGCGGAATACGTGTTCCAGGAATTCCTCTCGGACTATATACCCGTGGGAGCCATAGCATTGGCGTTCTGCTGGAGACTGATAAGTTACTACCCGTACCTCATCATCGGCGTATTGCTCTTTCCCCGATGGGTCAACGGATATTTCAAGAAAGGCAATAAAGACTCAAAACCTCAAGCCATAGACGCACTACAAGGAATCGGCACAGCCGACAACACAACAAACGGACAGAAAGAAGGAGACGCAAGATGAGGAAAGCCAGGCTATTACTGCTGCCCATAGCGGCACTCTACTGGGTAGGCATCTCGGTGCGCAACCTGCTATATAACATTGGCGTGCTGAGGCAACGCCGATTCGCCACTCCCGTAATATGCGTAGGCAACATCACAGTGGGCGGCACGGGCAAGACCCCACTGACGGAGCACGTAGTGCGCCTGCTCAGGAGCGAAGGCCATCACGTAGGCATAGTCAGCCGCGGATATAAGCGCAAGACGAAGGGCCAGATTGTGGCCACGACGGGCATGACAGCCGAAGAGATTGGCGACGAGCCGTGCCAGATGAAACGCAAATTCCCGTGGGCCGAAGTGGTGGTTGATGCCGACCGTGCCGCAGCTATTGACAAGGCCGTGGAGCTGGGAGCCGACGTTGTGGTAATGGACGACGGCATGCAGCACCGCAGCGTAGTCCCCCGCGGGCTGATGCTCGTGGTGGACTACGCCCGCCCGATGTGGTGCGACTGGCCTCTGCCGGCAGGCAACCTGCGCGAAGACCGCACGGCACGCCTGAGGGCCGACATCATAATAATCAACAAGTGCCCGGCAGACATGACCAAGGGTCAGGCCGAGAACTTCATGAGCCATATGAGCCTCAACGATGGCCAGAAAGTCTACTTCTGCACCATAGACTACGGTGCGCTCGTAAGACGCGACGGCAGCGAGGTGGCCCCCGAAGAGGCGGCACTGCGCGGAGGTGTGGCCGTGGCGGGTATTGGTCGCCCCGATCCATTCTTCGTAGAGGTGGAGAGGCGCATGGCCGATTGCCGCACAAGGCGAATGTCTTTCCCCGACCACCACGCGTATACCGAAAGCGACATGACTGACATCGTGAGCGTACTCAACGAGGTAGGGCCGGACAGCGTATGCATCTGCACGGAAAAGGACTCCATGCGCCTGCCCGACATAGAGCATCACGAGACGTGGATATTGCCCATAAAGCTAAAAGTACTCTTCGGACAAGAAGACGAGCTCAACAGGGGCATAGACCTGATAATGAACAAAAAAGAGACAGACTAACATACACATAAAGAGAGAATTAATTATGATACTCGACGAAATCAAAGAGGCGGCATCGTACCTTCAGAGCCGCATAATAGACGGCACTCACGTAGGCATAATCCTGGGCACAGGCCTTGGTGGCCTCGTCAACGAGATAGAGATTGTGGACAGCATAGACTACCACGACATCCCCCACTTCCCCGTATCGACGGTCCAGGGGCACTCGGGGCGCCTCATCGTCGGCCGCATCAGTGGCGTGCCCGTGATTGCCATGCAGGGCCGCTTCCATTACTATGAGGGCTACACCATGCAGCAGGTAACGTTCCCCGCCCGCGTGATGAAGCTTATCGGCATCAAGACGCTCTTCGTAAGCAACGCATCAGGCGGACTCAACCCTGGCTTCAAGGTAGGCGACGTCATGGTCATCACGGACCACATCAACATGTTCGGCACGAACCCGCTCATAGGCCCGAACCTCGACGAGTTTGGCCCGCGATTCCCAGACATGAGCGAGACGTATAGCAAGCGCTTGATCAAGGCCGCCCTTGAGATTGGGGAGAAAGAGGGACTCGACCTTCGCACTGGCACTTATGTAGGCACCACGGGCCCGACGTTCGAGACTCCGTCGGAATATAAGATGTTCCGCACGCTTGGTGGCGACGCCGTTGGAATGAGCACCGTTCCCGAGGTCATTGTGGCCCACCACTCTGGTATTGAGGTCTTCGGCGTATCCATCATCACCGACTCGGGTGTGCCGGGCGAGATTGTCGAAGTGAGCCATGAGGAGGTGCAGAAGGTAGCGGCTGCCGCAGAGCCCCGCATGACGCGCGTCATCAAGTGCCTTGTGGGGATTGCGTAGTTTGCAATAACCGACAAATATGATAGAACTACTGACCAGGCTTTGCGCACTTGAGCGCAGCTCTGCCCCGCTGCCCGAATTGAAGGACAGCGAGGCAGAGACCTTGTCAGTTTTGGCAGCCATGCAACAGGTTGCAGGCTGGCTAACGTACAGGCTTAGCACAGATTATACAGACTGGGCAGGCACACAGAAGCTCTTGCCACTCCTTCGCAATTCAGCATTAGCCACAGTTATCCATAACGCACACTTAATGGGCGTGGCACGTGACATTTGCGAAAAGTTAAAAGGGTTTGACACCGTACTACTAAAAGGCTCGGCGCTTATCGACAGCCCATATTATAAAGACATCAGCCACCGATATGCCGGAGACATTGATATATGGGTAGAGCCGTCGAGAGCACAAGGGGCACGAGACATCCTGGTGGCAGCAGGCGCCGACAAAGGCAACTACACTGGCCCCAAAGAGAGCATCTACCACTCTCACCTGCCAGGCATCACGTACAAGGGTATGTACGTTGAACTTCACCAAAGACTTTTCGACGAAAACCTAAAGTGGGATTTACCTGGCAAGCCGAGTGACCACATCATCGAATGGCATGGAAGGCGGATGTTCAACGAGCAAGCAATGTTCCATCACCTTGTGATGCACGCTTATAAACATTATGACGCAACACAAGTCACACTTCGGTGGATTGTAGACATTGCCATATTGCTGAAAAATTGCAAAGAGCCTAAAGAACTGATAGACTTCAGCAAAAGCATAACACCCGATGCTGACAAAGCTCAAAAATGGGCGATCGGCGTGGCTATTGAATTATTACCAACCGAAAGAACCGCACAACTCAAACAAATGGGTTACGAGGCTCTTCCCTTTAGTCAGAACTACACAAAGGGAGGGCAGTCAGACTCAACATTCAAAGCACATGCATTTGTAAGAATATTACGAGGTGCTTGGATAGAGATAAAAGCAGCCCACGGTATGAAAGCCAAATTAGCGGCGACAAAAGAGCTGATAAGATATGAAATACAGCGTACGCGAAGCCGCTACCCCGGCAACTGCCTGATAGTGGCACTCGCGAAACGCATATTCATAAGGATATAAAAACAACAACGGAACAGAAACCCAGAGAGATGCAGAACCCGATACTGAAAAAGATAATAGGCCTCTGGCCCCACGCACTCATATTGCTCATCTTCGCCATAATCAGCGCGATATACTTCTCGCCTGTGCTCAAGGGCAAAGAGATGCAGCAGATGGACTTCACCCACGCCACAGGTGCGGAGCACGAACTGCGCGAGTATGAGAAAGCCACGGGCGAGATAGCCCAATGGACTGACGCGATGTTTGGCGGAATGCCTGCGTACCAGATACGTGCGGACAACAGCCACAACATCTTCGACTCGCTGAGCCGATACGTCCGCCTCGGCATGCCCTACCGCACCATAGGCATCATGTTCCTCTACCTCACGGGTTTCTACATCCTCATGCTTAGCCTCGGCGTAGGGCTCAAGATATCCGCCATAGGAGCCGTGGCCTTCGCATTGGGATCCTATAACATAATAATCATAGCGGCGGGCCACATCACCAAGTGTTACGCCATAGCCATGATGCCGCTCGTGGTGGGTGGCGTGATTATGACATTCAGGGGCAAGTGGATAGCCGGCGGTATATTCACAATGATAGCCCTCGGCCTTGAATTGGCATTCAACCACATACAGATAACGTATTACCTCGGCCTCGCACTCTTGATACTCGTGGTTGGTGAGCTCATTCTCGCCGTCCAGACCAAGCAGATGCGCAAGTTCGGCATCAGCATAGCCGTGCTGGTCGGCGCAGGCCTCATGGCCATCCTCCCGAGCGCGACAAACCTCTGGACGACATACGAATATGGCGCATACTCCATCCGCGGAGCGAGCGAGCTCACCGCAGCCGACGGCGAGAAACAGAGCTCGGGGCTGGACAAGGACTACGCCCTCAGCTGGAGCTATGGCAAGAAAGAGACGTTCACGCTTCTCGTACCTAACGTAGTGGGCGGCGCAAGCCAAGCTATCGGCCAGGAAGGCAACCTCAAGAGCCTCCAGAGCCTCGACCCACAGGTGCGCGACGTGGTGGCTCAGCAGAGCAGTTACTGGGGCGGACGCAGCTTCACGAGTGGCCCGGTATACGTAGGCGCCGTGATATGCTTCCTCTTCTTCCTTGGATGCTTCTTCTATGAAGGTAAACTTAAATGGTGGCTCATAGCGGCAACCATCTTCTCGATAATGTTGGCGTGGGGCAAGAACTTCCCGATTCTCACGGACCCGATGTTCGACTACTTCCCGTTCTACAATAAGTTCCGCACTGTCGAGATGGCCCTCGTGATAGCCACACTCGCCATACCCATCCTTGGCATGCTGGGGCTCAAAGCCATCACGGAGCACCCCGAGGACATCAAGTATCACCCTGGCAAATTCTTCGGTGCCATGGGTCTCACGGCGGGCGTGGCGCTCATCATAGCGTGCGTCCCCACCCTATTCTACGACTTCCTCTCGGCCGAGGAGGCGCAGATGCTGGCTGGAGCCAAGATGCAGAACCCGGTATATGCGGTACTCGAGCAAGGACTTATTGACTGCCGAGTAGAGATAACGCGAGCCGATGCATGGCGATCGGTGGTCCTGATAGTACTGGCATCGGGTGCGCTGTGGTTCTACTCGGTGCGCAAGATTAACGGCAAGATAATGCTGGCCACCATCGGTTTGCTTGTCATCTTCGACCTTTGGGGCGTAGACCGCCGTTACCTCTCGACGGACGACTTCAAGACGAAGGGCGTGACAAGTTCAAGCTTCGCGATGCAGAAAGCCGACAAGGAGATACTTGCCGACAAACGGCCGCACCGCGTGATGGCGCTATACGTCAACCCATTCAACGAAGTCTACACATCCTACTTCCACCACTCCATTGGCGGATACCATGGAGCCAAGCTTCGCAGGTACCAGGACGTCATCGACCGATACCTGGCCGCCGACTATCAGAAATTGGCGGGAGCCGTCAAGGGACAGGATTACGCAGGCATAGACGAGGCACTGCGCACATCGAACGCCCTCAACATACTCAACTGCCGCTACCTCATCTACAACCCGCAGCAGTCGCCCATAGCCAACCCCTACGCACAGCCCGAGGCATGGTTTGTGGCAACAGCCCACAAGGCAGCCAATGCCGACGAAGCCATCGACCTCATTGGCAAGATGGACATCCGGAAAGAGTGCGTGGTTGAAGGCGCAGAGGGCGGAACGTTCCAGACCGACAGCGCGGCATGGATACGTCAGACATCCTACACGCCCAACACGGTAAGCTACGAAAGTGAATCGGCAACGGACGGCATGGCAGTCTTCAGCGAGATATATTACCCAGCAGGCTGGAAAGCGACCATCGACGGCAACGAAGCCGAGATAATCCGCGCCGACTACACGCTCCGCGCACTGCAGATTCCCGCAGGCCGACACAAGATAGAGTTCTCGTTCGAGCCCAAGAGCTACGCCATGGGCAACATTGTGAGCACCACGGCATCGGTAGTCGTAGTACTGCTGACCATTGGCGGCTGCGCATACCTCGCACTTCGCAAGAAGAAAGAGGAGGAGGCGGCAGCATAAGTAGCCTAACGAGATAAGAAGACAAGACGAGAGAAAGGAGACAGACAATGGAGATAGCAGAAGACTACAGGCAACTGACCGAGAGTGAGATAGCCACCCTCAGAGCCCAGGGCTGCATGGCCGAAGACTGGGGCAACGTGCGGGTGCGCGGGTCGTTCGCGGCCGAAAGAGTCATAGGAGTGAGCTTTATGGGAGAGGTGCGCCTTGGCGACATGAGCGGCGCCGTATCTCAGAAAGCCAAGGGCGTGGGAGCAGTACGCTCGGCAATTATCCGCGCCACACTGCGGGACGTCACCCTAGGCGACTGGTATTACATACAGGACGTCAACCTGCTCTCGGGTTATAATATTGGCGGACGATTTGTCTGCATCGGTTGCGGAATTATCGAGGGAGGCGAAGGCCCATTCGGCATAGGCGAGCGCGTGGCCGTGGTAAACGAAGGCGGCGGGCGCGAGGTAGCCATGTCGGCACGCCTCACGTCGAACATAGCCTACATGATAGCCTGCCACAGGTATGAGGCGGGACTTGTAGAGGGCTATGAAAAGCTCGTGCGAAAAGAGGCAGAGAGTCTCACGGCCGAGATAGGCAAAGACGTGCATATGTATGGCGTGCGGACTATCGAGAGCGTACGCATAGGTCAGCGAGCTGTCATTGACGGAGCTACGGCACTCAGTCATGGCACGATACTCTCTTCGGAAGGTCAGCCTACGGAGGTTGGTGCGAATGTAGACGCATCGCACTTTGTGCTTGCCGAAGGGGCGTCGGTTTATGGAGGCGCACGGCTGAGGCATTGCTTTATCGGGCAATGCGCCACCGTAGGCGAAGGGTTCTTTGCGGAGAACGTCATGGCATTTGCCAACAGCCAACTGCTATGCGGCGAGGCTGTGGGCGTGCTTGCCGGGCCATATACGGTAAGTCATCACAAGTCGAGCCTCCTCATTGCCGAATCAATATCATTCTACAACGCAGGCAGCGCCACGAACTCGAGCAACCACCACTACCGCTTGGGGCCGATACAGCAAGCCGTGTTGGAACGCGGATGCAAGACGGGCAGCGGGGCATACATCCTCGAGCCTGCGCATATCGGCGCCTTCACTATGGTCGTCGGGCATCATAAGACTCACCCCGACACGTCGATATTCCCCTTCTCCGTCCTTGCCGAACGCGACGGCGAGAGTCACCTCATAGTGGCACAGAACCTGCGCACGATAGGCATCTTCCGCGACGCAATGAAATGGAAGAAGCGCGACAAGCGCACCGAGCTAAAAGCCGACGCCATAAGTTACGACCTTCTCAACCCGCTGACGGTAAGCCAGATGATGACAGCAGTGCGCCGGATAGAGGGCGAGTGGGTCAACAGCAAATCTGAATATATCCTCGAAGGCGGATTGCGCATCCGCCGCGCCCTATTGCCCCGCGGAGCCAAGGCTTACCGCTCAGCCATAGACCTATACCTTGCCAAGGCGTACGCCCATGACAAGGGTGCGAGTGAATCGATTGACTGCGACTGGGCTGACGTTGGCGGCCTCATAGCCCCACTGCCAGAGATCCGCGCCATAGAGCATAAGATTGCCGAGGGCGGATATGCGAATGTGGGCGAAGTTGCGGACAGCATAACGGACCTTGCCGGACGGGCGCATGACACGGCCATAAAATGGGCTGTTGGTCAGGCTCGCGCATGGTATGGATATACCGACACAGAGGAGGACGTAAAGGACGCGATCCAGCTTGTTGCCGAGGCGTGCCACGACATCAAAGAGGGGATGCTCGCCGACGCCTCACGCGAATGGGGGCCGAAGCTCAAGACGGGTTACGGCCTCGACGGAAGCGAGGAGGACAAGATGGCGGACTTTGCGGCCTTGCGTGGCGAGATGGAGCAGAACGCTGATATTCGCGAGTGTGCACGTTATTTTGACGAAACGTGGTGAATAACCAGTTAACAGTTAACAAGTAACAGTTAACAGTTGCTGATTGTTTGAGACTTTTAGTCAATTGCCAATTGACAAATTACAATTGACAATTGCAGAGTATTTTGAGACGTGGATTTCGAGCACTGATTACACGGATCACATATTGACTGTATTGTCTTTGAATCGTCAATGATTGTCTGGATTGTCGAGAATTGTTGTAATTGTCAATGATAGTCGGGAGTTGTCGGATAAAAGCTATATTTGTAGTGAGACTGTGGAGGGATAGCAAGGCGAAAGCCAAAGAACTACCCACAGAACTGCTAACTGTTAACTGAAAATGAAGTTTCCCATTGGCATACAATCCTTCGAGAAGATTATCTCAGAAGGTTATGTGTACGTTGACAAGACCGATCTCATATATTCCCTCACGCATGAGGGCAAGATTTACGTTCTGAGTCGCCCACGGCGATTCGGAAAGAGCCTGCTCATATCGACTATCGAGAACTACTACCTCGGGAAGAAAGAGCTTTTCAAAGGTCTCGCCATAGAGAATCTTGAGACGGAATGGAAGACTTACCCTATTTTCCATATCGACTTCAATGGACCGAACTTCACCGAAGGGGATGCTCTCGCCCGAAAAGTACTAACTTTCGTAAAGGCGCAGGAGGCGAATTATTCGATTACGCCAGACCCCAATATGGACATTAGCGACCGCTTCGCTAATGTGCTTGCCGAGGCGCACCGTCAGACAGGGCTTCGCTGCGTAGTCCTCGTGGATGAATATGACAAGCCACTGCTCGACGTGATGGACACAGATTACACGGTTGAATGTGGTGGGAAGACAATAACCATCGAGGAGAGAAACCGAAACATTCTTAAATCCTTCTACTCGACGTTCAAGATGGCCGACAGCGACCTCCAGTTCGTATTCCTCACAGGCGTGACTAAGTTCTCGCAAATCAGCGTCTTCAGCGGGTTCAACCAGCCGGATGACATCAGCATGGTCGAGCAATATGATACTCTCTGCGGCATAACCGATGAGGAGATCGACCATTATTTTGATGAGCGTGTCGAGGCTCTTGCCGTCAAAATGTCAGTTCCGAAAGAAGCGATGCGCAACAAGTTGCGCAAGCGATATGACGGATACCACTTCAGTTCCACCATTCACGGGGTCTACAACCCGTTCAGCCTGCTCAACGTCTTCAAATACCTGGAGATTAGTGATTACTGGTTCAGGTCTGGAACGCCCACCTACCTTGTCCGCCTACTGAATCATTACAATGAGAGGATAGACGACCTCACGGGAAAATACTACGACCGGGCTCAGTTCATAGACTACCGAGCCGACCGTGAGATGCCCCTGCCTATGATTTACCAGAGCGGCTACCTGACGATAAAGAAATATGACACCCGCCGAGAGAAGTATCTTCTCGACTTCCCTAATGACGAGGTGCGACGCGGATTCGTCCCCATTTTGGCAAACAACTACTTGAACACGCCAAAGGAGGTGGAGTCATGGCTCGACAGCCTACTCGACGCCATCGATGAGGCCGACATGGAAAAGTTCCGGGTCAACCTTACCGCCTTCCTTGCCAGTGTGCCATACACAGTCCGAAGGTCGAAAGATGAGCACGAGATGGAACGATATTTCCACACGACGTTCTACCTTATCCTCACACTCGCGAGCACATACGTGGTCTACACGGAGAAATGCCAAAGCCAAGGGCGTGTAGACTGCGTGATAGAGACGGAGAAGTACATCTATATCTTCGAGTTCAAGCTTGACGGCACGGCACAGCAGGCGCTCGACCAGATTGAGGCCAAAGGTTACGCCACGGAGTACGCCGCCGACCCGCGCAAACTCTTCAAGATTGGCTGCGTCTTCTCGTCGGAGACGGGGACGGTGGGGGAGTTTGCAGTTAACTGTTAACAGTGCACGGTTAACTGTTAACGTAGGTTTGAGACTGGAATTTCTTTTCTTAAGCACTGATTACACGGATAAAAACGGACTCTTAGGATTACATCAGGAAAGAGAACGAGGCGTTGGAAGAGTAGGTAATTCTGCTCAACGAGAATGCGAATGGAAGTACCCTCTTTCCCCGAAAATATTGGCATATAACGGCTTTATGAGCGGGGCGGCTAGTGTTTTAAGAGTATAGACGGTTGGCATTAGAAATAAATTTGTAATTTTGCCACTTGTGTGCCAATTGGTTAAAAAGAACCTCCGGCTTCGCAATAAAAGAAAGAAAAACAACACCATTAAGACATAATGTCAAAGATAAACGCAGTAATCACGGGCGTGGGCGCATTCACTCCCGAATATCGCCTTACGAACGACGAGCTCAGCCGTATGGTCGACACCAACGACGAGTGGATCATGACGCGCGTAGGCATCAAGGAGCGCAGGATCCTGAAAGAGAATGAGGGCAAGGCGGCATCCGACATGGGTGTCAAGGCCATTGAGGACCTTGTACGCAAGACCGGCCTCGATCTTCAGACTGTCGACCTCGTGGTTTGCACCACTGTGACGGGCGACGTAGTCCTCCCCGCCACGGCCGCCATCATCTGCGACAAGGTGGGCATCCACAACGCCCTTGCGTTCGACATCAACGGCGCATGCTCGGGTTTCCTCTACGGCTACGACCTCGTAAGCCAGTATATCCGCAGCGGTTCTAAGAAGAAGGTCATCCTCGTCTCGACCGAGAAGATGAGCAGTATTGTTGATTACACCGACCGCACCACCTGCGTGCTCTTCGGCGACGCCGCAACGGCAGTCCTCATTGAGCCCACCGAGGAGAATGTAGGCCTCATCGACAGCAACCTCCACACCGACGGCATCGGCCGCGAGTGGCTCTGCATCCCCGCCGGCGGCTCGGCTATGCCCGCCAGCCATGAGACGGTAGACGCTCACAAACACTTCGTATATCAGGAGGGCAAGCACGTCTTCAAGTACGCCGTCACCTACATGGCCGACGCCACAGTAGACGTCATGAATCGCAACGGCCTCACAGCCGACGACATTGCATGGCTCGTGCCTCACCAGGCTAACCTCCGAATCATCTCGGCCACCCAGGAGCGTATGGGCATCCCGACCGAGAAGGTGATGATCAACATCCAGAAGTACGGCAACACCACGTCGGCAACCATCCCCCTCTGCCTCTACGAGTGGGAGAAGCAGCTCAAGAAGGGCGACAACCTCATCCTCGCCGCTTTCGGCGCAGGCTTCACGTGGGGCGCTCTCTACATCAAGTGGGGTTACGACGCTAAGTAAGTCGAGATTTCCATCGTAAAATATTAAACCTCCCCTGCGGCAATAAGTTTGCCCGCAGGGGAGGTTTGTTTTATATCACGGTTCTAAGCGAAACGCAAAGGGTTCGGAGTTCCGTTGCCAATCTAATCTGCAGACGCGCCACAGATTGACGTGTTTCAATAGACACCTCATAGACATCCTATAAAAAACCTATAAGACACAGCGGGTCGGCAAGGAGAAACATCCTTGCCGACCCGCTAAAGTTTGGTTCTTATCGAAATCCGTATGCCTCAAGGATGAGGCAGGATGCGGAGATTAGAAGCCGAAGTTGACGCCGATGGTGTAGAGACCGCCAATCTCGTCAGAGTAGACGAACTCACGCTTCTTGTTGTTGAAGAGGTTGTGAGCGTTGACGTAGACCTCAACCTTTTCGGCGGGCTTGTAGCCAATCTTCATGTTGAGGGTGAAGCGCTGACAGAGGTCCTCTCCATTCTCGTCGTAGGAGGTGAGAGCCTTGACTACCTCGGGGGGGAGGTCAACGTAGTTGGAGTTGTACTTAGTGATATAAGAACGCTTGCCAATATAGTTGCCGAAGGCCGAGATGTTGAGCTGCTGGATGGGCTTGTAGATAAGGCCGATCATACCATAGAAGCTAGGGGTAGCCTTGCTCTCGAAACCGTCGACTTCGGGGAAGACGCTCTCCATAGCTTTCTGAGTGGCCATATCGAGGCAGTTGGTCTTAGAGTTCATCGTACCGAAAGAATTGCCACCTTCGCTGCCACCACCATTGATAAGGCTGCCAAGGTGAGCGGAATACTGCTGCTTATACTCGTCCTCGGTGATCTCGCCAGACTGGAGCTTTGCGTTCAAGTTTGCCTTGAGAGTAGCGATTTGGGACATTGTCTCCTGGACGGCCGAGGTGAGGGAAGAGCTGGCGACCTGGATGATGTTCTTGAGGCTGTTGGTCTGGCTATAAGGGTAGTAGTTGTCGATGAGGGTCTTCTGGTAGTTGAGGTTGAGCTTGGCGACGAGCTTGGCCGAGATGATGTAGTCAAGGTTGAGCGAGATGCCGAACTGGCGGGCCTCGTAGGGGAGAGTATTGTACTGGATTGTGGCGTGGGAGACGAGCTGCGAAGTAATTGCAGTAGGATCGACGCCGATAGCGCCACTTCCACCATCAGTCATAAGGCTCTGCATGGTCGCCATCGGGAGGGAGAGGTAAGCAGACTGAGCCATGAGAGCGCCGAAGTCGCGGCTCTTGCTCATAAAGACCTCACCATCGAGGAGGATGCGGTTAGAAGGCTGCCAACGGTATCCGAGCTCGAAGTTGTCGATGCTCATAAGGTTGGCCTCCTTATTGTTGAGGAAGGTAAGTTCGTTGGGGTCGGAGAGCTCCGTACGTGTCCAAGTGTAATTAGCATTGGTGTTCAACAAGGTAGCAGAACGGTTGGCGCGACCATAGACGAAACGGATGAAGTTGCGATCGTTGAACTTATAGCTTGCGGAGAACTGCCAAGAGGGATTCCACTTGTCGGGGATGTTTGTCTTGTCGTTGCGGAAAGCACCGATGAGACGGAGGTCGCCGAGCTTAGCGTCAACACGGACACTGGGAGCGATGGCGCCCATGACAGCGTGGTAGTTGAAGAGGCCAGAGAGGTGGCTCTCCTTGTCGGTATCGGCATAGTCGTCATGGTCATAATATGCCCAGTCGTAACCCTGCTCGGCATCGATGTAGTCGGGCACATAGTCCTTATAGTAAACCTGCTGGTAAGACACACCTGGACGGATGTCAACCTTGCCGACCTCGAATGTGTACTCGACAGAGCCATTAAACTGGTTTGCGAAGACCTTAAGGCCAGGAGTTCCTACAGAGTAGTCGCGAGGACCACCAGTGTAGTTGAGGAGGACGGAGAGGTTCTTGATGTTTGCAGCAAGTGCAACGTAGCCGCTCTTGCTCTCACGACCATTGAACGAATAGAAATCGTCGGTGATGGTGGTAGTGTTGACGTAGCTCTGCTGATAGCCACCAGAAAGGTCGAAACGGATGCCCTCGGCGGGTTTGAAAGTGACGTAGCCGTTGAAATTGATATTGCGGCGAGCGAGAGCCGGGTTAGCGAACGTACGATTGTTCGGAGTCTGGGGCTCTACGCAACGGTAGATCATATAGGTCGCATTAGCGTCGCCGCCAATGGAGCCTGCGCCACCCTCACCTTCCGCGTCGCCCTCATCGGGCTTAGCGCCGCCGGCATCGGGAGCAGAAGCACCGCCAGTCTCAGAGGACTGCATACGGAGCTCGCGGAGGTCGCCGAGTTTATCGGCAGAGAGGTAGCCGCCTGCGAAAGCAGTGAGAGTGCCGTTAGCACGGAGTTCCTGAACCTCGGCATTGGTAAGAGACGTGCCGGACTCAATCTGACCATTGAGGAGGAAGAGGTCGGAAGAGGGGATGACGTAGATGTCGGAAGTAGGACGGTTGCGATACTGGACGCTGGCCGTCGCACCGACAGACCACTTATCATTGATGGCCTTGCGGAGGGCAATGTTTGCAATGTTGGTATTGAGGTTGCCCATTTGGAGAGAGCCGGAAACGGTATTCTCGGAGGCGTCGGGCTTCTCGGTGATGATATTGATGACGCCCTGGACGGCATTGGCGCCATAGAGAGCGGAGGTTGCGCCGCGTACGACCTCGATGCGGTTGACGTCCTCAATATCGATAGGGAGCATCTCGAGCATAACGGCACCCATGGTATAGTCATGAACGGGGCGACCGTCGACCATGACGAGGGTGTTGGAGTTCTCGGTATAGAGAAGCATGTTGTTGTTCGGGATATTGTTGAGGCCACGCATCTGGATGTCGTAGACGCCGTTAGTCTTCTCGGTGACAATCATACCTGGGACAAGGCGGAGAGCCTCCTCGATGGTAGAGACGCCGTAGGTACGCATCTCCTCGCGTGTGATGACGGTGCTGGAGAGAGGCGAGGTGAACGAGCTCTCCTCTTCCTTAGAAGCTGAGGAGACATTCTTATTCATAATAAGTGCGAAGAGCTCGTCAACAGACGAAACGCCGAGGGTTTCGACGGCCGCCATGAGGTCTTCGAGGGGCAACTCGGACAACTCGTCTGTTGTCATAGAGAGGATCTGCTCACGAGTGAGACGGTCCTGGGCCCCGGCGTTGACTGTCGAAAGGGAGAGGGACAGGAGCAATGCCAATACGGTTTTCTTCATTATTGAGATATTTAGTTGGGGAATGTTTTCGTAGTGTAAATTCACAGACTTTGTGTCACCTAACAACCTTCATACTCACCTCTCGGGGAGCAGAGGAAAGGTTTTGAGAGGGCGCAGAGAACCCTGGCCCGACGCCATCCGGCGCAGGCAATAGAGGTTGAGCTCGAAGGCTCAAATAAAAAAATAGGTAGTGATAAGCCCGCCCCATGGGAGCAAAGGAAAGGAAGAGGGCGGAGCGGGAAAGAGAGCCCGGGCAAGTTAGTCGCATGGGCTCCGACGAGCCCGGGCTTATGAAATTTCTAGAACACTTGGCGGCCGAGCGTCACGAGCTTAGGAGTGACCTTGAGACCATTCTTGGCGATGTTGCCTTCGTGGATCTCGAATTGGAGTTTGCCGCCATCGGGCACGAAAGAGATGCCGGCGCCCTGAGCGCACTGGCCTTTGGTGCCAGAGACGATGAGGACTTTATTGTTGGCCTGAGCCGCGATGAGGGAGCCGATCTGGGATGACTTGCTCTCACCGAGGTAGATTATATCGGACTTAGGGAGACCGCTGGCGGTAGCGGAGTCGATGACCTTGACGGGGCGGTCGCCCACCTTCTTGTTGTTGACGACAGTGCGGAGCTCGGAAGAGAGAGCGTTATCACCAATCACGGCGATAACGAAGGGCTTACCGGCATCCTCCTGGGGCCAAGAGGTGTTCTTGGCGAACTGGAAAAGGTAGAGAGCCTGGAACTTGGCCATCTGCGCAGGCGCGGCTGCACATACCATAAGTGCGAACACTATGAGTATCAGTTTTCTCATCTATTTATCAATTAGCGAGGTAAAGTTGTTGGTGTTTTATTGTCGGTCGTTTTTTGTGGCTGAGATGATTTTGACGCCTGGCGGCCGGTGGTTAGTATTAGTTTCTGGATTTTAGTGTAATGGAATTGAGGCTACCCCTTGGGCAGCACTAAATTCAAGGCATTATAACGTCGGAATAGTGGAAAAGTTCTATAACAATGTTTAATTAACGCAATTTCATTCAATTTTAATGGGATAGAAATTCAGCGAAAGGAGCTAGAACGTTAAAAACATCGTTTGTTAAGGCCTTATATCGCTGAGATTTGAATAAGGTTTCGCAAATGTCGTGCCAAAATTTCTCTTACGCGGATTTCGGGGGAGGCTTCTAAAGCCGATTATACTGGGGGTATTAAAACGGGACAGCCCCGAGCTTAAGCCCGGGGCTGCACATATCAACGCCGTCTACCGAGGGCCACGACACCCAGCAGACGGAATTTTTGAAGGATAACAACTTATTCCCCAATAGCCACTATCTCATCGAGGCACTGGCGGATGGCATCGGTAGACTCGGCACGGAGGAGACGGATCCGTTTCTCCTTGACGCCAGGGATTCCCTTGAAAGAGAGGGCCATATGGCGGCGGACGTGGAGGATGGCCTTCTTCTCGTCGCCAATCCACGCGATGGTGTCAGCAAGTTGGGCAAGAAGGCGATCGGCGACTTGACGGGTCGTGGCCTCGGGGAGGAGCTCACCCGTCTGGAGATAATGCTTGACCTCCTCGAAAATCCAAGGTTTACCAATGGCGGCACGTCCAATCATAATAGCATCTACGCCATAGCGGTCGAACATCTCGCGTGCCTTGACAGGAGAATCGATGTCGCCGTTGCCGATGATGGGGATATGCATTCGGGGATTGTTCTTCACCTCACCGATGAGGGTCCAGTCGGCCTCGCCGGTATACATCTGCGCACGTGTGCGGCCATGGATTGTAAGAGCCGAGATGCCAACATCTTGCAGACGCTCGGCGGTATCGACAATGAACTTTGAGTTCTCATCCCAACCTAGGCGAGTCTTGACGGTGACGGGCGTATGGTCCACGGCCTGGACAATTTGGCGAGTCATCTCGACGAGTTTGGGAATGTCGCGTAGCATGCCGGCACCAGCACCTTTGCCAGCGACCTTCTTTACGGGGCAACCGAAATTTATGTCGATGATATCGGGGTTGCTCTGCTCAACAATCTTAGCGGCCTCGACCATAGGCTCAATCTCACGGCCGTAGATCTGCACGCCCACGGGACGCTCAGCGGGGTCGATGTCGAGTTTCTTCATCGAGCTCTTGACGTCGCGGATTATGGCGTCGGCCGAGACGAACTCGGTATACATGAGGTCGGCGCCGTAGCCTTTGCAGAGGCGGCGGAAAGGGAGGTCGGTGACATCCTCCATAGGGGCGAGGAGGACGGGCTGCGGGCCCAGGTCGAGATTGGCTATTTGCATTGGTTATTGTGGAGTTGAATTGGGATGTAGAGGTTTGGAGAGTTTATTTTTTGCGGATGATGGACATGCCGTCGCGGATGGGGAGAATGAAGTTCTCGACTCGGGGGTCGGCCAAGACGTGTTCGTTGAAGGCCATGACGGCACGAGTATGGCGGTCGGAGGGTTTGATGACGGTATCTACGACGTGGCCATCCCAAAGGACATTGTCCGCCAAGAGGAAACCGCCCGGACGGACGAGGGGGAGGACCGCCTCATAGTAGTCGATATACTCACGTTTATCGGCATCGATGAAAACGAGGTCGAACAACTGGCCGGGGGCCTCGGCGGCGATCTCGTCGAGAGCCTTGGTGAGGGGACCAATATGGAGGACGAGTTGCTCGGGATGGGCAGAGCGATTGAAGAACTGACGGATGAGGGGTTCGAGTTCGTCGTTAATCTCGACGGTGTGGAGACGGGCGCCGGGGTCCTCGAGTCCGCCAGCCATGCAGAGGGCGGAGTAGCCCGTGAAGGTTCCGATCTCGAGGATGAGGCGAGGGCGCAGCATCTGGACGAAGGTGCGAAGGAGTGCACCTTGGAGGTGGCCCGAGCACATGCGCGGCTGAATGGTGCGCAGGTGGGTTTGGCGATCCAGCTCATGGAGCAGGGCGGGCTCGGGGGCGGAATGGGAGGTTATGTATCGCTCGATGTCGGGAGTCATATTCTACTACTACTTTGCTTTCTTTTCTACGACTATGCTAGACAATCACGGCAATGCTCGACGGTCTTGGACAATATTGGAGTTAGACGTAGATTAGTCTGGACATGTCGGCGTGGCCAAGGATGCGTTGCGCCACGCGGAGGAGGGAGTCGGGCGAGACACGTTCGCGGACCATGTCGGCAATCTCGTAGACCGAAAGGACCTCGTCGTAGAGGATGGCGGAGCGACCCGCGGCTAGCATGAGGCTCTCGCTGTCGTCGGCCGACATGAGGATTTGGTTGACGTATTGGCGGATGACCTTGGCGAACTGCACGGGCGAGAGAGGCGACTGGCAGAGACGGTCAATCTCCTTGCGGACCAGGCGCATCGAGCGGTCGATATTCTGACGGTCGGTGCCGAAATATATGGAGAAGAGACCGCAATCGTCAAAAGACGTATAGTTGGTCTCGACATTATACGCAATGCCATTGCGCTCGCGGAGAGCCACGGAGAGACGGGAATTCATACTCGGGCCGCCGAGGATATTGGCGAGGACATTCATCTCCAGACGGTCGGCATCGAAACAACTGGGAGCAGAGCAACCGAGGACCACGTGCGCCTGACTTGTATTGCGATCAACCTCATTGTCGAACTTGGCGAAGCCACTCACCTTGTCACGGTCGGCACGGCCCGTGCGGGAGGGCACAGAGCCAAAATATTTCTCGGCCACCTGACGCACCCGCTTTACGGAGTGGGGACCGATGTAGACAAACGCCATGCGGTCGGTGGTATGAGTGCGGGCAATAAAACGACGGGCATCGTCGCCCGAGAAAGACGCCACGCTGTCGGGAGTACCAAGGATATTATGGCCGAGCGGTGAGCCAGCGAAAGCAAGGTCCTCGAACTCGTCGAAGATAAGTTCGGAGGGAGTGTCCTCGTAACTTGTAATCTCGTCTATTATGACCTCACGCTCCTTATCGAGCTCGGCGGCGGGGAAGGTGGAGCCGAAAGCCATATCGGCAATGAGTTCGGCGGCTCGGGCGAGGTCGTCCTCGAGGAAAGCGGCGTGGATGGCAGTCTCATCCTTGGTGGTATACGCGTTGAGTTCGCCACCGACCTCGTCGAGACGGCTGAGGATATGGCAAGCGCGCCGTTTGGACGTGCCCTTGAAGATGGTATGCTCAACGAAGTGGGCAAGGCCGTGCTCCGTTGGCAGCTCGTCGCGGCTGCCGGCGTTGATAACCAATGCGCAGCGGGCGGCGGGGCCTGGGGCCGCGAGGTGGATGGCACGGATGCCATTATTTAGTTTGAAAACTTGCATTGCAGGAAATCGGGGGACGGCGCGAAGTTAGTCATTTTATGGGGCAAAAGGAGAGGACATAAAAAAACTCGGGGAGGCGCAAGGAAAGGGATATTCCTTACGCCACCCCGAATGGGAAGAGTTGAGTATTAGCGACTATGCAAGATCCTCGGGCTCGATGTTCTCCTCGGGATCCTCCTCAGGTTCGCCGACGGAGCCCTCGGGTTCCTCGCCAGCGTTGAAAGCGGCGCGGACCTTGGCCTCGATTTCCTCCTGGAGCTCGACGTTATCCTTGAGGACGCGGAGAGCAGCCTCACGACCTTGGGCGAGCTTGGTGCCAGCGTAGGAGAACCAAGATCCAGACTTCTTGACGATGTCGAGAGTAGTGGCAAGGTCGAGTATCTCACCGACTTTGGAGATGCCCTCGCCGAAACGGATCTCGAACTCAGTCTTGCGGAATGGGGGCGCCACCTTGTTCTTGACGACCTTGGCGCGGGTGATGTTGCCGAGAACCTCCTCACCGTTCTTGATGGGGCTGACTTTGCGGACATCGATGCGGATGGAGGCGTAGAATTTGAGGGCGTTGCCGCCGGTGGTCGTCTCGGGGTTACCAAACATGACGCCGATCTTCTCGCGGAGCTGGTTGATGAAGATGCAGGTGGTGTTGGTCTTCGAGAGCGCACCAGTGAGTTTGCGGAGGGCTTGGCTCATGAGGCGGGCGTGGAGACCCATCTTAGCCTCACCCATCTCGCCTTCTATCTCTGCCTTAGGAGTAAGGGCGGCCACGGAGTCGATAACGATGATGTCGATAGCGGAAGAGCGGATGAGCTGCTCGGCCACCTCAAGGGCCTGCTCACCGTTGTCGGGCTGGCTCATGTAGAGGGCGTTCATATCGACACCGAGTTTCTCGGCGTAGGTGGGGTCGAAAGCGTGCTCGGCATCGATGAAGGCGGCAATACCGCCAGCCTTCTGGGCCTCGGCGATGGCATGGATGGCAAGGGTGGTCTTACCAGAGGACTCGGGGCCGAAGATCTCGATGATTCGGCCGCGCGGGTAGCCACCCACGCCGAGGGCCATATCGAGGCCGAGGGAGCCGGTGGGGATTACGGGGACTTTCTCGACCTGGCGGTCGCCCATCCTCATGATGGTGCCTTTGCCGTAGGCCTTGTCTATCTTTTCCATGGTCAGCTTGAGGGCCGCCAGTTTTTTAGCCTTGAGGTCTTCTGCGTTATCAGCCATAGTGCCTGCTGTTATGTTTTTGCTTTTGAGTTTTCTGAATTTTGTGCCGGGGCATTGTTTTCGTTCCGACAATGCAAAGATAGCGCCTCGGTTGTTTCATATTCTGACACAGTAGAGAAAAATATCAGAAAGTTTGTTGCTTCGGAATTTGAAGCAGCGCTTCATGGAATGATGATTGCCGGGGGCTGGGGTACGATAATTTCGACAATCTCTGACTATCTCGAAATCTTTGGACAATTGCGACAATAAAAAAGTCGGCACAGGAGTTTGGGTCCCTGCGCCGACTGGTAGTTTGATTATAAGGTTATGGGAGATGCGTTACTCAGCATCGGGCTCGCCGACCTGCTGCTCCTCGGCTTGCTGGTCCTCGACGGTTTGGTAGAGGAAGTCGTTGTAGGGGAAGCGCTGGGTGTGGATGCGGCGGACCTCGGTATAGACAGTTTGGCGGAGCTCGTCGAAGTTGGTCTTCTCACGGGCCGAGATGAAGATGCACTTGCGGTCCTTGGCCATCCAGGTCTTCTTGAGGTCGTCAAGAGAAATGTTCTCGCGCTTGACGGGAGTGAGGTCATCCTCATCCTTGGGAGTGTAGGAGAATGCGTCGACCTTGTTGAAGATTACGATGCAAGGTTTCTCGGAGCAATTGAGATCCTTGAGAGTGTTATCTACAACCTCAATCTGCTGCTCGAAAGCAGGGTGCGAGATATCGACAACGTGGAGGAGGAGATCCGCCTCTCGCACCTCATCGAGGGTGGACTTGAAGCTCTCGACGAGGTTTGTCGGGAGTTTGCGGATGAAGCCGACGGTGTCCGCCATGAGGAATGGGAGATTGTCGATGACGACCTTGCGGACCGTGGTGTCGAGAGTGGCGAAGAGCTTGTTCTCGGCGAATACGTTGCTCTTGGAGAGGGCATTCATGAGGGTGCTCTTGCCGACATTAGTGTAGCCCACGAGAGCCACACGGACAAGTTTGCCGCGGTTCTGGCGCTGAGTGCTCATCTGACGGTCGATATGGCGGAGTTCCTCCTTGAGGAGGGAGATGCGGTCGAGGATGATGCGACGGTCGGTCTCAATCTGTTTCTCGCCAGGGCCACGCATACCGATTCCGCCCTTCTGCCTCTCGAGGTGAGTCCAGAGACGAGTGAGTCGCGGGAGGAGGTACTGGTATTGCGCCAGCTCGACTTGGGTCTTGGCGTGGGATGTGCGGGCGCGGCTCGCAAAGATGTCGAGGATGAGGCTCGTGCGGTCCATGACTCGGATACCGAAGCCATTCTCGAGGTTCTTCTGTTGGGATGGGCTGAGCTCGTCGTCGCAGATGGCCATATCAATCTCGTTGTCGTCGATGAAAGTCTTGAGTTCGAGGATTTTGCCAGTGCCGAGGTAAGAACGGGAGTCGGGCATCTGGAGGTTCTGCGTGAAGCGGGCTATGGTGTCGGCGCCTGCGGTCTCGGCCAGGAAGGCGAGTTCGTCGAGGTAGTCGTCAACTTGCTGTTGGGGCATCATTGGTGTACGCACCGAGAAGAGGATCACTCGCTCACGCTCGGCGGCTTTTGCTGCTACTTCAATCATATATAGCTATTCAGATGTTTGGTGGGCGGCCGAATTTGTGCGAATTGGATTTCGGAGGCCGCCTTAAAAAAAGGGTTTGCGCAAAGCAATGCGCAGAAACACAGTGGGAAATTTCACCTTAAACCTGTGGAGGAGTAGAGATTGTGAGGTTACAGAACCTCAGGTATTTGAAGAAGAACATCTGGATTAGAAAAGATAAAGATTTATGTCTTTCGGCGTTTATACGACGGGAGAGACCTTGGGTTATAGTCAATGCGCCTGGAGCCAATTGTCGCCCACGCCGACCTCGGCAGTGAGGGGGACGGAGAGGCTTGCCGCACCCTCCATCTTCTCGCGGACGAGAGCCGAAACGGCATCTACTTCCTCCTCGGGGACTTCGAGCACAAGTTCGTCATGGACCTGGAGAATCATGCGGGCGCGAAAACCACCGGAGCGGAGGGCGTCGTGGACGTGGGCCATGGCAATCTTGATGATATCTGCGGCAGTGCCTTGGATTGGGGCATTGATGGCATTGCGCTCGGCCACACCACGGACCACCTGGTTGCGCGAATTGATGTCGGGCAGTTCGCGGCGGCGACCGTAGAGGGTCTTGACGACGCCCGTCTGACGAGCATCGTCAACGCACTTATCCATATATGCCTTGACGCCAGGGAAACTTTGGAAATAGCCGTCGATGAGGTCCTTGGCTTCCTTGCGGGGGATATCGAGACGCTCAGCAAGGCCAAAGGCCGAGATGCCGTAGATGATGCCAAAATTGGCAGTCTTGGCACGGCGACGCTGATCGGGAGTGACCTCGGAAATGGGGAGACCATATATCTTGGCGGCCGTGGCGGCATGGACATCCTCGCCATTGCGGAAAGCGGAGAGGAGGTGCTCGTCTTGACTGAAATGGGCCATAAGGCGGAGTTCAACTTGAGAGTAGTCGGCCGAGACTATTTTGCAGCCGGGTTTGGCTACGAAACATTCGCGGACGCGCTTGCCATCCTCGTCGCGTACAGGTATATTTTGGAGGTTGGGACTCGAGCTGGAGAGACGGCCTGTAACTACAACCGTCTGATTAAACGACGTATGGATGCGGCCGGTCTTTGGATTGACAAGTTTGGGCAGGGCCTCGGCATAGGTGCCAAGGAGCTTGGTTAGACCGCGGAAAGTGAGGATTTCGGCCACGATGGGATTGTCGTGGGCCAGTTTTTGGAGAGTCTCCTCGTTGGTGACGTAGCCGCCGGTCTTGGTCTTCTTGGCGCTGGGGTCTATCTTGAGTTTCTCGAAAAGGACATCGCCGACTTGCTTGGGGCTGGCGACATTGAACTCCATGCCGGCGAGCTCGTAGATTTTCTTCTCGACCTCGGAGATGCGGGAGCGGAGGAAGGAGGCGTACTCATCGAGAGCATGGCTATCTAGCTCCACTCCAGCCATTTCCATATCGGCAAGGACGGGGACGAGCGGCATATCGATGTCGCGGAAGACACGGGATATATCGGCATCGGCGTCGACCATTGGGCGGAGGGCCTCGTAGAGGCGGAAAGTGACCTCGGCATCCTCGGCGGCGTAGTCGAGAATCTGCTCGTCAGGGACTTGGGCCATAGTCTTTTGCTTGGCGCCCGAGCCGATGAGGGCCTCGATGTGGATAGTCTTATATTGCAAAAGTTCCTCAGCCATGTCGTCCATATTATGACGGCGGCTTGGGAAGAGGAGGAAATGGGCAATCATGGTATCGAACCACTTGCCACGGACCTCGACGCCATAGCGGCTGAGCACCATGACATCGAACTTCATATTCTGACCCACCTTGAGGCTCTTAGGGTTCTCGAAAGCGGGAGACAAGCGAGAGAGGATGTCACGAGCGCCAGCCTCGTCGGCAGGCATACGGACGAACCATGCCTCGCCGGGGCGGATGGCGACAGAGAGACCGACAATCTCGGCAGACGACGACGCTTCGACAGAAGTTGTCTCGGTATCGAAACAGAGGACGTCGGCAGCAAGGAGCTTCTGGCAGAGAGCCTCGGCCTCGTCGGCAGTCTTGATGAGGGTAAAGTCGTGCGGGATGTCGGCGAGCGACTTGAGGTTGGCGGCATCGACTATGACGGGCACGGCGGCCGCAGGGCTGGCAGCAGAGGACTCTGCTTGTTGCGCCGCGGCGAAGTCGAAGAGAGAAGGCTGTGCGGGATTGGCCGAAGGTTTGGAAGCCGCGGGAGCGTAGCCAAGGGCTTGGCGGATGCGGTCGGTAAGGCTGCGTACCTCGATGTCGCGGAAAAGATCCTCAAGGGCGTTCCAATCGGGTTCGCCCATACGGATATCATCGAGATTGAGGTCGATGGGGGCATCTGTGATGATGGTGGCGAGACGGCGGGAGAGGAGAACGAGATCGCGGTTTTGGATGAAATTGTCCTTCATCTTTCCCTTGAGCTCATCGACGTGTTCATATATGCCATCGATGGAGCCATAGGCGGCAATGAGCTCCTTGGCACGCTTCTCGCCCACGCCCGGGCAGCCGGGGATATTATCAGAAGAGTCGCCCCAGAGGCCGAGCATATCAATCACCTGCTCAGGGCGTTGTAGACCAAAGTGCTCGCACACTCCGGCGACGTCGAGGAGCTCGGGGTCGCCACCCTTATTAGGGCGGAGCATCGAAACGCCAGGGCGGACGAGCTGAGCGTAGTCCTTATCGGGCGTAACCATGACAACCTCACGGCCCTCGCCAGCGAAACGGGAGGCGAGAGTGCCCACGACGTCGTCCGCCTCATACTTCTCGCACGTAGCCTCGCGAATTCCGAGGGCGGCGATAAAACGATGGATGAGAGGGATGGCGGAGGATATGTCCTCGGGCTGAGCGTCGCGGTTGGCCTTGTAGTCGGGGTAGAGATCGTGGCGGAACGTAGGGCCATGGAGATCGAAGGCCACGGCCACGTAGTCGGGACGGCGTTTGAGGACGAGGTCGGTGAAGGACGAGATGAAGCCGAATACAGGCGAAGTGTTGACGCCCTTGGAATTGACCTTCGGCGCGCGGAGGAAGGCAAAATAGGCGCGATAGATCATCGCGTAGGCGTCTATAAGGTATATTGTTGCCACGGGCGGGAAAAAATTTTCTGTTTTAACATATGGCGGGAGCGGACGGGTGGCGAAGAGCCACATCGTAGGCCAGTCAAGGGATTTGACGGCATCCGCGCACGAGACGAAAGTAAGGAAAAAAGGCTTGACGGAAAAGAAAAGACGAATAAAAATAAAAAAGTCGTAACCTTAGGGTAAAAACCGCCGTAATAGAGGGCAGAAACAGAGAGAATAGTTTTTCGTTGATTAGTTGATAAGTGTGTTTGGTGATTAATTTCACGGGTGCGGGATGTCGTGAGGACACCCCGCACTTTTTTTGTGCCAGTTCACAGTCCTCACCAGTTCACAGTGCACAGTTCTCAGTGCACAGTTGCTGCTAGTTTTCAGTTCTTACCAGTTCACAGTTGCCGGGTGATTTTTGTGTTTCGGTTATGATAGTTTCGTGGAGAAAAGTGTGGCGATTGGAGTAAAGTTCGTGGAGAAAAGTGTAATTCACAAGAGCAAAGCACTCATAAACAAGGCATTGCGCAAGCGCAAAAACAGGATTGGGGGGTGACCAACATTCCGCTTTACGCGGTTTGCGACTTGCAAGGAACATATAGACGAAAACATACAGACATAAAAAGCCTCAGCCGCGGATGCCAGACTACTTGGCATTCGCGGCTGAGGTGTTTTATATAGGGGAAGATAAAAATTCCTCTTATTTCTTGATGACGAGGTCGGAGGCGGTATGGCCGTCGGAGAAGGTCATACGACGGACTGACACACCTTTCTGAGGCTCGGCTAGGCGTTTGCCCTCGAGGGTGAAGTACTCGAAGCCAGAGATCTCAGCGTCGGAAGCGAAGACATACCTTACGGCAGAGGTCTTGAACGAGGGGAAATACTCGTCGACAGCGGACACAGCGTCGGAGTTCTGGGCGCGGACAATATCCTCGACGAGGCTATTGATGTAGACCTCGACATTGGTGTACCACTTCTTTTGGGAGTCGATGGTGTAGAGGTTGGCATCGGAAGCGTCGTTGGGGTTGAGTCCATTGGCGGTCTCCCAAGCGTCGGGCATGCCGTCGCCGTCGGTGTCGAAGTTGTCGGGGCGAGAGGCAGAGGTCAGGGTCGGGAAGCTGGGGAGAGTCTCATCCTCATCGGCGGAGGGGTCATTGACCTTATCGAGGATGCCCTTGCCGACCTCGCCAGAGTAGGTAGCCGTGCCCGTGCGAACTTCCTCGGCATGACGGGCATCGACATCGTCGCGGTAGAGGCATGCGCCTACGTAGTCAATGACTTTCTCGTAGGCGTTTTCAGCGGAATGGGTAGTGGTGTTAGCCTCCAGGACGTCGGCATCGACCTCAGAGTCGAGCTTGATGGAGACTGTAGCGCCTGCCTCACCATAGTAACCTGCGGTATCAGTGAAATAGAGTTTCTTACTGTTGTCGCTCAACACGCCGCTCCAATCATAGTTGGCGGGTTTGGAAGCGGCCGTCACGTAGTTGCCATTGATGTAATAGATACCCATTGTGCCTTCCTGAATCTTGTTCGTGCCATCATCAACAGAGGCATTGAAAACACGGTTCTTGTTCTTTGTAGCGGGGCCGGCCTTATAGTAGTTGTTGATGATGTTGAGGTAGCCACCCATATTGCCATAGGCGCCGTTACCAGTACCCCAGTTATACATAACGCAGTTGCGGAGGTCAACGCGCTCGGCGACGACGGTGTTGGCGTACTTGTCAGTGTCATAGCCGCTCCATGCGTAGCGGGCGCCATTGATACGCGGCGCACGGTTGTTGTGGTGGGCAATGAGGTTGTGGTGGAAAGAGGCGCACTTGCCGCCCCAGATGCCGCCATAACCGTGAGCGCCCTTGCCATGGCCGGCATTGTTGAGGCTCTCGGATACGGAGCACCACTGCATGGTGAAGTCGCGGTTGTCGTAGTAAGAGGCGGTCTCGTCGATGCTCCAACTGAACGAGCAATGGTCGAGGATGACATTCTTACACTGGCGGCCCCAAGTAGCGTCGGCACCCTCATTGACATCCTTAACTTGGCTGCGGCGGACGCGGATGAAACGCATGATGACGTTGCTGGCCTTGTTCTGGACGGTATAGTAACGGAGGGTGATGCCGGGGCTGGGGGCAGTTTGGCCGGCGATAGTGACATCGCCCTTGGTGATGTCGAGGTCGGACTCGAGATCGATGTAGCCGGCCACATCGAAGACGATGATGCGTGCGCCGGAGGTGTTGAGGGCGGCGCGGAGAGAGCCGGTGCCGGAATCGTTGAGGTTGGTGACGTGGATCACCTTGCCGCCTCGGCCGCCAGTGACGGCGTAGCGTGCATAGCCTTCGGCGCCGGGGAAAGCCGGGGCTTGGGCCGTGGCGAGACTTGCGAGGCAGAGCGCCAGGCAGGTAGCCAATGCTTGCTTGATGATGTTCATTTTTCTGGTTGTTTAGTTTGTTGTGGTATGTTGTATTTCCTGTAGTCGTAAAAAAAACATAGGCCCGACCACCGAAAGTGACCGAGCCATACGCATCAAACTCTTTTGCTGTGGTACCACCAGGAATCGAACCGGGGACACACGGATTTTCAGTCCGTTGCTCTA
>CAVGTO010000002.1:0-83492 GCA_963631865.1 Eggerthellaceae bacterium
AACCGAGACGCCGATTATGATTTGGCCATTCAGAAAACCTCAAAATTCTAAAGAGCGCACCGAAAGCACAGGAAGGTTCACCGCATTGTGTATTACTTTCCTATTCCTTTTGTTGTCCAATGCATCTAATGCGCAGCTACTTAAAGAGACCCGTGTCTACTATCTGGACATAACGGGTTCTATGGAGCCAATATGGGATGACGTAACATCCAACCTAAAAAAGGCCATTGAGAATATAAACGACGAGACCACGACTTTGGAAATTGTGACGTGGACCGACAGCAAACACGAACTCAAGCGGAAAAAAGTCAAAGCCACAGAGGAAGGCAAGTCTCAACTTAAGGCCTTCATCGATGGCATTGAACTCATCAAAGACACATACACAGAAGTGTACATTCCATTCAACGACTTCTACAGCAACTACGGCAGTTCGAGCGCAGAGACGTATTTCTACCTTATGACCGATGGTAGGACCTATAGCAAAACCGCTCAAAAATTGAATTCCGCAATTGAAACTTGGAAGAGCCGTACCAGCGGTACGTGTTATGGATTTTATGTAATGCTATCCAAAGAAGCTGTTGCGGAAAACATAGAGAGAAAAGTAGCGGAACAAGACGCTCAGCTTTGGACTGTTGAAACAGCCGATATAAATATTAAGCACGTAAAACTGGAACGCACACCAGTTTACGATGTCCGTAATTCCGAAAACTTCGATATCGCCATCTCAGGCGACTTGGGTGGAGCAAGACTTAAGCTCAAGAGCTCCGACAGCCTATATAGCATAGCAGGCCAAAATGTAGTCTCGACCAATGGAGGGAAAGTTTTGCAAGTAAGAGTGGCCAAACTTTCCGACAACTTGCCCGCAGAGCACCGGTGGGATATATCCATAAGTGCTGAGGGATTGCCCAAATTCACTTTCCTCATTAGCAAGACTGTGAACGTTAGGTGCATCAATAAACCCTATCCCACGGTAAAGATATCATTCAAAGATTAACCCTATGGAAAATCGTATAATTAGCATAACGGCATCTTTGGTCGCAACAGCTTTGGCCGTCTCGTCTTGCTCTGAGGATAGCAAAGTAGAGAGCGTAGCATTGGGAGAGGTACAATATTACGATAGCTTCCTATGGTCAGATGCAGACACATCATACCTGGAGAAAACAGTAGTCCTTGAATTCAACAAGGACGCTATCAATCAGAAATCAGGTGTAGACATTGCCTTTACTGATAACAATCAGCGACCAATTTCGACATCAGAGTTAGAGATTATCTACGACGGTAAGAGAGCGAAAAACAACACTATTCGCATCACTCCTAAAAGCAGTAGCGAAGAGGAGGCTGTGAGCATAAAATTCCGCTTTCCGCCTAAAGCCAAGGATGGCAAACATCAAGGCTATATGGTAGCAAAACCACTAGGCATTGCCGCCGTGAACAATATCGAGGTGCAGTCCGACACTCAAATAATGCAGTGGACGATTTACTTCGACCACGCAATGAACCCACTGAAAAAGGGTTTGTTAATAGCTTTAGCTGTAATTGTAGCGGGAATAATCATAGCAAGGCTAATTCTCCACCGGAAGACATTCGGAGGTACTGCTAAGAAGAGCATAAACGTAACGGGCCCGACAGGTCGCATTATCTACGGGCCCAAGACCACACGCCTAGGAGGGTATTCAGAGGTAAGATTTTGCAACAAGGCGGAGAAACAGAGTTTCGTCAATGCATTCTTCTATGGCAAGACTCTTTTTGTTGTCTCATCGGCCTTCACATCCCCTCTTCGCCTCACACCCGGGCGAAAGAAAGAGATAAAAATAGCCGGCGCAGGCTACTCATTCACTCGAAACAAGATGAACTATAACGATGTGGCTATTATGGCCACAGAGAACAGTTCTAAAAATAAAATTCTATTCGCATAAACAGAGCACTGGAAAAGCAAAGAGACATGGCATACAGCATCAACAAAACACTCTATATCGGAGTCGGCGGAACAGGAGCCCAGACCCTCGTAAAAATCAAACGTCATTTTATTGACGCATACGGCGAAATCCCGCAACCAATGATTGGTTTTCTTGCTATCGACACGCAGGATGGCATTTCTGAGATTGCCGTTTCCAAGGCGGGTTCTGACGCCTCGGGAATGACGTACAGCGTAACCCCCGATGGCAAAATAACTGACGAGAAGATATTCGGCTCTAAGAATGTCAAACTAACGCCCAATGAAGTCAAATGCGTAACGGCTACCAACGCCCTTACGATCTACAACAGCAACCCAACAGAGTTTGCATGGATGCCGCAGCCACCAAAGACGAACATCGACTGCCTTAGCACAATAAAAGGCATCGGTGCAGGCCAGGTTCGCTCAAGCGGATGCTTCATCGCCCGTTACAACCAGAATGAGATCAAGGAGCGCATAAGCATGTCTCTTAACGCAATTGGTGCACCTATTCCACCAGACTCACCATACGAGCATGGTAAAGGGAAAACTCCTGGTATCCCAGCGAGAACGACCATCAACGTAATCTGCTCAGTAAGTGGAGGAACGGGTTCGGGTATGCTTATCGACGTCCTCAAACAAGTAAATATGGCGGTAAGCAGCTTAGGTGCGCAGTGCGACATAATCCCTTGGATTGTAATGCCGGACGTTTATAAAGTCTTGACGCCTAACGGTTCGTTTAATGTCTACTACAATACATACGGAACACTCCGCGACCTCGACTTCATATTCGAGACCAGCACAAAAACACCTATTCCGTTTGGAGAAGAGAATATTGGCAGCAAACTATTTGAGTTTGCTTACATTATAAACAATGTCAACATGGCTGGCATATCATTTGGCAGCCTCGATGACTTGTTAGATGCCGTGGCCAAGTGCGCATTCCTCCCATCTGGCGATATGGGGACTGCTGCAGACGTAATGAAAGATAATGTCATTACGCACATTCCAGACTTCGCAATTGGCCAAAAGCAGGCATGGGCAGCATCCGTTGGAGCAGCAGAGATGATATACGACTCAAAAGCTGTAGGTATGGCGACCGCTTATGCCATAGCAGCACGTCTGGCCTCGCAACTTGTCAACAGCGACAAAGTCGGCTCTGAGCTCTGCAACAACTTCGTCGACCGCGAAGATGTTAAGATTCGCGAAACAAGCGGCGACCTTCACAACGACGTGATTGATGCCATCTGCGACCTCAATGCAAATGCACCATTCAGCGTAGAGAAAGAAACGACTGCAGAAGATATCATCGGCCGCCTAACTCTTTGCTCGAACGACCAACAGCTTGACGAGAATTATGCAGCAAAACTCAACAAGACGGTTGACCTCTTGACTGAAGAGGTAAGGAACTTGATTTGCTCACGCGAAAGAGGAGGTGTTGGAGATGCGGTGGCATTCTTGGCTGCTCTCGATGGCTTCATTGACTCTTGTTTGGCTGAGATGAAGGATGAGTCAAAGAGTCTGGAAAACACCCTTAAGTTGACTCCCGACTGGGACAAGGAGGTGAAATCTTGTCATGGATTCTTGGGTATGTTCAAGTCTGAAGCCGCAGAAGACCTACAGGATACAGTCAACAACCGTATGCGCAACATGCAGGATCTCAGGCGTCATCAGCTCGCCATACAGTTCTATAACGAACTCAAGAATGTATCGGCTCAGTATAAACATCAACTTGACGCCAAAGTAGAAGAAATTCGCAAGGCCGGCCAAGAATTTGATGCAGAGGTAGTAAAGCTGCGCAATTCTTGTACACCGAAATCCAAGTTCCAAGTCTATCTGCATATAGACGCGATCAAGAACATATCTCCCAACATCAGCCAACAGATGTGGAATGACTTCTGCGAGAGCGAAGCTCTGCCCGCTGCGGGAGGGCTCATCAGTTGGCTGAGTCGCAACACAAGCGTCCTACGCAGGTCAATCATGTTATTTGCTGGAGCAACCACGCCAGTCTCTGAGGAACTAAGCAAAACCATAGAGACCGTTATGTTTGAAATGGGAACCGAGAATTTGGTCAAGAGCACGAAATATGTACTTGATTTGGCGGTGCCAATGTGGACAGTAGACTACCGAGGCAAAGTCACACAGCGAGTTAGTCGAGGCAGACAGGTGCTTGTTGGCGTGCCCGACCAAGGCAAGACAGAGATGAAGAAGCAAGAGATTGCAGATGCGCTGACGTACGACACCACTAAGCCTCAATATGCTACGACTCGGCAGAAAGATCGGGTGTACATTATGATGTGCGAATCATCAGCTCCTGTTTTTGCCATCAACAACTTCACAGTCTACGAGAAAGACTATGAAGAAAGAATCCAGAACGAGCGTGGGCTGTCTTGTTCTATAGATGCCAAAATGGATGCTCTTCGAGAGGCTAATGGATTCTCATTCTGGCCTGCAGACAAGCCATCCACCAGTTTGGATTTATGGACACAAGCTTTCTGCTTCGAAGACAGGGATGGACAACCCATTATTAGGTTTGACCGAGAGAAGCGCAAATACTGGATGCGTTCGAGGACGTACGGCAATCCTATTGATAACTACAGGTTCGACCTCGGCGAACGTCGCACGGATGCTAATGCCCAGTTCTCCGCTCTTAAACTTTTCGAAGAAGTCAAGAAGAGAATCGACGAGATTGTGAGAGACAAGGGACAGAGATACGTAAACGACAAACTCGACGAGATGCGTGGTAACGACAAGTACTTCGCAGAGTTCGTACGCCCCAATATGAACCCCGAAGAGGCCGATGGTATCGACAATAAGAACCCGGCGTACCAACAAGTTATCAATCAGATCAATTTGGAGATTAACTTGAGAACTAACACGAACAAGTAGCGTCTATCTTTCCTTGCCCACACACATCGTGGGTAAGGAAACTTAAAAAGTTATAGCTATGTCCCGCACCCACTTCTTAGTTGTTAGCGGAAAAACGACGACAGATGGCATTGCACGTGCCATCGTGGAGGATTGTGTACCAAAGACCGAGGGCCTTGACGTGTTAGCATCTTATGGCATAGTCAAGAGCCTAAGTAATAATTATGGTTATGAATTTCATATAGGAGATGATTGCTATTCTTATGACTCGCTCCAAGATGGATTGGCAAACCACGTGTCAAGGTTTATCTCCGCAGCCAAAGTCAGCAACGAGTCCGAGGAAGTAAACTTGTTCTTCCTTGACAATCCTTATGGAGAAAACGATTATGACCAGACAGTCTTCAACGAACTAGTGAGGATAAGGGATGTGGAAAACAAAGGGTTCGACCGTCTTAATATTTGGCACATAGTACTTGCTTATGACACGAAACAGCCAGACAATGTCGTTGCAAGTTCGGCCGACGACGTGATAAGCTCACTCTACAAGTCCAACAGAGATAAGACTTATACTTGCTTCATCGGCACAAAGAATGTGAAAGGTGGCGCCACGTTTGAAGACACTGAGCACCATGACTTTCACCTTCCGAGAATGTTGGCAGACTTTATGCTACTTGCCACAGATCCAACGACGAGCGCAACTTTGCAGCAAGCTTCAGTGCCAAGTAACAAGAGAACCCAAATTTTCTCAATTGGGCACTCTGAGTATATGTACTACTCCCCCGAGATAAAAGAGCTAAACAAGCTCTACCTGGACGGCGTACTACTCGATATGAAACGGTTTGGCGTGCCAAAAGAAATTTCGCCGGACAGTGACTTAACAGATCTTTCATACCCCGACAACTTAGATTTCAAGAAATACCCATTGGGTCTAAAATACAGACTCGACGAGGACCGGTATGGAACTCCAGAATATTCACTCCCGGTTAAGGACATAAACATAAATGCTAAGATTGACGATACAATCGTATCCTCCTTTGCCTTTCTTTTTGGAGACAAAGCGCCACTGGGAAAACTTATAACACGTGAGATTGTATATCAGGCCTCAATTGCATACGATGAAGCCAGAGCAAGGGGAACTGAAAACAAGAAAGCGGAAACATTAGCTGATTTCAGCGACAAGAAGCGCAGATATGAAGGACTGCTGAATTATGTAAGCTCACCAGAATTCTCTGAGTTTCTGGAAAAAGAGACTTGCGACAAAAAAGCAGCGGCAGACAAACTGATAGACGAGAAGCGTACTCTCGAAGAAGAGCGAGAAGGACGTGGAGTTTTGCAAAGGCTATGCGAGATATTCTCTGGAGCAAACAAAAGACGTCAAATTAAAATCAATGATATCAGTTCAAAGATAACATCTTTAGAAGAAAGCATAGAATTGACCGGCAAAGCCAAGATTGCTTGCAAACAAATCAAGGCCTTTTGCGAGACTAAATCACTGTATAACAATCTATACAATGAGGTCAAAGATTTAGATAGGAAGAGTATACAAAACAAAGAAAGAATAAATCTTTTCAGATTAAAGTCGTTCGAAGACACAAAAAATCTAGTCAATCTAGGAAAACTGCATACTTTCTTTAAAGAACGAAAAAACGAGTACACCAAGAGTATATACGAGGAATACAAAAAGAAAGATTCAAGAGGACTTGCTTCGTTGAATACCACCTTTGAGGACTTTGCGAGAAAAGTAATGAATGAATATGAGCACATAAATTGGAGTGCACCATTCATCGACTTTGACACAGAGTCCGCTTACAAACATATGTTCAAAAAAGCTCTACCTTATGTACATGTAAGTGGAACTTCGGGTAAATCTGCTTTTAAGAACACGCAGTTATTTGTCTCTGCCAATGACGAGACATATGCGACTCGCGTTTCTTCCATATCAGACAGTTACCAGACCTTAATATCGGGAACTATGGAAGATAAAATTTGCATGATCAAGGTTGTGTCGATGACTGACGAATACGTTAGAGGTTTGCTTGGTGAAAGCGAAACAGCTATTCCTGCAGAGGAAATCACGGAAGAAAGTCCAAGAGCCCGAGCCCTTGACGGGAAGAAACAGCTACCGCCATCTTGCGATTGGCAAGAAGATATCGCTAGTCCGTTTGACAAGATTCCTCCACGTCAATCGCAGTTAGGTGTTGGCTTCAGACTTATCCGTGAGTTGAAATTCGGAGATGCGAAAAAATTCTTCGCGACCACAGGCAATGACCACACGATGGCTGAGGTCTGCACATTTCTGATAAACAGCCGCCGCCTTATTGATGTCATAAACAACGAAGGCAATGGCGAAATGACGGAAGAGGACAAAAGCAAGATCCGCTTCATTTGCGAAATATTCGCACAGCTCGGCATTGTGTACGAACCACTAAATAATGTCGTAGAAAAATATCTGAAATAAAAACAATAAGACATGAGTACATACAACTTCGCAAAAGAATCGCTGAAAAAAGGCGAGCAGTTCAACTTCAGCAAAGAAGCGGGACTGAACTACATCCGCGTAGACTTGACGTGGAAAGGAGGAGCAGACCTGGACGTTTGCGCATTCCTTGTGAATGATGACGGCATCCTGGCTCACAATGAGGACTTCGTATACTACAATTCTGATTACAGGTGGGCTCCGAAGTCGAATGAAAATCCTACGGAGGGACATGTCGAGCCGTTCAACATGTCTGTCCACCGTACAAAAAAGAATTGGAGGGCAAATACGGTACCCGTTTCCGTAGACAATTCGGTAATCGGGTCTCCCGACGAATTGGGTGAAGACGAGGGCGAGGACTGCAGCGAGACCATGCACTTGGTTTTGGACAGAGTTGGCAATGACATTCGTGCGATTGTATTTGGCTGCGCCATCTATCCGCATCCCGAGAATCCGCAGACATTCAGCTCTGTAGTCGATCCTGCCATCGTCATATCGGACGAGGCGACAGGCAATGTGCTGTGTCGTTTCGACATCAAGGAGAAGTTCGGAGCCGAGACTGCTCTTGAGGCTGGACGCATCATGCTCAACGACGAAGGCGAGTGGGTCTTCGAGCCGATTGGAAAGGGCTACACTGGAGGTATGCCGACATTGGCTGATATCTACGCCTAAGCCATCGGAGGTATGGCAGAAGAGAAAAAAGGGAAACGTACGCCATATAAATTTGACTTCGAGAAGCAGAAATCCTTCAAATACGACTTCCGAAAGGAAGAAGATGAAGAAGAGACCGTTGCTGAATCTTCGGAGAAGAAAAAGAATGGCCACGGCGCGATAATAGCCATTGCAGCCGCTGTGGTTTGCGTAGGTATTGCCGTATATGCGTGGAATAACTATCGTAGTAATGAGGTAGTTACCAAGGATACTACTAGCAATGCAGAAGTTGTCACCAGCAATGAAGACAAGCAGCAAATAGTCGAAGAAGAGACTACTCCAGCTGCTTTCGACGCCGCAGAGACTTCTTCTCAACCAAGCGACGTTGCAACTGCAAGTCAAAGTGACAATTCTTCAAATGTTACGGAGGCTTCGTCATCTGTAAATTCTAACACCACAGAGGCGTACGGGAATGCGGCGAGCGCTGATAACGCAAACGCCGGAATTGACAAAAACCTGCAAAAGGCATCTGCAGAAAGCGGTATATCTGAGCTGAAATCAAAGGCTTCCCCAAAAGCCACAACGGCGATTGGCAAGTCTGACGTAGACAAGATGGCTTACCTTGTAATACGAGGAAACTATGGCAATGGTGAGCGTCGTAAAGCGTTATTGGGAGATAGTTATACAACCATCCAAAATCGCGTTAACGACCTTTACCGGGCAGGCGAGGTACATTAGTACCTTTGGCATAAATTTATATCTCCCCGAGGCTGGTATATTTATACCGAGTCTCGGGGAGATTTTTTTGTGCGACCATCAAAGTGAGGCTACCATCTTGGCGAGGAGGGCTCTCTGATGATTGCCTTCGGATCGGTCGGCAAGGAAATATACATCGCTCTCACCAAGGACGCGCTTAATGAGGGTTGACTTGCCAAGGCGACGTCGGCCGTAAACAACAGTAAGTGACGGCCTTTGCGCAATAATAGCTTTTTGGAGACGAGCAGTCTCGTCGATCCTGTCTACAAACTCCATTGGCTTCAGAATTATTATGCACCGCGAACATAATGTTTTGGGAGCATAATCACAATCCTATTTTCAGTTGACAATAGACTAATCCTCCGCCACCTCCTGCCAGGCGGTGAGGCCCATACCGCGGTCGTCAAGCTCGATGGCGAGGCCAATGGGCTTGCAGTCGGAGTCAACAAAGGAAGCCAGGTAGTGATAAGCAAATTTGGATTTGTGGGTGTTGAGGAGCCTGGCGGGGGTGATGGATGTGGATTATACAAAGTATTAGTTTCTCAGGGGGTGCGATAACGTCGCATCACAGCGTATGGGCATAAAAAAAGCGTCGGAGTCAAGAAGACTTCGACGCTGGAGTGATACCGGAGGGATTCGAACCCCCAATCTTCTGGGCCGTAACCAGAGGCATTATCCAATTGTGCTACGGTACCAAACCTTTTGTTGCTCTCGGTGTTTTTCCCGATTGCGATGCAAAGGTAGGTGTTTTTTTGGTTCGTTGTATCTCCTGGCGGTTATTTTTTTTGAGATTTTTATCCGAGGATTGAGAATAGATTCTGTTTTTGGTTGATAATATCGTGTCTATCAAGGGGATAGAGAGATTGTAATTTTTGCGGGTAAGGGATTTTGGTTTACAAGCTTTGCCTAGGGGAAGGCTCGTTTTGTTCGCTTGCTCCCCTAGGCTACAAAGGCGCATGCCCTGCTCTGCATACACGATTCTGAACTTCGCAAGAATTCGTAGCACCTGGCACTACATATATAACCCCGCAGGCTTTCCCAGTTCTCAGCGCACAGTTAACAGTGCACAGTTTCAGGAGTTTTGAGATTTGACAGCATAAGCGACTGCAACTGCTAACTGTTAACTGGTGCCGATGTAAGGACTTGGATTTCGTCGTCGGACTGGGCGAGTTGGGAGTGGAGTTTGCCGCCGGGGCGGAAGTGGGCCAAGACGACTTTGGTGGCGTTAGAGATCATGTAGCGGTTGCGGCATTCGGCTTGGCCGTAGCAGTCGACCCACGGGAGGAGGAAGTCGGTGGTGGTTACGACGAGCAGGCGGGCTTCGCCAATGGCCTCGACGATGTACGTGGGCCAGAGTTTGGGATATGGTTTGTCGAGGACGAGAATGGTGGGGATGCGGCGTGCGAGGAGCTTCGCGAGGGCTTTCTGCTCAATTTTTTGGAGATTGCCGCAGAGGACGCAGTCGGTGGCCGGGTCAAGGGTCTCGATCCATTTTGTGACCTCCAGCTCGGCATTGGCGGGGGCGTTGCGCGACGAGAGGAATGCTATTTTTCGTTCGTGGGTCAACAGGTCGATGTTGCCTATGGGGACGGAGAGAGACATATCGGTTTACAGTTAACAGTGCACAGTTATTTCCAGTAGCAGTGCACGGTTTGCAGTGCACGTTTTTTCTAGTTCTTTGTGCACTGCTCTTTTTTGTTTTCAGTGCACAGGTAACAGTTGGCGTTTTTTATTTTGACCTGGCCGCGGGTGCTTCTGTTGGTTTAATGGGATAGGGAAGACGTAATGTACGTTTTACGATGGTGATAATGTATAGTTTCGGGAGGGATTTAACTTAGTTCCCGATTAATGAGACGACATCACTTTCGGAGAAGGGGGCGGGAGCGGGGCTCACGTCGGGGATGTTGTAGGATTTGAGGCAAAGAAGGTCGTGCTCGGGGTCGGCTTGCGGGAGGGCGAAGGGACGGGAGGCGTGGCCTTGGGCATCGATGTGGGCTATGTAGACGCGGCCATATTGACCGTCGTGGCGTTTGGAGGCGAAGACGACCCAGCGGCTTGAGCTGGACCACGTGTGGTAGGTCTCGGAGAGCGGAGAATTGAGGGGCGAGACGTCGGCCTCCTCACCCGTATGGAGGTCAATCATGCGGAAATCTGTCTCGCGGTGCCATATGGGGAAAGTGCCGCTCTCGGAGGCCGAGAAAAGGAGGAAATGGCCGTCGGGGGAGACCTTTGGGAAACTGGCTGACATGCCATAACGGCTTGCGCTCCAAAGGGTATCGATGGGGCCAGCCCACTCACTGTCATTACGATTGAAGCCAACGCGGAGAATGGAGTAACGCAGGCAGGCGAGGCTATCGGGCAACGGGAGAGCCGGCGCCGAGCAGAAATAGACAGTATCGGCATTGGGCGAGAAACAGGGGAAAGTCTCGAGCGTGGAGTCGCCACTTACGAGGGGCGAGAGGATCATCTTGCCGCTGTCGAAATCGGCAATGCAGAGGTCGCTCTGAGCGTCGTAGACCTCCAAGCGGCGGCTGCCTTGGGAATGGAGGAGCGGGATTATCTCGTTGGTGGAGAAGACGCCGTAGTGGCCATCGGGACTTATGTCGCCATAGACGGCGCCGCCTTTCATATGCGGGTTGCGGAGATTGACTTTGCGGAGCTCATCCACAGCCCCACCCTGCCCACAAGAATGGAAGAGGAGACTAGCGCCGCCCTCGCCGCGGACGTGGAAAAGAGTAGTACGGCCGTCATGGCTATGGATATGGCAGTTCATACAGCGGCCACCGAGATTGCGGTTGTCGGCAAGGATGCGGGAGTTGAAAGACGTCATGTCCCGCTCCTCAATCTGAATGGCGTTCCAGACCTCGTAGCCGGGCTCGATGAGGCGGTAGGTGACGAAGGGGTCGAAAAGGTCGTCACTCACATCGAAAGAGAAAGTATCGCAGAGGAAGGATCCCGCACGGCGGTAATAGAGAGTTACGCCGACATGATTGTCGGACGCGCCAGCCAAAATCTTGCGCCAAACGCCCTCATCGATAACCACCTTACGCCCACGACTAGCCACGCGGAGCGACCCGTCTCCAGTCGCAAAATCCGCGCAAACGGCATCGACGGAGTCGCAGGTGAGCATAAAGTTGAGCGGGGCGATGGAACGCGGGATGGTCACTCCGCGGTAGTCGGGGTAAATTTCGTCGGCAGAGAGGGGAACGATGGGATAACCGTCCCCTTCGGGGATGGGGGTGCAGGCTGCGAAAAGTGCGGCGCTGGCGATTAGAGACGATAGGCGGGGATGGGTATTATTATTGGGCATTATTTTTTGGAATGTAGTTGGCAGTAGAGCCAATAGGAGTGGGCGAAACTGCGTTTGAGGGCCGAGGCGTCGCGACGCTGCATGAGATCGTTGAAGCGGTCGAAATCGCGGACCACGTCGGAAGGCATCTCGATGCCCGCGAGTCGTGCACGGACCTCGGGCGGCGCGACGGTCGAGACAACCATCAGAGCCTCGGCGTAGGTGCGCGTCATGAGGCCATTGGCGTAGGCCAGGTAATCCTCGGCGAAATCCGCCATAGAGGTTTCCTGGAGATCGAGGGCGAGAAGGTATGTGCGCGCAAGGCCGTTGGAAGGATTGGCATCCAAGAGGTTGCGGAGCGAGCGGCGATAGTCGTCCGAAGCGCGGAGGGTGTCGCGGGAGGAGAGATAGGCACGCTTGTCGGCGAGCCAGGCGAGGTATGCGGCGCCACGGTTCTCGGGGCGGCAGGCATGGGCGAATTTGGCATGGCGGAAAGTATGGCTGAGCATACCCAAGTATTTATCGGCCGCTTGCTCGTCGCCACGGATAATATTAATCTCGGCGAGGCGAATCACGTGGCGCGCGCAAGAGTGGTTGGGCGAGAAGATCATACCGAGGATTGTGGCGTGCTCGGCAAGGGTCATGTCGCCTATGGCATACCACACTTGGCCGGCGGCGGTGATGCTGAGGTAGTTGCCCGAGGGGGCCACGGGGAGGAAGAGTTGCGTCTGGGCGAGGTCGATATCGTCTATGGCGACGTCGGCCTTTTCGCGGAAGAGGTGGAGAGTGTATAGGCAATTGGCAATCTGCGTATTGCGGACACGAGGCGGGTAGTCGGCGGGCGAAAGCTTCTTGTTCCACCAAGTCTTGGTATCGACACGGAGGATAGACTCGGAAGTGAGGTCGGGCCAGCCTAACCAGCATCCGCCAATGAAACCATGCCAAGGGGCTAGAAACATGGCCACGAGAGCCATTGCGGCAATGCGCCACCGACGGCGAGCCACCTCCGCGGCAATGATATACGCAAAAGCCACCACGCAGCCGTAGCCAACGGACGTGAGGCCCAAAACAACTATGGCGAAAGCCACCAAAGCCCTAACTCTCGGCCACTTAGAGACGGGATATAGATTGGCAAGGATGACGCCGAAGAGAAGCGACAGAGACGACGACAACGGATATTCGCCAACGCACTGGCGCCCCGCCTCCCAAATCATGACTGCCACGCCCGCGCCGAGCGCCACACGCCAATCGACCCACAGGCGACGGAGCCCATATGCCACGAAACCGCCAAGCGCATAGAGCACGAAGACGACGATGACGGGTCCGCAGCCAACGTAGTAATAGAATTGCGTAAGGAAACCGCCCACGACGGCCGGCAGCCAGGCACGGGAGTCGTAGACCCCCTGGCTAAACATCTGACGGATGAAGTCGGACGAGGACAAAAAGAGTGAGAACTGCTCCCGGTGGTAGAAATGGTAGGGGTAGCAGAGCATGAAGAATATGAGGATTGCGGCGGCTACTGCGGCGCAAACAACTATCGAGACGATAAGATGACGTGTGGGACGCATAACAAGGGCGAATATATAAAATATCGGCAAACATTTTTATATCTTTGCACATATTTTAAGACAGCGAAGATGTGAGCCACCCGTCAGCACTCACCCTTTCCGAGACGGTCTCGGCACACATACTAACAACACCGATGCACACGACAACCGACAAGAAACATAGCATGCCCAGCATAGCCTGCGCGGCACTCACTTTTGCCGCTTCATTTGCCTTTTGGCTCTTCGTGCACCCGGAGGCCATGTCGTTCCACGAGCAATATACGATGTTCCTTTGCACATGGGACTTTGCAGCGCATAGGCTGGCAGTGGCCGGAGGGCTGGCTGAATACGTTGGAGAATTCATAACTCAATTTGCTTATTACCCGGCAGCAGGAGCTGCACTCATGGCCTTGCTCATGGTGGGGCTCGGGAGTGGCGTATGGGCCGTCATGCGGAAGATGGGGGCCAGAGAAGGGCACTGTTGGCTGAGCGTCTTGCCCGTGGCGTTGCTCATTGGCTATATGGGCGACGAGAATGTGGAGCCGGCTTTTGCCGTGGCGCTTACAGGCGGAATATGGATGGCGGCGGGATATGGACTATTGCAAGGTCGGTGGGCGCGGGTTTTTGGAGCTGGGATTGGGACATGCGTATGTTATTGGGCTTTGGGGCCGGTGGCATGGGCGTTCGCAGTGCTTTGCGGCGTTATTGACATGCGGCGCGGGGCTGGTGTTTGGGCCGGGCTTGTTGGATTGGTTTGCCTTAGCATCATTTTTTTCATTGCCTCAATTAGTTGGATGAGTCAGTATACGACACAGAACATCCTCTTGGGTCACAACTATCATAATTTCCGGATGACGTGGCCCGCCATGCAATTTGTGGTTGAGGCGAGCATTGTAGTCGTGCCTGTGGTCGGCTCATTTTTACCATCAATAGAGAAGATTTGGGTATCAGCAATCGAAGGCGTCACAATATTCATACTCAGTTCGATATTCGCAATCACCTCATACGATGCGGACAAATACGCAGCCATAGCATACGACAGCCTCGTGCGCGCCGAGAAATGGGACGAAATAATAGAACGGGCAACCAAGCGAGCCCCAAAGGACGCCACGAGCATGACGGCCGTTAACCTCGCCTTGGCCGAGCGCGGCGAACTATGCGAAAGGATGTTCGCCTACCCGCAGAAAGGCGCGGAGGGACTCATAGCTCCATCGCGGCGCGACCAGTTATCCGCCATAACATCCGCCGAAGCCCTTTTCCGCCTCGGGATGGTGAACGAGGCGCAACACTACTTCTTCGACTCACAGGAAGGCATAGTAGACTGCCACAAGAGCGCTCGCCTAAGCAAACGCATTGCCGAGACGCTCATAGTGAACGGACGGTACGAGATGGCGCGGAAATACCTACATCGGCTCAGCAAGACCCTTTTCTACAGTCAGTGGGGCAAGAAAGCCGAATGGGCGATAAAGAGCGAAGCCACGGTTTGCGCGCACCCCACGTGGGGCCGACTGCGCACCTTAAGGTACAAAGACGGCTTCGTCTGGAACTACTACGCCATGGACAAGATGCTGGCCATACTCTACACGAGCAACACAGGCAACCGCATGGCGCTGGACTATTACATGGCCCAATGCCTCTTACGGCGCGACATTCAGAGAGTTTGGAAAGGCCTCGGGTGGGCAATAGCCGACTATGGGCGGGACAACATCCCGCGCCACATCCAAGAGGCCGTGGCATTGGCATGGATCCAGGGGCATAAGGATTTTGAGGGCGTACCCATAACTCTTTCTGAGAGCGTCGTCTCCGACCTTATGGAATATATGCGCATCTACACAGCCAACGCATCCGACCCGCGCCTCGACACACAGCGGTGGCGAGCCACATACTGGCACTACCTGCTGCGCCAAAAGCCATCGGACGCCACAACGGGAGCCACGCAGAAATCAACCGCCAACGAAGAACAGACACGATGAAGAAGCAAGTCAAGACATCATACCGCCTAAGCGCACCCACGTGGATTGCGGCCCTCGCCACTGCCCTCGCCACAGCGGCATGCGCCGACTCGCCAACAGCCACCACGCCCACCGACGGCCTCGCTCCACACATCTGGCCCGACTATGCGGACGTTACGATACCTGCCGCCACGGCACCCCTCAACTTCTGCGTGGACAGCGCAGAACAGGTCTTCGCAAGGGTGACAGGCGAGCGAGGAGGCGAGATAACGGCCAACGGGCAATATGCCGACTTCGACATCGACGAGTGGCACGAACTGACGACCCGCAATATGGGAGCCGACCTTACGGTATCCGTATCCACAAAACGGAACGGCAAATGGATGCGCCACAACGACTTCACCATCCACGTAAGCGCCGACAGCCTTGGCGACTATGGGCTGACGTATCGCAAGATAGCCCCGGGATATGAGACCTACAGCGATATTGGAATATACCAGCGCGACATACACACCTTACGCGAGGAGGCCATAGTGGCATCGACGCTCGTGCCCGGCCAATGCATGTGCTGCCACACGGCCAACAGAGCCAACCCGCAGCAACTGACGCTCCACTTCCGCGGCCGGCATGCCGCCACGCTTATTCAGGTGGACGGAAACCGCAAATGGCTCACCACCAAGACGGACAAGACGCTGTGCAACTGCATGTACCCCTACTGGCACCCGAGCGGCAACTATTGCGCCTACTCACTGAACAAAGTGAACCAAGTTTTCCTGACGGGGCACGAGAAGTTTATAGAAGTCTTCGACCGCGCATCGGACGCATGCGTGATGGACGTCAGGACGAACGAGCTCATCCTCTCGCCACTGCTCTCGACGGAGGACTACGAGACGTACCCCGTATTCTCGGCCGACGGACGCACGATGTACTATTGCTCGGCCAAGGCGGGCGAGAGAGAGCCACGTTACGACCTATGCGCCATAAGTTTCGATGCGGACAAAGGGACCTTTGGCACCAAGGTGGACACCCTTATCCATGCTTCCGCCACGGGCAAAAGCATATCGCTGCCGCGCCCATCGTACGACGGACGTTTCGTGATGTATTGCCTTGCGGACTACGGCTACTTCCCGATAGACCACCGGGAGGCAGACCTCTGGATATTGAACCTCAGCACGGGAGCGACCTACCCCGCCGAAGCCGCCAACAGCGCGGACACCGAGAGTTTCCACAATTGGAGCTCAAACTCGCGGTGGGTGGTATTCTCCAGCCGACGGCATGACAGCATGACAAGCCTGGCCTACATAGCGCACGTAGACACGGCTGGGCACGTAGACAAACCCTTCCTCCTCCCGCAGCACAATCCGAGAGAGTTCTACCGTACTTCGCTCCACTCGTTCAACACGCCGGACTTCACCACCGAGCCCGTCCGGATTGACCCGCGGGCCACGCAGGCCGAGGTGCTCAGCGACGAGCGGATACAAGTGACAGTCAGGGAATAGATTTCAACTGAAAGCAAGAAAAAACAAAATCAAGATATGAAAAACGGAATTATAGCCCTTGCGGCATGCGCAATGGCACTCACAGCATGCGACCAAACGCCGCTTTGCCACATCCACGGCACAGTGCCCTCTGAGAAATGGGACGGGCAATACGTATTCTTCGTGCCGCAATACGCCAAAGACAGCATCGGAGTGGACTCCACCAAGATAACGGGTCACGAATTCACCTTCGAGACCACCAAGAAGGCCCTCTACGACGTACGCCTCAGCTGGCGCACACGCTACGGCATCCAGAACCTCCTCGTGGCCACCGAGCCGGGCCTTGTAGAGATAAGCCTGGACAGCATAAGCCACGGTGGCGGCGCCCCGCTGAACGACTCACTGGAGGCGTGGAAGGAGCGCACGATGGCGTATAACGAGACATCGCACGCGTTGGCCGTGGCGTACCGCAACTTCTACGCGGCGGGCGACAGCATCATGGGCGACGCCGTGAAGGCACAGGCCAAAGCGGCCTACGAAAAGTATCGCGACGAAACTCTCCGCCTGGCCGAGAGCGTAGACGGCACACCATTGGAGATCTTCCTGCACCAGATATACGCGGCAAGAAAGAAATGACACAACAAAAGGCATGGCATGCGGCCCTGACGTCGGCATTCGGCGTCGGGGTATTCGCATTTTGGCGATTGGCGCACCCCGAGGCACTATCGTGCGCCGAGGAGCTGCAGCTCTTCCTCTTTAGCGGCGACTACCTCACGGCACGGCTAGCCTACCCCGGCGGCCCGGCCACATACGTGGGCGAGTTTCTCACGCAGTTCTACAACCCTCTCACGCTCGGCGCCGTCATAGCAGCCCTGCTGATGGTGGTTGTCCAGCGGCTCACGTGGAAGTCTATGAAGGGCGTGCCCGAGGAGTTAGGGGAGAGAGGCGGAGAGGTGGCCTATGGGCTGTCGTTCGTCGTGCCGGCCTTATTGCTCGTCTTGATGGGAGACGAGAGTATTTTGACGGGCCATATTGTCGAAGTGACATTAGGGCTTGGCGTTTGCTGCGCCTTCGCACGATATGGGACTTCGGATTTGCGCCGAGCGGTCATTTTGGGCATTGGTTTGCCCGTGACGTATTACCTTGGAGGATCGGCTGTTTACCTTGTCTTGGCATATGCCATAGTTTGGCGCATCGCCTCGCGGAAGAGGTTTGGGGCTTGGGACGCTATGTATCCCCTGGCCGTTTGCGAGATAGGGCTGTCGATATGGGTGGCGTCGCGTTTGGCGGCCTACCCTATCGAGAGGCTTGCCGTGGGCATTGGGAATTACCGTATGGCGGAGGTGCCTGTGGCGGTCGGATTGTCGATGCCCGCTGTAGGGCTCTTGGCCGCTTTGGCGGGATTGAGAGTGATGAACGTCAGGCGGGTGTCGGGGCTCGGGATATTGGGTGTCATGCTGCTTTGCGTTGTCGGCACACGACTCTCTTACGACGAGTTCAAATATCGGGTGATGAAATATGACCTTTGCCTGCGCAAACGCGATTGGAAAGAGGCCATACGCATAGGCGAGAAATATGGAGCAAAATCACCACTAGAATTGGCATCGATAAACTTCGCCCTTGCCATGCGCGGCGAGATGGCCGAGAGGATGTTCGAGTTCCCGCAAGTGAACAGCGAAGGACTATTGCCAGTCTTCAGCCGTGAAGTATTCTCGACAATGATGACGGGCGACATATATTTTGAACTAGGAATGGTGAACACGGCGCAGCGTTTCGCCTTCGAGGCACAAGAGGCCATACCTAACCACCAGAAGAGCGGCCGACTGACGCGCCGCCTCGCCGAGGTGGCCATCGCCGACGGACATTACGCCCTAGCCCGGCGTTATCTCGGGGTGCTTAAGAAGACCTTCGCGTACCGTTCGTGGGCCCGACAGATGGAGGAACTTATCGCGGACGAGGCGCGGGTGAACGCCCATCCGCTTTTCAGCCGCCTGAGGCGGCAGCGAGTAAAGGAGGACTTTTTCTACAGTGACAGGGAGCTGGACCAGATGCTGGGCCTTCTCTTCAACCATGACAAGACGAACCGCTTGGCGGTGGACTACCTCTTGGCATGCGAACTGCTGACCAAGAACTTGCCTGCCTTCGTACGCTACGTGCCCCTGTTGGGACAGTTGCCGGACGGCGGCGGCATCCGCATTCCGAGGGCATATCAGGAGGCGCTGTGCATGGCGTGGGCGCAGAAACATACGAGTTTTGATGGCATGCCGTGGCGACTTGACGCGGAGGTCAAACAGTCGTTTGTTGACTTCGCACGGATTCACTCGGCCAATCAGAACGACGCGCGGCTCGGCGAGGGGCGCATTGGCAGCAGCTACTGGGCGTACTACACTCGTCAGCTAACAGTTAACAAGTAACAGTTGACAGTTTACGAATAGAACCATGCAAAAAGACATACTCTCCGCCACAGCCATTTTGGCGGCAACCATAATGTCATCTTGCGCCGAGAGGCCGACGGACGCACGGGAAATGGCCGCCGCACCCGAGATATGGCCGGACTATGCGGGCGTAACAATCCCGAAAGGCATAGCGCCGCTCAACTTCGCCATGGCCACGGACGACGCCACGGCGGTCTACGCCACAGCCACAAACGGCAAAGGCAATGAGATAACAGCCTCGGGCGAGGAAGCCGACTTCGACATCGACGAGTGGCACAAGCTATTGGCGGATTGCGCAGGCGGCGACAGCATAATGGTAAAAGTCTCGGCGAAGTACGCCGACGGATGGAAGGCATACCGCCCATTCGCCATATACGTATCGGGCGACACGCTTGCCGACGGGGCATTGGCATACCGACGCATTGCCCCGGGATATGAAGTGTATAGCCATATGGGCATCTACGAGCGCGATTTGGCCACTTTCCGCGAGACTGCCATAATGGAGAACACGGAGGTGACAAACAGCTGCATAAACTGCCATACGTCGCGCCGCGGCAGCACGGGCGACTACGTCTTCCACATCCGAGGCGAAAAGGGCGGCACTGTGGTATGCCACAACGGAAAGAAGAGGCTGGTCAACATGAAGCGACCCGAGACGATTGGCGCCACGACGTACCCCGCATGGCATCCCGACGGGCGATATATGGCCTTCTCTGTTAACACCACCCGCCAATCGTTCCACCAGACGAGCGAGAAACGCTTGGAAGTCTTCGACGTGGCGAGCGACATGGTGGCCTACGATGCCGACGAGGACCGCATAATAACCACACCACTGCTCAACAGGACAGACAGTTGCTGGGAGACCTTCCCGTGCTTCAGCGCCGACGGGCGCACACTCTACTACTGCTCAGCGCGCCCGCAAGCCGTACCGGCCCACGTCACGGACATTCACTACATCCTGAACAGCATCAGTTTCGACGCCACGGATGGGCAATTCGGGACAAAGATAGACACCGTATTGGACCTCAGCGAGCGAGGCCTCAGCATATCCCTACCCCGCACATCGCCAGACGGGCGATACCTAATGTTCACCGCCTGCAACTATGGCACCTTCCCCATTTGGCACCGCGAGGCGGACCTCTGGATAATGGACCTCAGGACAGGCGAGGCGAGGCCAATGGACGAGATAAACAGCGACGACACGGAGAGTTTCCATAATTGGAGCTCGGACTCGCGATGGGTGGTGTTCTCGAGCCGCCGCGGCGACGGGCTTTATACGCGGCTCTACCTGGCTCACGTCGATGCCAACGGGCATGCCTCGAAGCCGTTCCTCCTTCCGCAGGAGAGCCCCAAGAAGTTTTATCGGGAGATGATGGAGTCTTATAATGTGCCGGAGATGAAACAGTTAACAATTAACAGTTGACGGGATTTTTGGCGTTTTTATTTACACCACTTACCCCTTTTCCATCGAGTCGTTGAAGGTTTCTATTTCGGAGACAAGGTTCTGGGCATGCTCCTTGAGCATGAAGATTTGGAAGGGGAGCATAGACTCCTCTTCGCGGGAATCTATTAGGGCTTGGATATACTCGGCCTTGTCCTCCTTGCGGACTTTAGAGGGTACGAGATTGAATTCCATCTGGATGTAATTCATAATGAGGCGGGACATACGGCCATTGCCATCGACCCAGGGATGAATGGCCACCAGTTTGTTGTGGGCATCGAAACTGAGCAGGTAAGCCTCCATCTCATCCGGGTTTTCAATCAATTTTTGCCTACGGATATTCATCTCATTGCAGAAATCAGACAAGTGGGACGGCACTTTCTGAAAGTTGAGATATGAGCGGCCACCAGCACCAGCCGTGACGTTACAGAGTCGCAAATCACCCACCGAGGAGTCGAACTCGCCCATAGGCGTATTATATATGCTGCCTGTGTTTCGCATCACTATGGCCGCCAAACCTTTAAGCATCTCTAAGGAGAAAGGCTTATGACTTGCGGCAAGAGATTTGGCACGTTGATAAGCATGCATAAGGTCGAGGTTCATAAGTTGCTCCACCATAGGTTTACCCTTGGCCGCAATGCCATCCTCGAAGAGGAGTTGGTTCTCAATTTCCGTAACAGTGGAGCCCTCGATTGCCGTGGAATGGGTAATAAGGGAGTAGAGGTAGAATTTCTGATAGTCAATCTGATCCGCTATACCTAAACGTTTATACTCCGCGAGAGCATCCCGCAGTTTGCCTATATATTCGCTTATCATATCTGCCGCAATTAATTTTTTACAGTCCGCGAAATAACATTGTTTTTTGGAAGTTCATAGAGCAAGAGACGATAAAGATTATACTCTAAATAATGAGCCGGGGACTATGAACTGTGAACAGAGAACTTCTAACCGCAAACTGAAAAAAAGCCCCGGCGCCAAGCACGAGGGCAGGGCACCGGGGTCTCAAGTCAACTTATGTCTTATAAGTTGTTAGTCAGAATTTCGAGGGGGGAGGAGATTTACTCCTTGACTTTGAACTGCCAGAAGGAAGCCTCGCTCCAGCTGCCGTAGTTCTCGAAGTCGCCACCGTCGGGGTAAACAAGTGTCATATGCTCGTTGTCGAGGTAAACGACCTCGTAGTCGGTAACGTACTTAGCCTCACCAGAGTGATCCTCTTTCCAGGCATTAATCTCATAAGGCCAGAGGACAGAGTTCTCACCAGTTACGAGATGGCCGACAGCCCAATTCTCGGATGTGCGGGTGTTGTCGAAAGACCAAGTAGTTGTGTTGATGAGGTTGCCCTCGCCATCGTACTTTTTGAGTTCGCCGCCATCACTGAGGGTGAAGTAGGCATCGAAGCTCTCGTCGCCTTGGAGCTTGCCGCCAACAGCGTTGACAACTTGATCAGCATCTCCGAAAGACGCATCGCCGCCTTGGGATATACCCCACCACTTGCCTGTACCTTGTGAGTAAAGCTCGGTGCCAGTTCCGGCCTTGTAGCCGATGTTGCCCCAGACGCAGCCGTCGGGAGCCTCGGTGTTCCAAGTCCACTTCTTCTCGGAGCCATCGACATTAGCGAGGCAACCATCGTAATCCTCGGCCTTGAACTGCCAGAAAGCAGCCTCATCCCAGCCACCGAGGCCGGAGAAATTGCCGCCATCGGGGTAGACGAGAGTCATCTCAGACGGGGTGATGTAGACAACCTCATACTCGGTAACGTACTTGCCACCACCGTTCATCTCGAACGGCCAAAGGATAGAGTTCTCACCAGTCTTGAGGTGGTACTTAGCCCAATCGGTATTCTCGGTCTGCTCAACTACCTCGTAGGTGGTCTCGTTGAGCTTAGAGCCATTGCCGTCGTACTTCTCAATCATACCGTCTTCGGTGAAGACCATGTAGGCATCGAAACTTTCCTCGCCAGTGAGCTGGCCAGAAACAGAATGCTTAACCTGATCAGCCCATTCGGCCTCCTCTACGACGCCCCACCATTGGCCATCGCCATTCTTCGCGAAGGTCTCGCCGTTGGTAGTGCCTCCGCCATATGCGAAGTTACCCCAGACGCGGCCATTGACAGCAGAAGTGTTCCACTTGTAGGTCTTGCGGCCAGAGTTTGAGCAGAAGAGCTTCTCGGCAGTCGTGAGGTCTTGCTTAACGTAGACGTTGGCAGTCTTCTCGGCAACGATCTCAGTTCCGTCGGTATTGTAGAGTATGACGTAGAACTTCTGGTTGGGGTCCGAGCCACGGTTGGGCGCAATGGTGAAGGAGCCAGAAGCACCGAGGGCGAGGACGTTCATGCTGCCATCGGACTTGAGGTTGTAGACCTTGACAATTTGGGCGGGGGAGGTGGTGTATGTGAAGTAATTGCCATCCTCGGCCGGGTTGCCGTCGGCGTCGGTCTGGGTGAAGGAGAAGGCTTGGGATACGGCTTCAGAGGTGGTCTGAATGGGGTCGAAAGTGCCGTCTTCCTCCACGGGATCGCAAGCGCAGAGGAGGCAAGCGGTCGCCAGTAAGATATAACGTTTCTTCATTTTTGAGTCTCTTTACGTTGAGTGGCGCGTGTGGCCGACGGGGTTATTGAGCCCCATCGGCTCACGCCACTAAATCTTTATGTTGGTAAAAACAGCCTCTTAGTTATAGATAGGAGCCGAGGTCATGAGGCACTCGGAACCGCTCCAACCGGGGTTCTGCTTGAGGACGCTCTCGTCGTCGACGATGTTGATCTGAGAGGTCGGGATGGGCCAGAAGCCGTCGGTATCGGCATAACGCTTAGCCCAAGAGCAAGAAGCGTGGTGCATTGTGGTCCAGTTGCCGGTGTAGTTGACGCGGGTGTTCTCCTTGCGGTTGAGGGTCTTGGCAGCGAGGCAGGTCTCTCCACCGTCCTTGCCAGACCAACGACGGAGGTCGTTGAAGCGGAGACCCTCACAAGCGAACTCGAAGCGGCGCTCGTTCTGGATGTTGATGAGCGAGTAGCTCTCAGCAGGAAGGCCGGCGCGGGCGCGGACAGCGTTCATGCCATCTGCGTTGCCGGAGAGCTCGGAGTGCATAAGGAGGATGTCAGCGTAGCGCATGAGGACGAAGTCGGTGTAGTGGGAGCCCTGCATACAGTTACCTGTGAGAGGCGCAGCCGCACCACCATTCTCGAGGCGGTAGAAGTCCCAGAAGGTGTAAGGGCCGTCGGTAGTGCTAGACCAGTTGGAAGAACTGTAGCCGGAGACGGGGGTCTTGATATCCTTGACGGTTACGGCAACAAGTTTCTTGTTATAAAGGCCGGCGTCCTCGGTGCAAGATGTGGTGTAGGCGAACTTGGTGAGCTCGTTCTCGCAGTCGATGATGGTAGCGGCCTTACGGGGATCGGAGTCGCTCCAATCATCCCAAAGCTGAGCGTTGACGGTGCCCTGGCCCCAGCCCTGAGCGTAGGGGAAGGTTTTCTCGCCGCCATTGACATTGCCACTGCCGTCCTCGTCGCAACGGAGAGAGACGTAGAGAGAAGACATGTTGCAGAAGCCCATGCCGGTGGTGCCGTTCCAAGAAGCGGTGTTGCCGTACTGGATTTGGAAGAGCTGCTCCTCGTTGCCGTTGCCGGCCCAAGTCTTGCCTGCGTCGTAGAGATCCTTTACGAACTCATAGGACTGGGCGGTGAACTTGTTGGAGTAGTCCCAAAGGAGACGGTAGTCCTCGACGAGGGCATACTGACCGCTGTTCTGGACGTCAGCGAGGATGTCGATGACGTTCTGCTTGGTGAGGGAAGTGCTCTCGACGCCCTGCTGCTCGGGGAGTGTAACTGCCTCGGGGTTGGCGGTGGCGAGTTCACCGACCTTCTTGTAGAATCCCTCGTAGAACATGTAGGCGCGGGCGAGGTAACCGCCTGCAGCACCCTTGGTGGCGTGGCCGTCGCCCTGGGTGGTGGAGCCGTAAGTCATGAGGTTATACGCGCTCATGAAGTCGGCGAGGATGTGGGGGTAGATAACCTCCTCGGCGCTCTGCTGGGGGCAAGGGTCGGGAGCCGCAGCAGTGTAGTATGCAGGGATGTCGCCCCACATCTGCGCGCCCCAGAGGTAGAAGAGACCGCGGAGGAAGTAAGCCTCGCCGAGGAGCTGCTTGCGCGTGGTCTCGTCGATGCTGTTCATAATGGACTCGTCGGTGTTGAGGATAGCGTTGGCGCGGGCGATGGCCACGTAGGTAACGTGCCAAGTGTTGTTGCTCGAGCTGGTAGAGGTGCCGAAGTAGTCGGTATTGGTGACCATGAGGTGACCGATAGCGTGGCACTCCGTATCGCCTGTACCGCCGCCGCCGTTGCAGTCGTCACTTGCGAGGATGTTGACGAAGAAGGGAGCGTTGAGAGGGTTATTGGAGATGGAGTTGAGACAGCCGTAGAGGGCAGCGAGCTCCTTGTTGAGGTCGGCTGCGGAGCCAGGGTAGTTACCCGAGTTGGCCTCCGTGTAGTTTTCGCTGTCGAGGAAGTCGTCGCACGACGAGAAAGAGAGTGCGAGCGACGCGGCGGCAGCCAGTGCTATAAATTTTTTCATAATTAGCATCTAAAGGATTGGAGACACTTAGAACTTGATGTTGACGCCGGCGATGTAGGTGCGAGCGGTAGGATAGAGGCCGAGATCGACACCCTTAGCCCAATCGTTTGTGCCACCAGAAGCACCGACCTCAGGATCGACACCGGTGTACTTGGTGAAGCAAGCTACGTTCTGAGCCTGGACATAGATGCGGAGCTGGCCGAATGGCGAGGACTTCCAGAGGTTCTTGGTGAAGTCGTAGCCGATGGTGATGTTCTGGATCTTGAAGAAGTCGGCGTCCTGCATATAGTTGGTAGAGACCCAGCTGTAGTTCTCGTTGCCGTAGCCGAGGCGGGGCTTGCTGTTGCTGGTGCCCTCACCGTGCCAACGGTCAAAGACATCCTTAGTGTAGTTGATGTAGGGGTTAGCGAGGAGTGCGGTGCGGTAGCACTGCATGATCTGATGACCGAAGGCGCCGCTGCCGCTAACGCTGAAGTCGAGACCCTTCCAGTCGAGGCCGAGGGTGACACCGAGAGTAACGTCGGGGTTCGGGTCGCCAATCTCGTGGCGGTCGTTGTCGAGGTCAATCTTGCCGTCGCCGTTCCAGTCGTCCCAGATACAGTCGCCAGGGCGAGCATTGTCGAGGACAGCCTTGCCAGCATTGCGAGCCTCATCGATCTGAGACTGGTTCTGCCAGATGCCGCTGTAGCTCATGCCGCTGAAGTAGCCGATAGCGTGGCCCTTCTCGACGAGGGAGACGTAAGAAGAGTTCTGGAAGAGAGCCGAGCCGGTGCTATCGCCGATGCGGCCGGAAGCAGTGCCGAGCTTGGTAACCTCGTTCTTGTTGTAGGCAACGTTTACGCCGACATTGTAGTGGATGTCGCCCTTGGTATCGTTCCAAGTGAGGGCGACCTCAATACCCTTGTTATCGACATCGCCGCCGTTAATGTAGGCAGCCTCCTCATAACCGAAGACGTCCTGCGTGGGGGCCTGGACGAGCCAGTCCTTGGTGGTCTTCTTGTACCAGTCGAAGTTGAGGCCGAGGCGGCTGTCGAGGAAGCGAGCGTCGAAGCCGATGTTGAGCTGCTCAGATGTCTCCCACGTAACGTCGGGGTTAGGCTGGTTGCGGGCGTAAGCGCCGGTGGTGTAGTTGCCAGCGCCAGTGGTGTAGCCGTTGTCGGAACTGAACTTATAGCCGTAGTCGGCGTAGTCGGAGGGCGAGAAGCCGATGTTGGAGAGGTAGACGTAGTTGTCGATATTACAGTTACCGTTCTGGCCCCAAGAAGCGCGGATCTTGAGGAAGTCGAGGACGCCAGTGGTATTCTGCATGAAATCCTCACTGGTCATGACCCAGCCGAGAGAAGCGGAGGGGAAGAAGCCCCAACGGTTGCCGCGAGAGAAGTTGTTGGAAGCATCACCACGGACGATGAGGGTGGCGAGGTACTTCTCGTTGTAGTTGTAGTTGATACGGCCGAAGACAGAGGCGATGGTGCCCTGGCCCTCATTGGCGGTTCCGGTGACGCCGGTGACCTGGCTGAGGTCGTAGTTGGAGATGAGGTTGTAGTTGTAGCCGTTGAGGACGAGGGAGTTGATCTGGTCAGCGCCAGCCTGAGCTGTTGCGGTCATATCGGAGCTCCAGAGAGTCTTCTCGACAGACTGGCCTACGAGGATGTCGAAGTGGTTGCCAGCGAACTCAGGGACGACGTAAGAGAGGGTGTTCTCAACGTTGATGCTGGAGCTTGCGCCAGCAGCCTGATAGACGCTGTAGTTAGAGCCGGACTCGGTAGAGCTGGTGCTGTAGGGAAGGCCGGCGCGCTTGTTGGAGTATGCGGAGTAGCCGGTGTTGAACTGGCCGCGGTACTTGAGGTTCTTGATGAACTCGACCTCGAGGAAGAAGGTAGCGCCTACGCCGAAGTCGCGGTTGCGGTTGATGGAGTTACGGCCGCCGTTGTAGAGAGTCTGGAGAGGGTTGGAGAAAATCATGGAAGAGAAGCCAGCGCCGTTCTTCTCGTAAGAGACGAGGCTGCCGTCCTCGTTCCAAGCCGGAGTAAGAGGAGAGGCTGCGTATGCGTCGTGCATGACGTTCCAGTAACCATTGCCCTCGGAGAGGTCGTGGCTCTTATGATACCAGAAAGAGAGGTTCTCACCGATCTTGATGACGTCGCGGTTGTCCTTCTTGCTGCGATAGAGGACGTGGTCGGAGTTGATGCGACCACCGTATCGACGGTAGTTGGAGGCGTTGCTGCCACCCATGATACCATCCTGATCGGAGTAGTTGATCGACATAGCGAACTTAGAGCGGTCGGAGCCGCCGGTAAGGCTGAAGGCGTGGCTCTGCTGGATGGCGTCCTTGTTTTGGAACTCCTTGAACCAGTCGGTGCCGTCCCAACCATTGTTGACCTTCTCGAGGATGTAGTCGGGGACCATTGAAGACCAGTCAACAGGGCTGCCGGTCTCGTTGAAGACGGCCTCGTTGACAACGTTCATATAGTCATGGGCGCCGAGGGTGGCGGGACGCTTGAGGGCGTTGGATACGCCTACATAGCCATCATACTGAGCAGTGACCTTGCCTTCCTTACCCTGCTTGGTGGTGACGAGGATGACGCCGTTGGCAGCGCGTGCACCGTAGATGGCGGCCGAGGCAGCGTCCTTGAGGACGTCGATGCTCTCGATATCGTTGGGGTTGAGGCCGTTGAGACCGTCGTTAGCGGTGCCGCTCTGGACGCCGTCGATGATAAGGAGAGGAGAAGAGGTGCCGATGGTACCAGCACCACGGATGTTGACCTTGAAGCCCTTGCCAGGCTGCGCGGAGCTCTGGGTGATTGAGACGCCAGGAGAGACGGACTGCATGGCGGTGAGGGCGTTGGTGGTGTTCATCTTAGCGATCTCGTCGCCAGCCACCTGGACGGTAGCGCCAGTGACGAGTTTCTTCTTCTGGACACCGTAACCGACAACGACAACCTCGTCGAGGTCGGAAGCCTCGTCCTCCATGGTTACGTTGACGGGAGCGCCAGTGAAGGCAGCCTCCTGGCTCTTGAAGCCGAGGAAGGAGAACACGAGGGTGTTACCTTTCTCAGCCTGGAGGGAGTACTTACCATCGAAGTCGGTTACCGTACCGATGGTGGTACCCTTAACGACGACGGCAACGCCCGGGAGGGGTTGGCCATCGGCCTTTGAGACGACCGTACCCGAGGCTGTCTGGGCCTGGGCGAAGGTCTGAGCCACCATGCCCTGCACGCACAGCAGCAAAGCAACGAGCCACGCCGTGAGGGCGAGCCTGCCACTTGTAGAGATTCTCTGTTTGTTAATCATAAGATCATTTATTGGTGTTGAGGAGTTCTCAAACGCGATTGTTAATTCTCGTTTTGAACCACAAGCAAAGTTCGCACTTGTTAATGTCTTTTAACGATACTATTTTTTCAGTTGATTGTATTATTTAAACATTTTAACGGTCTGAGTGGTGGACAAGAGTGGCGGAACGGGTTTCATATTTGGAGGAGGCTGACCTCGGGCGGCTCATGAGTCAGGTTTGAGAGGGACTGTTTTTGCTGTGTCTTGAGAGTGATTTGGGGTTTTATTGCCTAATCTTTGGCAGAGGTTGTTTTTTATTTCGCTGTTCGCGGAGTTCGTATCGCAAGAAACTTAGTCTTGGCGGGTGGATTATAACGCCGCACGACGGATTGTATAAATTTATCTTTTGTTCGTTTTTGTGGCGAACAGAAAGAGGAGTGGAGTACGATAATGGATTTGACATATATTTGCTTTTGGGCTATTCTTGTCGGGCTTCGGACGTATCGTTTTATTTACTTTGCGTTAATTTGTGGAAAATCTCATCAATGTGGAATTCGGATAGACGGGTGATTTGATCTCTATCGCCAGGTCAGAATCGACTTTCGGTGTACGCCCCTTAGATAGTACCCCCCCGAAATTATTTGACATTTTTTTACATTCTATTTTTTTCCGCACAGTTTTACGCAACCTCTTGTGATTTACAATGCATTAATACTGAAAAACCCGAACCGCCACTTCGGATTATTCGGAAATATCTGAAGTCGCTGTTAGGATTTTTCGGGAAATAGAGGCAAATGTTAAGATATGCAAAGCATATCAGTCAATTGCAGAAAGTAGTCGTTCGACCAAATATTTAGCTCATTAGGATTTCTGACAAAGGGAAGGACGTCGGCCTTAACTTGATTTATATCAGCAGAAGAGAGCCTAGCCCTCAACAAATCATGAATGCTCGAAATCAAAATTAACATTAGGCTCGACAAGAGAGAAATCCATATCCTCCGAGAAGCGTTGAAGACCGTGGAATATGCGCAGGCACGTGCCGCCATAGAAAGCAGCCACATCAAAGAACCCACCATTGTAGAGGCCAGCAAGGATGACTTGCTGATTCACCTCGAAAATAGCATTTCTGCGCTGCTGCTCGGTTGTGAGCTCATACGCCGACAACATCTCGTCGTAAATCTCGTTCTTCATTTTCTCAAATATTCAATTAAAGTCATTATAGAATTTGCCTTCTTTCCGACTGCCGCATACTTCTCAAAAACAGACACGTCCATCTTTAATAAATCAGATACAGACATACGTATGTCATCTTCGAGATAACGCTCTACATCTCGGCGGTAACGCAAATTTACCTGTGGCGAAGAAGCTATGAGGTCGCACAAAGCCCTCTCTGGGGTGGCAATAAGGAAAGACACACCCTCACCTCGAGCAATAGACACGCCCACAGAGAAGGCGTCCCTCTCGACAGTCTTGTAATCGAACCTGCCGAGCGGAGTGTTAAAAGTCCGCGAATGCTTAATTGTCATTGACTGGACAGTGTAGACAGTCTCAGGGATAAGGCCATAGAACCTCAATGCGGAGGACATTGAGACAAAAGACGGCGCATAAATATGATTAGCGATGAGTTCTGCCGATAGCACCGTGCCAGACTCGGCAGGCGACACCACATAGAGCCCTTTCTTGAGCCTGATGACATCGCCATGCCGTTCAAGACTGCGCACCTTCTGATTTCCCGCCCGCACATCGGGGAAAAGCGACGCCAGCGCAGCGGTTGTGATAGGAACCTTTGATATTTCCTTCAATGAATTCTCCATACGCGATAATAGCAAAATTTCGCACAGAAAAGCAACAATTACTTGCTTTTCTGTACGAAATCTGACTGCTTTTCGGTTGTCAGTGCCCTCCACCGCTACAGCTAGTCAAAAGTCCGCAGAAAACGCCCGGGGCTCGCACCCCGGGCTAGCTTACCACGCCCGCGTTGGGGCGTCATCACCCCGCAATCCAGAATTTGAGATGGAATTTTCAAAAAAACATCTCAAAATCTCATCTCAAAATACCGTCTCAAACCAACGAAGCCCCAAAGGGGTGTGGTAAGACAGCTAGGGGCGCAAGCCCATGGCTATTGCAAGTCAAAAGTTCCCCACAAAAAATAGCAGACAACTGCACTAGACTGTGAACTGTAAACTGCTAACTGTGAACTGAAAAGCCCCCCGACACCAATAAAGGTGTCGAGGGGCTTTAAAGATATTCAAGGGCAGATCAAGACGTCAGCAGGCGGAAGCGCCTAAACTGCGGACTGTGAACTGCGGGCTGAGAGCCAGATATTAGTCCTTCAGCTTAGCCTTGAGGAACTCGCGGTTGAGGCGAGCGATGTTGGCGATAGAGACGCCCTTAGGGCACTCAGCCTCGCATGCGCCGGTGTTGGTGCAGTTGCCGAAGCCGAGCTCGTCCATCTTGGCAACCATAGCCTTGGCGCGGCGAGCAGCCTCTACTCGGCCCTGGGGAAGGAGAGCGAACTGGCTGACCTTGGCAGAGACGAAGAGCATAGCCGAACCGTTCTTGCAGGCAGCAGCGCAAGCGCCACAGCCGATGCACTGAGCGGCATCCATAGCCTTGTCGGCAGCCTCCTTAGAAATGGGGAGCGCGTTGGCATCCTGAGCTGCGCCGCAACGGATTGAGGTGTAGCCACCAGCCTGCATGATCTTATCGTAAGCAGAGCGGTCGACCATGAGGTCGCGGATGACGGGGAAGCCTGCAGAGCGCCACGGCTCGATGGTGATGGTGTCGCCATCGTTGAAGGTGCGCATGTGGAGCTGGCAAGTGGTGGTCTTGGCGTTGACACCGTGTGGGTGGCCATTGATGTAGAGCGAGCACATGCCACAGATACCCTCGCGGCAGTCGTGGTCAAAGACGACGGGCTCCTCGTGCTTGGCGACGAGCTTCTCGTTGAGGGTGTCGAGCATCTCGAGGAACGACATGTTGACGGAGATGCCAGGCATATCGTAGGTCTCGAAGTGGCCCTTCTCCTTAGGTCCTCTCTGACGCCAGACCTTGAGCGTGATATTTATAGTCTTATCCATTGGAATCGATGATCGGTAAAGGGGTTAGTTCTTGTAGTTACGGGTCTTACGCTCGGTCTCCTCGTAGGTGAGGTCCTCCTTGAGCATCTCAGGGTCCTGATCCTCACCCATGTAGTGCCAGCAGGCAGCGTAGCTGAACTTGTCGTCGTGGCGGAGTGCCTCGCCGTCCTCAGTCTGATGCTCCTCGCGGAAGTGGCCGCCACAGCTCTCCTCGCGGTTGAGCGCGTCGATGGCGATGAGGTAACCGATGTCGATGAAGTCGGAGAGGCGGAGAGCCTTCTCGAGCTCCGTGTTGAGGTCGTCGGCCTTACCGGGGACGTAGACGTTGCTCCAGAACTCCTTCTTGATATCCTTGATGAGACCGAGAGCCTTGGTGAGGCCCTCCTTGGTGCGACCCATACCGACGTACTCCCACATGACGTGGCCGAGCTCCTTGTGGATGGAGTCAACAGAGCGCTTGCCCTGGATAGCCATGATCTTTGCGATCTTCTCCTTGACACCCTTCTCAGCCTCGTCGAACTCGGGGGCGGTGGTGGGGATGCGCGGAACCTGGATCTGGTCTGCGAGATAGTTCTGGATGGTGTACGGGAGGACGAAGTAACCGTCGGCGAGACCCTGCATGAGGGCGGAAGCGCCGAGGCGGTTAGCGCCGTGATCCGAGAAGTTAGCCTCGCCGAGGCAGAAGAGGCCAGGGATAGAGGTCTGGAGCTCGTAGTCTACCCAGATGCCGCCCATGGTGTAGTGGATGGCGGGGAAGATCATCATAGGAGTCTTGTAAGGATTCTGAGCCATGATCTTCTCATACATCTCGAAGAGGTTGCCGTAACGCTCGCGGACGCGGTCCTCGCCAAGGCGCTGGATGGCGTACTTGAAGTCGAGGAAGACAGCGAGACCGGTCTCGTTTACGCCGAAGCCAGCGTCACAACGCTCCTTAGCGGCACGCGAAGCCACGTCACGGGGGACGAGGTTACCGAAGGCCGGGTAGCGGCGCTCGAGGTAGAAGTCGCGATCCTCGTCGGGGATGTCGTTGGCGGTCTTCTTGCCAGCGCGGATGGCCTCAGCGTCCTCCTTCTTCTTGGGGACCCAGATGCGGCCGTCGTTGCGGAGAGACTCCGACATGAGGGTCAGCTTGGACTGGATGTCGCCGTGGACAGGGATACAGGTCGGGTGGATCTGGCAGTAGCAGGGGTTAGCGAAGTAAGCGCCCTTGCGGTAGATCTGCATGGCTGCCGAGCCATTGGAACCCATGGCGTTGGTGGAGAGGAAATAGGTGTTGCCGTAACCGCCGGTTGCGATGACGACGGCATGGCCGAAGTAACGCTCAATCTCGCCGGTGATGAGGTTGCGGACGATGATACCGCGTGCGCGGCCCTCGATGATGACGACGTCGAGCATCTCACGACGAGAGTACATCTTGACGGTGCCGTTCTTGATCTCCTTGCAGAGCGAAGAGTAAGCGCCGAGGAGGAGCTGCTGACCGGTCTGGCCGCGGGCGTAGAACGTACGGCTTACCTGCGCGCCACCGAATGAACGGTTGGCGAGGAGACCGCCGTACTCACGTGCGAAGGGCACACCCTGAGCGACGCACTGGTCGATGATATTGTTAGACACCTCGGCGAGGCGGTAGACGTTAGCCTCACGAGCGCGGTAGTCGCCGCCCTTGATGGTGTCGTAGTAGAGGCGATATACAGAGTCGCCGTCGTTCTGGTAGTTCTTGGCGGCGTTGATGCCACCCTGCGCAGCGATGGAGTGAGCGCGGCGGGGGCTATCCTGGATGCAGAAGTTGAGGACGTTGAAGCCCATCTCGCCGAGGGTAGATGCGGCTGACGCGCCTGCGAGACCGGTACCTACGACGATGATGTCGAGCTTACGCTTGTTGGCGGGGTTGACGAGTTTCTGGTGAGCCTTGTAGTTAGTCCACTTCTGCGCCAACGGACCCTGAGGGATCTTGGAATCTATAGTGTTTGCCATGATGTTCTAATGGAAAAGTCAAATGGTTGTTGTTTCCTGATGAAAGCTAAGTCGCAAGAGAGACTTACATGCCGCAGCCACCGCAGCAAGCGCCGGCAGCAGCCTCGCAGCAACCGCCGCAGAGGGGGAAGATGTGGCAAGCGTAGCCGAGGACTACGAGGGCGAAGCCGACGCAGACGATGGTAGCGTACCAAACGGCGACAGTCTTCCAACGAGAGAGCCAAATCTCATTGTTCCAACCGAGGGTCTGAAGCATGCTCCAGAAACCGTGGGTGAGGTGGAACCAGATGGCGACGATCCAAACGACGTAGCCGATAGCAACGGGCCACTGGCCGAGGTAGTAAGCCACCCAAGCAGCACCATCAGCAGCACCGATGGGGTACTGAACCCCAGCGAGCTCAGCGAGCATCATGTGGCTCCAGAAATGGTAGAGGTGGAGAGCTATGCCGAGGACGACGATGATGCCGAGGACGAGCATGTTCTGGCTGGACCACTCGACGCCCTTGGGAGCGTCGACTACGGCGTAGCGGTCGTTGCCACGCGCGCGGCGGTTCTGGACCGTGAGGATGAAAGCGTAAACGATGTGGATGAGGAAACCTACGGCGAGGACGGCGGTGCCGGCGAGGGCATACCAGTTGGTGCCGAGGAACTCACATACGGCGTTGTAAGCCGATGCGGAGAATGCAGCCACAAGGTTCATGCTCATATGGAAGAGAAGGAAGAGCACGAGCAGGATGCCCGAGACGCTCATAATCAACTTCTTTCCAATGGACGATTGGAAGATACAGCTCATAAATGATTGTTTGTAATTATGTAATATTTATAGGTTTGCTTTTGAAAGGAGGCGTGGCTGAGCACGTCCGTAGGATTTTTACACACAAAAGTAAAATAAGGTTGTGAAAGGCGGGAATGAATTAAAGAAAAATTTCTTTATTTAAAGTTAGTCTAATGCAGAGCACGGTCCGCAGTGCGCAATACAGTGCTCAGTTCACAGTTAGCAGTTCACAGTTAGCAGTTGGCAATTGGCAGTTGGCAATATCTCCTGTCGTAGTCGTCGGTTATTAAACATAGACTTTAACCGCAGATTTTTTTTGGGGGGGAGCAACAGTGAATTGAGCTCTATGAACTGCAAACTGATAGAAGTTTGCCTATGTTTTAGGACAAATCGTGGCTCGTTTGCCTATGTTTTGTGACAAAAACGGAGCGATTTTGCCTATGTTTTGTGACAAACAGCTATATTTGTGCCGCTTCAAAAAGCTGATATTCAGATGATAGAAAGGCAGATAATAAACGAACTACGCCAATGGGCCGTAAAGGAAGGCAGGAAACCCCTTGTCCTACGCGGAGCTAGGCAGGTCGGGAAGACCACCCTCGTGGACCAATTTGGCAAAGAATTCGACACCTACATAAAACTCAACCTTGAGCTCAGCGCAGACTCGGCAATCTTCGTCAAGACAGACGACGTGTCGCTGATAATGGACTACATCTCCGCCCGCGAGAAAATTATCCTATCTCCAGAAAAACGCACCCTCCTCTTCATAGATGAGATACAGAACGAGCCTCGTGCCGTGGCCCTCTTGCGCTACTTCTACGAAAAGATGCCTTGGCTCCACGTGATAGCCGCGGGCTCACGCCTGCAGACCCTCATCAAGCAAAAAGTCTCCTTCCCAGTCGGCCGTGTCGAGTATCTGGCCCTCAGACCGTGCTCATTTACAGAATACCTCGACGCCATGGGCGAGGCGAGACTCAAAGACATGGTATGCAGTGCGGACGTCAGCCCGATATTCCACGAAATGCTGATGTCCTACTTCAACCGCTACGCCCTCGTTGGCGGCATGCCAGAGGCCTTGGCGGACTATTCCATCCACAAAGATGTTGCCCGCCTCGCCCCAATATATCGTTCCCTCCTCGACGGATATAATGAGGATATAGAAAAATATGCCATAACGGACAACCAAGCGCGAGTAATCCGCCATCTGCTCACGCACGGATGGGCCGAAGCGGGGCAAACCATCACTTTCAACCGCTTCGGAGGCAGCAACTACACCAGCCGCGAAGTTCACGAAGCACTGGAAGTCATGCAGAAAGCTTTCCTCCTCAACCTCGACTACCCCGTATGCGCCACCAAGGCTCCGGCTCAACCCGCCATAAACCGCTCGCCCAAACTCATCTGGGTGGACACTGGCCTCATGAACTTCTCTGTAGACATCCAAACAGAGTATCTCCAAAATACGTCACTCCTCGACATCTGGAAAGGGCACGCAGCCGAACAGATTGTGGCTCAAGAACTCCGCATAGTTCTCGACCGTAACTACCGCAACGAGCAATACTTCTGGGTGCGCGACAAGAACGGTTCAAGCGCCGAAGTGGACTTCGTATGGCAACACAGCACGAAAATCATCCCCATCGAGGTCAAATCTGGAGCCAATGCGCACCTTCGTTCGCTCCACTCCTTCATGTCTCTCCCCGACGCGCCCGACATAGGCATCCGAATCTGGCCCAGCGAGTTCCGGACCGACGACCTCACAACAACATCCGGCCACTCCTTCCGCCTCCTCTCCCTACCATTCTACCTCGTTGGGCAGATAGACAAAATTGTAGCAAGGCAATAAGACGGAAAAAAGAGGCTATATTTGCATAAAAAGAAAACAAGGATCCCAATGACCCGCAAAGAATACATCAAGGCCAACCACCAGTGGCTCGCCGACAAAGCCAAGGAGGAAGGCGTCTCCAAACTCGCGCCCGGCACCTACTACAAGGTCCTCGCCACGGGCGACGTCTCTCGACCATCCCCCAACGCAGCCAGCATCGTCACCGTCCACTATACCGGCCGGACCATAGACGGCAACGTCTTCGACGACAGCCGCGCAACCCCCGACGCACCTCCCGTGGCGCTCCGCCTCCGCGAACTCATCGACGGTTGGCAAGACGCCCTCGTCCAGATGCACCCGGGCGATAAGTGGGAACTCTACCTCGCCGCCGAGGCCGCATATGGCGACGCCTCGCTCCCCGGAATCCGCGGCGGCTCGACTCTAATCTTCGAGATCGAGCTCTGCGGAATAGCCTAACCAGTTAACAGTGCACAGTTCGCAGTGCTCAGTGCACAGTTTATGCAGCTTTCAGGTGGCTTATTTCCCATCACGAAAGTTTTTAATGCTTTGCTTCGTAGGACTGCGTCAACTTTATTGGAATTCACTTCCGAAACTTCAATCACACAAGATATAGGATGAACATAGCGCTTCTCATTGCAGGAGGTTCGGGCAACCGCATGGGACAAGACATTCCCAAGCAATTCATGCACGTGGACGACTGCCCGATCATCATCCACACAATGCTCTGCTTCCAGCGCCACCCCGACGTGGACGCCATTGCCGTGGTCTGCCTCAAGGGATGGGAGACCGTCTTGCAATCCTACGCCAACCAGTTCAACGTCACCAAACTCAAGTGGATCTTCCCCGGCGGCTCATGCGGACAGGAGAGCATCCACAACGGCATCTACGGTCTCCACGAAGCCGGGTGCGAAGACACGGACATAGTAATGGTACACGACGGCGTGCGCCCCCTACTCGAACAAGAAGTAATCTCTAACAACATAGCCACCTACAAGGCCTACGGCAACGCCATAACCAGCATCGTCTGCCGCGAAGCCATCCTCGAGAGTGAGGACGGACTCTCGTCAGAGGTCAGCATCCCGCGCGATAAGCTCATCCGCACCCAGACGCCGCAAACATTCTCGCTCGGCGACATGCTCCGCCTACATGAGGAAGCTCAGCGCCGCGGCATCCTAAACTCCGTCTCCACCTGCACCCTCGTGGCCGAGCTCAAGTTCTGCACCCTCTACATCGCCCCGGGCTCCGAGAAGAACATCAAGGTGACCACCACCGAGGACATCGAGATCCTCAAAGCCCTCATGCACACCAAGAAAGACTCATGGCTGAAGTAAAAAGGCGAATCCTCGTGACCGGCGCCACGGGCCTCATCGGCTCCAGCATAGCCGAGCAACTCCTCGCCGCCGGCGACAGCGAAGTCTACGCCGCCGGACGAGACGAGAGCCACGCCCGAGAACGGTTTACCGACTCATGGGAGAACCCTCTCTTCCATTTCGTGAAATATGACGTCCGCACGCCCCTCGACTCCGACATACTCTTCGACTACATCATCCACTGCGCCAGTGAAGCCTGCCCCGCAGCCTTCGCCACCGACCCCGTGGGCGTCATGATGGCCAACATCGACGGCCTCCGCCTCCTCCTGGAATACGGCCGCACGCACGCCATGCGCCGCCTTGTCTACGTCTCCAGCGGCGAAGTATATGGCGAGCCGACAGCCAAGGGCGCGGACACGGTATGGAAAGAGGACGAGAGCGGATACGTGGACCCCATGACCCCCCGCTCATGCTACCCCTCCGCCAAGCGAGCCTCCGAGACCCTCTGCGCCGCCTACGCCGCACAGTTCGGCACGGACGTGGTTGTGGCCCGCCCATGCCACACCTATGGCCCAAACTTCTCGCCCCGCGACAACCGCGCCTTCGTACAATTCCTCCTCAAGGCCACCGCCGGCGAGGACATTGTGCTCAAGAGCCGCGGCGAGCAATTCCGCTCATGGCTCTACGTCGAGGACTGCGCCCGCGCCATCCTCACCATCATGGAGAAAGGCAAGAGCGGCGAGGCATATAACGTGGCCGACGAGACTCAATGCGTCTCCATCCGCGACTTCGCACAGTCCATTGCCGACATCTGCGGCGTAAGCCTGACATTCGACCTCCCCACGGCCAACGAGGCCAAAGGCTTCTCCAGCGTCAGCCGCACCGTATACTGCACCGACAAACTCCGCGCCCTCGGCTGGGCACCTCAATACACCCTCGCCACGGGTCTCGCGGCAACCATCAGCAAGATAAAAAGCTCAAAATGAGAGAACTGACGCTCAAAGAGTTGCAACACCGAAGCCTCGAAATCCTCCTGGATATCCACGACTTCTGCGTGCAGAACAACATACGCTACACCCTCACGGGCGGCACCCTCCTCGGCGCCATCCGCCACAAGGGTTTCATCCCATGGGACGACGACATCGACATCGACATGCCGCGTGAGGACTACGAGCGTTTCTTCAGCACCTACAAGAGCGACAAATATACACTCATCTCCACCAGCCTCGGCAACAGCTACATGTTCTACGGCCGCGTGGTGGACCATGAGAAAACTTGCGCCAAATCCTGGCGCCCCATAGGCACAACCGACGACATCGGCGTGTGGATAGACATCTTCCCCCTCGACCACGTCCCCGACTCCGATGCCGACTTCGCCACAGCCGCCGCAGAGATGCGCAAGTTCCACGAGCTCGCCCACAGCAAACGCTTCGCCATGGGCCACTTCGCGGACTACAGCCTCCGCCACCCCGGCAGTCACCTCCAACTGGCGTGGGCCAAGCTCACCACGGCAAATAAGGACATGCTGGACATCGTAAGGCGTGCCACGGACTTCTGCCGCAACCCCGAATGGGCCTCTTCGCATCACATTGGCGTCATAAGCTGCATAGTAAACCTGGGGAAAGAGCACATCCCCGTCGAGGCCTTCAGCGAATATATCGATGTGGATTTCGAGGGCCATAAGCTCAAGGCCATAAAAGGCTACGACACCCTACTCACCAAATATTACGGCGACTACATGACTCCCCCGCCTCCCGAGAAACGCGTTCCCTGCCACTCCGACCACCATTTCTATTGGCGCGAGGGCTTTGAGCCAAAAGAGTAACAAGTTTGTGGGCAGCATAAAGGAAGACACTGCGCGCGGCGTCAAGTGGAGCCTCGTGGAGCGCGTGGCCGTCCAGGGCATTCAGTTCGTCCTGGGCTTCATCCTCGCGCGCCTGCTCTCGCCGTCGGATTATGGCGTGGTGGGCATGATGGCCGTCTTCATTGCCATCTCCGAGAATATCGTGGACAGCGGTTTCTCCAAGGCGCTCATCCGCAAGTTGGATCGCACGGAGACGGACTTCTCCACGGCGTTCTACTTCAACATCGTCGTTGGCCTTGTCTGCTATGGCATACTTTTCTTCGCGTCACCCGCCATAGCCTCGTTTTTCAATACGCCAGTGCTCGAAGACCTCGCCAAGGTCATGGCTCTGAGCCTCTTCGTAAACTCACTGTCCGTTGTTCAGGTGGCACGGCTCACCATAGCAGTCGATTTTAAGAGTCAGGCTAAGGCCTCGGCATCGGCGGCTCTCGTGTCCGGATTTGTGGGCGTCGGGATGGCATACGCCGGTTGGGGAGTGTGGGCATTGGCTTGGCAGAGCGTAGCCAAGTCGGTTATCAACACCGTGGTGATATGGGTTGTGGCACGTTGGCGACCAAGGGCGCATTTCTCTTGGCAATCTTTCCGAAACCTCTTCGGCTACGGCAGTAAACTCCTCGCCGCCTCTATCATCAATACCATCCACGGGCAACTGACAACCCTCGCCATAGGCAAATTCTACACGCCCTCCGACCTCGGCAACTACACCCGAGGCCAGCAGTTCGCCACCCTGCCCAACTATCAGATTGTCTCCGTTCTCCAGCGCGTCACGTTCCCAATCCTCGCCCGCTTGCAGGACGACCGCCCCGCACTCATCGGAGCCTACCGCAAATATATCCGCACGTCGTCCCTGGCCATCATGTTCCTGACGCTCATCCTCGTAGCCCTCGCGCGCCCCGTGGTGATGCTCTTGCTGACGGAGAAATGGGTGGGCGCCGTGCCATATCTGCAGGTCTTCGCCTTCGCCATAATGTTCGACCACGTAAACCAGATAAACATGAACCTGCTCCAGATAAGCGGGCGGACGGACGTATATCTGCGGACGGAGGTTATTAAGAAAGTCATATCGTTCCTGATGCTCGTGGCCGCCATACCTTTCGGCGTCATGGCCATATGCGTCTCGCGCGTGGCATATTGCCAAGTTGCCGTGGCCATCAATACCAATGTCACCGGCCGATATTACGGACTCGGCTACCGGGAGCAACTGTCGGACATCCTGCCATATCTCATTATGTCCGCCCTTTGCTGCGCACCGGCCTTCGCGCTTAGTGAGTTTTGCGACATCTGGATTTTGGATATCGCCGTGGGCGGACTGGTGGCCGTCATATCGCTCGTCCTCACGCTCCACGTCCGTCGGGACTCGGTATACGTGGAGTTCATAGAGCCATACGTCAAAAAGATTTTTCGCAAATGAGCCTACCCGTCAGTCTTCTCAGCCACTTTACGGACAATAAGATAACACGAGCCATAAGCCACGCCATAGGCTACCGCCGTTACCAAAGAACGCATGACGAGGCGGCACTTACCGATGCCCTTCGCACAAAAAAGGAGATTCGCGTGGCCTTCCTCCTCGGCAGCCTCACGGCATGGAAGACGGAGAACCTCTACCTCGCCATGGTAGAGAACCCGCGCTTCACCCCCCTCATTGCCATAACGCCCAGCCTTGATGCCGAGGATGCAGACGGGCTGCGCCAATATCTGCGTGGCAAGGGATACCCCTTTGTCGAATTGGGCTTTGGGGACAAGGGAGTGTGGCGTTCGCTGGCAGCGGATATCATTCTCTATCAGAAACCCTACTCTTACTTCGTAGAGCGCGGATGCTTCGCCTATTGGCGGAACGCGGATAAACTCTCGGCCTACGTGCCATACGCTTTCAACACGGCCATAGCCAGCTGGAGCCTCGACTCCCCACTCTTCCGCGACGCATGGAAAGTGTTCTTCGAGAACTCGATGTGCGCAAGTGAGGCAGCCAAGGCAATGCGCAACGGCGGCAGCAACATCGCCATTACCGGCATGCCTATCCAAGACCAGCTCATGACTCCCGCCGCCGAACTCCCTGACCCGTGGAAGCCTATGCCCCACCCCGCCAAACGCATCATCTACGCGCCCCACCACAGCATAGAGGACGACGGCGGCCTCAACTTCTCGACCTTCCTAACCCTCGGAGAACCAATGCTCCGCATGGCCCACAAATACGCCGACCGCGTGCAATTCGCCTTCAAGCCCCACCCGCTCCTCAGCGCAAAGTTGGAAAAGCTGTGGGGTGCAGAGCGCACCGACGCATATTACCGCGAATGGGAGACCTTGCCCAACAGCCAGTTCGAGAACGGCAAATACGACGGCCTCTTTGCCCACTCCGACGCCATGATACATGACTGCAGCTCCTTCACCATAGAGTATCACTACACCCGCCGCCCGGCGCTCTACCTCGTCAAGGAGGGGCGCAACTCGTCCGTCTCCAACAGTTTCTACCGCATGGCCTTTGACTTGCATTACAAGGCCACGACGGAAGCCGAGATTGAGCACTTTATCGAGAGCGTAGTCCTCGGCGGCGACGACCCCCTACGCCCCGCCCGCGACAAGTTCTACGCAGAGCAACTCGTGCCCCCGGGGAGCCGCACCGCTTGCGAAAACATTATGCTACAGTTGGCGGGAAACAGTTAGCTGGAATCCTTTTCAGATAACGGCACTACCCAAAAGTCAGAAATCACTACCCAAAAGAGCCAACTCACTACCCAAAAGGACGAGACCACTACCCAAAAGAGAATTATAGAGTACCTCAGAAACAATCCGAAAGCGACAAGAGTGGAAGTGGCTACGGCACTTGGCGACATCACAGAAGATGGAGTCAAATTCGTAATAAGCCAACTCCGCCAGAAAGGTCTGCTAGTGCGCATAGGCGGTCGCAAAACTGGCGAGTGGAAAGTGCTCTAATACCTTCCAAAATCGAACAAAAATATCAGTTAGTGCCGCAACTCGAATAACGAGTTGCGGCACTAACTGTCTTTTTGGGGTCGATAATGCCCAAACTCAATCACGAGTTCGGGCATTAAGTGGGTATATGGGGGCACTTTTGGAAGGGAATGGAAATTATTAGTCGCCAAAATCGGTATAAAATGACGGTTTTTGGAAGGTAATAAAGATTATTAGTCGCCAAAATTGAATGTATTTTACTATTTTTGGAAAGAAATAAGCTTTAAATATGGAAAACATCATAGGCAGAAAGGCTGAATGTCAAGCCCTTGAGGATTGTTTAGAATCCCAAAGATCCGAGCTTGTAGTAATTTACGGTCGCCGACGCGTAGGCAAAACATTCCTCGTACGTCATTTCTTCAAAGACCAATACGACTTCATGTTCGTAGGCAAGCGAGGAATGAACCGAGAACAGCAGCTTGGCCAATTCGGGTTGGCACTACGAAAATATTCCGGTATACCCATAGACATACATTTCAAAACTTGGATTGACGCATTCAATGCTCTTGCTTCCGTTTTGGAAGCGTCGCCTAAAAAAGGTAAAAAGGTGATTTTTCTCGATGAAATGCCATGGATGGACACACACAGATCGGATTTCGTCGTAGCCATAGAGGATTTTTGGAATAGCTGGGCCAATATGCGAGACGACATAATGCTCGTTGCGTGCGGCTCTGCCACATCTTGGATGGTAGACAAAATAATGCACAATCAAGGTGGCCTGTTCAATCGCGTCACTAAGCGCATATTTCTACATCCTTTCCGTTTATGCGAGGTGGAGGAGTACTTGAAATCCCACAATATTCGTTGGGACAGGTATCAAATACTTCAATGCTATATGATTTTTGGCGGGGTACCATATTACCTCTCTCTGCTCAACAAGCGACTATCCCTTGCCGGCAATGTCGACGAACTCTTTTTCTCGGGCACCGACGCCCCTATGAGATTGGAGTATGGAGAATTATACTCTTCGCTATTCCGTTTCCCTGAGAATTATCTTGCCGTAGTAAAAGTTCTTGCGAGCCGCCGAAACGGATTCACTCGACAAGAATTATCAGCAAAAACCAAACTAACAGGAGCATCGCTCACAAAAGTTCTTCAAGACCTTGAGCAAAGCGACTTCATATTTTCGCGTCGACAATACGGAGTTGCCAAAAGCAATCTTATCTACCGACTGAAAGACTTCTATTCCTTCTTCTACTTCAAGTTTGTAGATGGAAGCGACGTGAACAGCGAACATCTATGGTCGCAACTTATGTCAACCCCAAGCGCACGCTCGTGGATGGGTTTCAGTTTTGAGCTTCTTTGCCTGCTTCACATTGAAGAGATAAAGTGGTCTCTAAGGATTGACGCAATAATAACAGATGCTACCAGTTGGCGGACCGCGCCCGAGAATGGCTCGCATGGAGCCCAAATAGACCTTGTAATTGACCGAGCCGACAGAACAATCGACCTCTGCGAAATAAAGTTCTCTACGGCCCCCTACGTCATCGACGAGGCCTACGCCATGCAACTCCGAGAACGCATGGCGCTCTTCCGCAGCAAGACCAAGACGCGCCACGCCCTCCGCACCGTTTTCATCTCCCCATTCGGGGTCCTGCAAAACATGTACTCCAGCGTCGTGGACCAGGAGGTAAAGGTCGACGGACTATTTACTCAGTTAGCAGTTAGCAGTTGATATTCAGTTCACAGTGCTCAGTTCTCAGTTCACAGTTGCTATCCAGTTCTCAGTGCTCAGTTGCCTGTGTTATCCGACTGTGAACAGCAGACAGAGAACTATTAACAGTAAACCGTAAACTGGACAGAACCGCCAACTGCCAACTGTGAACCGTGAACTGTGAACTGAGAACTGAGCAGAACAGAGAACTGTGAACTGAAAAAGCGCGCCTCCTGAGAAACTTCGGGAGGCGCGCTTTTTCAGTTTATAAATTCCAGTCTACATTGCCGCCGTCCGCGGCGGGGGGGGTGCTTCCCCGTCGGCGGAGCGTTGGCAATTGGACTGTAATCAGGCTACAGGGATGTGTAGTTTGTCAGCTTTGGGGCTTACTTCTTGAGCTGAAGCTTGCCGCCGCTGATGTAGAGGCCACGTGCGGGCTGAGCAATCTTGCGGCCTGCGAGGTCGTAGATGTCGCCGTTGGCAGCGTCGAAAGTTACATTGTGGATGGCCATGCTGCCGGTCACAGTGTAGGTGAGGGTGAAGGCGGGAACAACCTGGTCGTAGTCGTAGTTGAGAGCGCCCTCACGGACTTCGAAGGTGTACTCGCCAGCCTCTGCGGTCTCGTAGAAGATGTAGAGGTTAGGATCAGACCAATCGTCGGAGTAATCGATTCTAGCAGTACCGACCTCAACGCCGTCCTTCTTGACAACAACAGCGGTCTCATCAGTAGCATCGGCGGAAGCCACATCAACGTAGTTGGTAATCTGGAAGCCGATATTAGAGATAGTCTCTACAGTGCTACCGTCTGCGGGGGTTGCCTCAATTTCGGGAGTCTCAGCAGCGGGCTCAGTGAAGTCGTAGCCGAGGTAGATGGCCTCGCTGTTGTAGGTGCCGTTGGCATCCTCGATAGAGCCTGCGGCAATCTGTACGCCGAACCTACCCATTACGTAGTAGTAGTCTACCGCATCGCTGAGGGCGATGGTGACGACATTATCGGCTGCGGAGAGGGTGCCGGTTACGCCGTATGCGCCATAGACGTTGACGGTTGCGTTCTCAGTGACGCTTACGGGCTCGCTGAAGGTGAGGTTGATGGTCTGGAGGGCCTCAAGCTCGCTGCCGTCGGCAGGATCAGCGGTGTAGCTGAACTCCTTAGAGACGGTGCCAATGGTATAGGTAAGAGTAGCGGCAGCGCTTTCCTCACCATCATTAATAGAGATTACGCCCTTCGGGAACTCGAAGGTGTAGACACCAGCCTTGGTGTACTCCTTTGAGGGATAGAGATAGAGGTGAGATAAGTCTTCGTCAGCATAATTAATCTCGGGATCGAGGCTCTCGACGAGAACGCCATTCCTCTTGACAGACACCTTGCCACTAGCTGCCATAACATCCTCAATAGGATTGCCCTCCTCATCGTTGAAGTAGAAGAGGATCTCGCTGATGCTGGTAACGGTAGAGCCGTCTGCGGGCTCAGCCACGAGAGTTGCGGTAGAAGCGGGCTTTACGAGAGTATAGCTGAGGTAGATGTCGCCATTCTCAAAGCCAGAAGCATTATAGAAGATGCCCTCTGGAATCTGGATGTTGAGATTGCCGGTGATGTCACCAGCTGTGAGCTCCTTGCTGAGGGTGATGGTGGCGGTGTTGGTCACAGAGTCGAACTCGACAGTGCCAGTTACGCGGCGTGCGCCATATACGTAGACAACGGGATCGTCAACCATAGATACGGCCTTGTCGAACTTGACCTTGATGGTCTGGATGGTCTCGAGAGTCTCGTCGTCCTCAGAAGGGGTAGCTACGCAAGAGAAGTCGGCGTTGCCGCTGACGGAGAAGGGAACGGTTACCTCAGAGTCGTTGAAACCAGAGTCCAGACCGTCGCCATAGCTGAAGGTGCCGTACTGGAATACGATATAGTACTCACCAGCCTTGACGATAGGATCGGCGAAGGTGACGGTGAAGCCCTGGCCGTTTCCGTCCTTATCCTTAGCAATGGCGGGGTGGGTAATCTTGGCAGCCTTGACAACGTCTGCGTCAGCCTTGGTGGTGAAGCTGTCGGAGCCATTGGTCCAGGTGGAGGACTCGGCAGCGTCGTACTCAGACTTGAGGATGGCGTAGACAATGGGGTCCGCGTACTCCTCGTTGTCGTAAGAGAAGCCAGAGTTGTAGCTTACGGCGTCGGAGCTTGCGTCGCTCTTCGGGAGGAACTCGACGGTAGCGAGCTTATCGACGGTAGAGCCTGCGCGAGGATTGGTGAGGAAGTCGTAGCCCTTGCAAGAAGAGCAGAAGGTGTAGTTGAACTCACCGCCAACGTAGTAGTTGCCATACTTGCCGTTGGTGGAGACGAACTGCTCGTTGCCTACGGCTGCGGCATCAATGGTGAGAGTGTACTCGTGGCCATCCGCAAATTCGGAGGAGAAGGCGAGAGTAGAGAAGCCAGCGTTTGCTACGGTGAACTCGCAAGCCTTGCCAGTGGTTTCGTCGGTGAGGACGCACTTAGAAGCGTCGGCCACGGAGACAGCCTCGCTGAAGGTGATGGCGAGAGACTTGGGAACCTCGTAGGTGAGACCAGTCTTGGGGTTATTCTTTACGAGAGTGATATCGGAGAGGAGCTCGTCGCCAGGGTTGAACTTGGCGGAGACAGTGTGCTCCTTGCCGTCGATGGCAACCACGCCGCCAAGAGATACGCGGACATTCTTGCCAGCCTTGACGTCGTCGGAGACCTTGAAGAAGTAAGAGATAGCATTAGAGCCCTCAGTCTCGTCCTCCTTGCTGGTGAACTCGGTGATGGACTCGGTCTTCTTCTCGTCGTTCTGAGTCTGGTAAGAGATCTCGACGGAGGTGAAGGTGATGGCGGTCTTCTCGGAGAGGTAGAGCTCAATCTCGTTGCTGGTAAGGGTAGAGCCGTTGGCAGGTGTGAACTCGTATGCCAAGTCGGTGGTCATATCCTTAAACTCAGGATGGTAAGTGATGTAGGTCTTGCTGCTGTACGAAGGCTGGGTGCCATCGGCCATGAGCACGTTGTAGAGCGAGAGATTGATGTAGGTGTACTTGGGCTCGTAGAGGATGCCGGTGAAATCGACAATGAGCTTGTTGCCGTCGATAGTAACCCTGTCATAAGCGCCATCGGCCTTGCCGAAGCTGTACTGGACGTTGTCGTCCGTGCCACCCTGATAGCCAAAGAGGAGGGATACTTGCGCAGTCTGACCTTCTGCGTAGGTCATAAGATCGCGGGTATACTCAACGGTAAGGATACCGCCCTTGTCACCACTTACCCAGTAGCTACGGAAACCTTCATTCATCCAAGCGTCAACCTCGTCGGTGTTGGCGATAGTTGCGGGAGTCGCGGGGATGGTGAAGTTGAGGGTAAGTTTGCCATCGCCATTGTAGAGGTTTTCTTTGCTATCCTTTACGTTGGTGAAAGATACGGAAACCTTGTCACCCTCCTTAGCGGGGTTCTCGGCAAGATTCATGATGCTGTCTACGACAGACTGAGTCTTGACGATGAGGGAAGAGCTACCAGTGTGAACCTCAATCTCCTTAGAGACGGAGCCCCAAGTGAAGACAGCGTACTTGTCGGAAGAAGGCTTCTTGGTAAACTCCACCTCAAGCTGCTTGCTTGCGGAGATTGCGCCACCATCTTTGCCCTCGTTGCCACCGAAAGTGATGGCCTTGACCTCGAAGGTGTTGCTCTCTTCGACAGCGATAAAACGCATAGTTCCGAGAGATGGATTAGCTACAATGTAGTAGATATCACCTGCCTCCAAGCTAATCTGACGACGGCTGTTATAGTAAACCTCATTCTCGTCGGTATAACTCTCAAACATGAACTCGGTCTTATCGTTTACCTGATTGTCGGCAGTTGTTTCAGACGAAGAATAAAAAGAGATGTCTCCGTTGTAGTAATAGATCTTCAGGAGAGTGGACTTCGATGCGGTGACAGACAGCGTTGTAGTGGTCTTCACCTCATACTTGGTATTGAGCTCGAGAGCCGCCACATCATCTGCGGCCTTGGCGGCCGTGACAGTGCAGACGACGAGCATCAGCGCGAGCCAAAGACGCTTGGCCAACGCGGCAAAAGATGTAGATGCTTTTGTCATAGTTTTTATAGAGGATTGATTAAATGCTAATTTTTTCAGTCCACAGTTACGGAGTAACTGCGACTGCGTTTTTGCCTAGGGAACGTGTTCGTACCCTCCCTGGGCTGAAGCCCGGGGGTACACATACCACTTTTCAGTTAGCAGTTCACAGTTACTAGTATTTGGAGATGTTTTTTCTGCCCAATTTCCCACGGTCGGGGCCACCGTAACTGTGAACTGAGAACTGAGAAAAGATGTTACTTGTTAACTGACAGGAGTTTGCCGCCGACAACGTAGAGACCGCGGGGGAGAGAAGAGATCTGCTCGGCGGTGGCGTTGCGGAAGAGAAGGACACCGTCGAGGGAGTAGACGTCGGTGTTGGCGATCTTGTCGGCACTTATCTCGTCGAGGGCGTCGGAGTCGTCCGCGTCATCGTAGCCCGGGCTGTTGGCCGGGAACTTGGCGACGACGGAGTTGATGAGAGCCTCGGTGTTGCCGTCGAAGATCATGACGACAATCTTGCCGTGCCTTGACTTAGATACCTGGTCGGGATATGAGAAGCTGATATCGATGGTGTTCTCGTCGCCCGCCGTGAGACTGGAGGGGAAACCGAGACCCGTCTGACCAGAGAATGAGCTGCCGACAACGGCCTTCACAATATCGTTGTGGTAGACACCCGTGGCGGTAGCCATTGCGTACTTGCCGCCCTTGCCGAACTCACCAAAGATGGACTCGGACATATTGTAGCAGTTGTTGTACTGGTACGAGCGTATGCTGTCCTCGAGGATAACGACGAGAGTGCTGAGATACTGATTAGTAAGGTTGATGGCGCTCTTGACGTTCACCTTGAAGCTGAGGTAGTTGGTGGACTCGTTGTATGTGAAGTCGTCAACAGCCACGTCGATGTCGGCGGGCACCTCAAGCTCGGCCCTTACGTAGTCCTCCCAAAGAGGCTCGGCGGGATAAGAGAATGTGTAGAGACCGTCATCTCCCTGAGTCATAGGCGAAGAGATGACGCCATCGCGCTGGACGATGCCAGAGGGAGCCGCACTGAGGCCGAGGGCCGAAGCGTAGCTTGAAGAGATAGAGCCGCCAAGCTGGTCGCCCGTGTAGGCATGGATGGAGATGGGGATAAAGTTCTCGCCAAAGAGTTTCTCAAGATTCTCAATGCCAAGGATACCCATCGGGCAGTTCATACAGGTATTGCCAGTGAACTCCTCGAGGACTACCCGCTTGGTGGGTGCGAAGGCCAAGTTCTTGATTGAGCTCTTGGTGGCGTCGGAGTAATCGTCGAGCTGCACCTTGACATAGAAGGTGTTGGAGACACCCACGGTCAGTGGCAGCGGGGCTGGGAACTCGAAGGCGAACTTGTCGCCCTTGACGAGAGCGAGGTCGCTCTGGCTGACAGTGGAGATGGCATTGCCCTCGGCATCCTGGAGAGTGAGGGTGATGGAGGAGTAGGTAACGTCATCAGCATTGATGGTGACGGAGCCGGCAATGGTGATATCCTTCTGGTCTACAACGGACTGAGCGTTAGAGAGAGAGAGGAGATACTTGAGGTTGCGCATCACGAGGATGTTGTCCACAAACATTGCGCTCTGATCCTCATTGTTGTTCCAGAAGCCGATGTAGATCTTCTTGCCAGCGTAGGCAGAGAGGTCGATATTATAATGTGTCCAGTCGCCCGAGAGAGTCTCGGAGCCCTGACCCATGGTGAGGGTGTACTCGGTAATGTCGCCTTCGGTCTTCATCTTGGCCACGGTGGCGGAGTCGAGAGTATTGATGTTCTCCTCGCATACCCAGATGACAATCTTCAGTACGTCCTCGTAGTCCTTCTCACTGCCGTAGCTCTGAGCGTCGAACGAGAGGTAGCAACTATTGTCGGGGATAGTGAGCTGCGGGGTCACCATCCAGTCATCGCTCTGCCCCTCGGGCTCGTACATGGAGTGCGAAGCTGCGCAGTAGTCGGAGCTGCTGCTGCTCTCGCGGATTGAGAAGTTCCACGGCTGATTGTCGGCGTCGAACTCCCAGTTCTGCATGGCTGAGGTCGGAGTGTTGTGGTCTCCCTCGTAACGCATGAGGTTGTTGAGGGCGTTGGAGATGGAAGAGAAATCCTCGGAGAAGATGGTGGCGTCGTCGGAAGATACCTGACGCTCGTAGGTGCCATTGTAATTAATGGTGATCTCCCCGTTGGCACTGGTCTTCTCGCCAGCGGCATTGTTGAGCGAGCCAGCCTCGAGGACTATGCGATACTGAGTACCAGCGTAGAGATACTGGGTAGAGGACGGGTAGAGAGCCACGAGAGTATCGCTGACCACAACGTTGAGAGAGGAGATAGAGGTCAACTTGTCGCTATCGACCTGATAGAGAGTAGCCTTGGCAGCGGAAGTCACGGTCACCTTGGTGTCCATGGTGAGGATGGTGTAGACCGAGCCATTGTCCAGTCGGGCAACGTCGGAGCCATCAGCGGGGTAGACGCTCTTGGCAGTAACGGGGGCTGCCGTACGACCCTTGTAAGAGACCACAATCTCGTCGTTGGTCTTATTCTGGTCGTTGGTGATGGCTATGGAGCCAGCGGGAATCACAACCTTATATGCCTCGCCATTGTCCATTGCCGTAGAACGGAAAGTAACGACAACGGACTTGGAGTCGGTGCTGGAGACAGCGAGACCGATAGACGAGCGGACAACATTGCCGTCCTTGTCGATAATCTGCGCAGCAGTCTTGTCTGCGAGGATGGTAATATCGTAGTCGAAGGTGAAAGTCACGGAGCTAATAGCAGCGAACTCAGTGCCATCGGCGGGCGATACGGTGTAAGACGAGAGGAGGTTGACGCCCTCGCAAGCCTCAGAGAGCGACTCGGGGAGGGTGACGACGTAGCTGTCGGCATAAGGGTAGACCATGGAGGCGATCACACTGCCGTTGGTCGACATATTGTATGGCGTACCAGTATTGCTGTACTCGGTATAGGTCTCGAAGTCAATACCATAACGGAGTGTGCAGAGAGTGGAGAACGGATACCAGATATTGTTGTGGAGTACCTGGAACTCGCGCGAAGGAGAAGTGGTAGGGCTGCAGGTGAGGACGTTGCCGTCGTTGTCTACTCCCGACACCATACGGTCGTTCTCCTCGGAAGAAGAAGAGACGTAGGTATACTCGCCAGCCTCGATGTCGTAGAGGACGGGGAAAACCTCATCGTCGTTGGTGCGGATAGACGCGGCTGCGTATTTGCCGTTGGGGCTGATGATGGGCTCCGAGTCGAGCTGGAGGAAATTGGTTACGCCCTTGCCGAACTTGACATACGTGCCGTTCTGGCGATCGTAGATGAAGCCTGTGGGCTGGACGGACTGGTCGCCATAGATTACGATATATCGAGCGTCGGAAGACATCGACATATAGGTCTCGAAGTGGCAACCGCTCTCAGTGGTCATCAAGGGAGTGCCCGAGAGAGAGATGAGTTTGCCCGTCGAGAGATCCCAAAGGACGCCATACGAAGGCGATGTGTACGCGCTGGAGCCTTTGTAAGTCACCGAGCCACAAGCATATTTGCCGTCGGGAGTGACGGTGGACGCGAAGCCGTAGGATACGGTGAGCGTGTCGCTGCCCGTAAGAGCCTTGGTGAAAGTGGCATCAGGCATGTCGAGTGCATGCCATTTCTTTTCGGAGGCTACCCAATAGGCGGGCGTGCCGGTGTACTCGCCAGCGTCTTCGCTGAAAGTGCCGCTTATGGCACCTACGACGATATTGCCGTCGTCGGTAACGTCGCCCACGTGGTAGAGGCCAATGGCATCCTCAGCGCCGAGGAGGTCATCGTCCTTATCGTAGATAGCTTGCTTGGCTCCCGTGGTGAGGTTGACGAGCCAAACGTTGGCGTTGGCGCAAGTCTCGTTGCTGGCGGGCTGAGCGAGGAGCCACGTACCGTTGTCAGAGATATTGGCAACGATACTCTGGTCGCCCAGGTTCACCTTGTAGAAGGTCGGCTTGGTGGTGTTTGTCGATGCTGCCTGAGCCGAGAGGGCCGTGGCGCATGCCAAGACGACGGAGGTTAATAGGTTCTTCATGTAATTTATGGAGAGAACAGTTTGTATGGGGAGGGGAATTTTAGCGGACGAGAGCGCGGCTGGTGCGCTTGGTGCCATCGGTGAGGTAATCCACGCTGATTACGAAACCACGGAAGTTACCCTCGACCTTTGCGCCGGTGAGGGAATAGTACTCGGTCTTTACGATGTCCTCGGCAGTTACCTCGGGGAGAGCCGATGCGTTTGTGGTATAGGTTACAGTAAGGGTCTTGCCCTCAATAACGTTCGAGCCGGCCTTGTCGCTGGAGATGATGATGGTGTACTTAACCACAGCCTCGCCGCTCTTGCTGGCGAAGAACCACTCGTCGGCAAGAGACTGAGCCGCGATGCTCTGGTAAGAACCATTGGCGGGAGAGTAATATGTTCCAAGTGCGCTATTGAGGCTGCAAGTGCCAAAGCAGCACTGGAAAGCTCCATTATCCATCGAGAGGACCTCATATTTGATGCTCACCCATGAGCGGCCACTCTCAGTATTGCTCTTTACGGAAATGCCGGAGGTAATATACTCATCGCCAGTAAGTTCGTTGCTCACAAGCGTTTTGCCTACATAGGTAGAGCCGTCCTCAAGAACGGAGACTACGTTTTCATTCTCATCGAGGACTACGAAAGAGGCGTCGTCGGCCGTCTGTGCTGATATCTGCGCTGCGCAGAAGATGGAGGCTAAAAAGAGTAGTGTTTTCTTCATACTTATACTTTGTTGCAATTTTAGTAATTACTATTGAAAATTAGGGGGTCAATCCGTAAAAATGGTTATCATTTATCATTTCGACCCCCTTTTTCTGAGCGTTTTTTCTTTTGCTCCACTGATTTCGCGGATTACACTGTCCTTTTTTGAGTTGCAAGCTATGCTTGCAACTGATCTCGCTCCGCTCTAATGGGATTTTCACGGAACAGGGGTGTAACCTCAGATTTCAGTGGAGAGCTATTTCACGGTTTTCAACTTGCCGCCAATGACGTATATACCGGGGCGGAGTTTGGTGGGGTTGGCAATCCTTCGACCGTCGAGTGTATAGACTTCGGCGGGGAAGGTTGAGTCTCCGTCGGCTTTAATCTCCTCAATCGCAGTCTGCTCTGGGGCTTTGTAGTCGAACGAGGCGATGCCGTCCTCGGCCACTTGCATATTGAGAAGCTGGATGTTGAGAAACTTCGAGCCGTCCGTGTTGGCGTAGTTGGTGGTGGCGGCGGGCGACGTAGTGTTGGTCAGGCTGTTGTTGACCGTGCCGTCGGACGCCGTATAGGGATAGAGGTCGCCACGTACGTCGTCCTCGGTGCGCTCCCATGAGTTGTCGGCAGCTACAACGGAGTAACGTTGGTTGGTGGTGTTGACGTTGTTGGCCGTCCAAGCCTCCGCGCTGTAATCAACGTGGGTAATGAGGATACCCGAGGTGTAGAGACCGGCGTCGGTGCCCGTCTGGCTACGGTTCTCGATGAGGTAGAACTCATCCGTGTGGCCGGGATTGCGGATAATGTACGCATCGCCACCCTCCGAGAGGGGCTTGAGATCCGTCACCATAAGGTCCTCACTTCCGAGCTCCACGGGAGTCAACCATCCGCACATCCAACGCTCGAGGGCTGTATAGCCGGCGGGCTTGAAGCTGTCGCCGAGGTAGTTGCCCATGTTCATCGTGTCCCATACGTAGGTGCCGTACTTGAGCGTCGTCTGACCGATGCCCGTGCCCTTGTCATACGTGTCCGGCAGGCCAAAGCAATGCGAGAACTCATGGCAGATGGTGCCAATGCCGTCGCGCTTACCGCCCTCACCGAGTTCGCAGCTGCAGGCGTAGGTGTCGATGGTCACGCCATTCATAGAGAACGCCGCATGCGACGAGCCCACGCCGCTCAGCTTGCCCTCCTGGGGCCAGATGAGATTGGAGTTCGAACCATCGGTGTTCTGGCCCTGGCCGGCGTAGAGCACGAAGACCTGGTCGGCATATCCGTCGCCGTCCCAATCGTAGGGCGTGAAGTCCTTCATCTTGCCCTGTCGCTTGGCTTTGTTGCAGGCGGCGTAGATCATATCGCCGAGGTTGTCGTCGGATGCCGTGCCGCTGGCGTCGTTGCCGTAGTAGGTATAGTTATTGTCGAGTTCGTAGGGACCAACGACGTCGAACGTCAACTTGAAAACGCCTCGGCTCTGAGCCAAGAAGTAGTCGTAGACGCTCTGCGTGAAGCCCGTGGCCTCGTCCTGAAATCCCTCTTCGTTGGCCACGCGGGTGTAGAAGTTGCGGACGTTGGCGAGGCGCGTATCGTCGTCGGTCGACGCGCCCGTGGGGTCGGTGAACTTCACGGCGGGCACACTGCTCTCTTCGTCAGCTCCCACGTACTCGGGGAACTCCACAAGGATAATCAGTCCCTTGTGCTCACCCTCGAAAGGCGTCTCTGGGGCTTGGGCCGCGGCGGTGGTGCTGAGCAGCGCAACCGCCGCGGCAACTGTGAACTGTGAACTGTGCACTGTGGACTATTTGACTATCACCTTGCGAGTCTTGCCGCTCTTGAAGCGGACAATCTTGAGGCCGCGGGTGGGGTTGGTAATGATGCGTCCGTCGAGGGAATATACGGCCTCGACTTCGTCGGAACTGAGCTCAACGTTCGAGATGGCATCGCTGTCGGCGGTCGTGCCACCCACGTTGCACATGTTGGCGTTGGTAACCCATGCGTCGCGGACGGAGGTGTTGAAGACGTTCTGCTTCTGAGTCTCGCTATAAGAATAGGTTATGGGACGAGAGATGGCTGCCACGATGCGCAGACGGCCAGCCGGTCCGAGGGTCTGGGCGTTCTCATGCTCAGTGGTGTAAGTCTTCTCATACTTGCCACCGTCGAAGGTGAGCGCATCGCCGAGGGGCTCTGAAAGAATTGCGCGGAGGACGTTGTAGTGGCGGTAGGCACTCTGAGTACTTGAAGATGTACCATCCTCATTCATCGCCAACTGTGCCGACCTCACACGGTCCTCTGTAAGGTAGACGGTAAGAACGGCGTCGCCCATTACGGCATCGATATTGGATACTGCGTCGCCAAAGACCTTGACAGAGATGGTCTGGCCATCCTCAGCCACGGAAGTCTCGATATTGACAGTGGCGAAGGCTGGGTAATCGGCATTCGAGGCGTCGATGAGCGAGCTGAAGTTCTTGGCTGCGGCTGCCTTATAGGTGTCGGAGTATGCGGCAGAGATGGCAATAGTGCCATAGCTGTTGACGTCGTCGGTGTAGTAGTATCGGTTCATGGCAGCCGAGGGGATGCCATAGACGGAGAAAGCCATGATATTCTGCGAAGCGGCGAGGTAAAGCTCGTCGTCACCCGAAGAGAGGTTGCAGTGGAAAGCCACGGGCGCGATGTCGTTGCGGAGGCTCTGGAGCTCGGTGAGGACGTTGTCGCCATAAGGGCCGTAGGCCGACTGCGTGGAGGTGTAGTACTCATAGAGCTGCTTCTGGCGCTTGAGGGCCTCGGTGTAAAGAACTGTGGTGGAGGCCACTGCGTCGTCCAGTCTGAGGTCGGTCTCGGTAGGCTCTGCGCCATTGATTTCCTTGACGTAGGCCGTGAGGTAAGGAGTGCTGCCTGCAGCGAGATCGCCCACAGTAGCGGGGATATCGATCTGCTGCGAGATGATGCAAGTCTGGTCGATAGCGTGGGGGTAAGAGAGCTCGGCAATGTCGGTGTCGCCCAAGCGGATGGCGAAGGTGGCGTTGTTGACAGTGCCGGCGTAAGGCTCACAGTAGAAAGATACGCTGGCCTTGCCGCCAAGCTGTACGTAGCGCGGAGCCGTCATGTCGAAGAGCTTGAGGTCGGCGGTGGTGAAGCCGCCTTCCTTCTCGACAATGCACTGTACGGCGAGGTTGCCATAGGTGTCGCCGAGGTCGTTCCATGCCGCGGTCTCACCGCTGAACGAGCCATAGACATAGAGGTCGTTGTATGGCATGGTGATGTACTTGCCAATGGGGTATGTGCCGGAAGTGACGGTGCACTCAATGCCGATCATGAAGCCGACAACGCCATCAGTGGTCGTGCGGTCGATATTGATCTCGTAAGGCGTGGTGAGCTCGATGGTGTTCCAACCTACGTTGTTGGTGCCGGTGAGGCTGATGGCGGGCTCGGAGGCAATAACGCCACTGCCGTTTACCTCATAGAGGAAAGGCTTAACGTCCGAAGCACCTTCAGCAGTGAGAGCGTAACGGATGGCTACAATCTTGCCACCGTTGAACTTGACGGCATCGGCGGTAGAGATAAGGTTGGCAATCTTCCACGTGCCGGCATCGAAACCGAGCCCCTCGTCGGAGCCACAGACATCGTCCGTGCGGTATGTACCCATAATTGCCTGATTGGCGGCGAGAGCCTTGAGCGACTTATTTGTTGCGGAAGACTTGACGTTTGACTTAGCAAGGGGAGATACGGAAGCGAAGCCCTCGGCATCCACGACGTCGAAGTTCTCGACGGGGCGAACCGCCTGAGCCTTGCGGGCCATGGTGAGCGAGCGCACAGCCTGCGAGCTTACCACCTCAGAGGGCAGAGACTGACCCTGGGCGGCAGCGTCATAAGAGAAAATGCCAGCAAGAGCGGCACAGAAAGTGAGTAAAGTATATTTCATCAGTTGTTGATTTTTTTAGAGATAACTTGGACAACGCCATCGCCATTGGCAACGAAGATTACGGCCGATAGATTATCGGTAGCCCATTCGCTTTCCGAATCGACTTCAGAAAGATCGAGAGTATAAGTTGCCGTGCCTTCTTCATTGGCCTCGACAGAGATATTGTCGCCGTCAAGAGCCGAGAGCGCCGTGCGGAAGACGTGATTATGAATGTACTCCGTGTCCGTCTTGCCGCCCGGGAGGAGCTGCCAACTCGTGACGTTGTCCTCAGTAATCCAAACATTAAGTTTGGCGTCGGAATAGGCTTGCGAAGAACCGAAGTTTACGCTTATGGTGATGTTGTTCGCGAGGTTGGCGGCCTCAGTCGTCGCACTCAGCGAAATGGAGCTCTCGCGCTGGAGGGCGTCGCGGACCTCGGTGGCCCACTCGGCCGTGTTGTAGGAGGCCGCGCCGCGGTTGATGGTGGCGCATGGCTGAGCCTCAATTCCGCGGTTGTCGTAGTAATAGTTGCCGGTCTCGGTGGTCAGGGGGTATAGAGTGCCCTTGGTGTTGCGTCCGAAGGGACCGCTGTAGAGCCCCACGGCGATTACGTTGTCGTGGCCATAGGTCTCTTGGAGTTCGGCAATGATGGTGGAGGCCGCTGGGCAATTGATGCAACTCTGACCCGTGAAATCCTCAATGAGGACATGGCCCGAGACGCTGGCGGGTGCCACGTAGATAAGGCGGTCATCCTCGTCCACCTTGTCGCACGACGTCAAGCTCCATGCCGAGGCAGCCGCAACGGCCGCGCCGAGGAGGTTGATGTATGTCTTGTTGTTCTTCATATTGTGGAAGTGGACTGAGGTTTAGAAGTTGAAGTTGTATGATATGTTGACGCCACGGCTTGCGGGCACCCATCGGCAGACGCCGCCCGAGCAGTTGTAACCCGCTCGCGTGCGGCTGTAGCCAGCCTGGATTCGGTGGGCGCCGGTGTTGAAAGTCACGGCACCGTTGTAGTAGTGGAGGTTGGTCTCGCCGGAGTTGTACATATCGGAGACGGTGAACATCCAGTGCGGGAGGAGCGACACTTCCAGGAGACCCTGGAGCCAATTGCCCTCATCATCGTGCGTATTGAGGTACTGGAGTTCGAGACGGGTGGTGAGTTTCTTGGTTATGCGCGCCTTGGTGTCGAGGACTATGATGTTGGAGTGAATCATGCCGCCATGACCCTCGACGATGGTCTTGTTGTAATACTGGTTCATATACATAGCGTTGAGGGTCACGGCCTTGGAGAGGCGTTTGCTCAGCTGGATGTTGATGTCCTGGTAATACTTGGTGTCGCCCATTTTCCAGAAAGCGCTGCCCTGGCCATTGGAGCCGATGGCGGCTGTGGCGTCGTCGTCGCGGTCGAGGGAACGGATATGGCTGGCGTTGACCTTGATGTTGGTGCCGTATTTGCCGCCCAGAGCCGAGCCTCGGCGGAAGTTATAGCCCGCCTCGGCTTGGAAGGCCCATTCGCCGTCGGGGTGTGTGGCGTATGGGTAGAGTGCCGCGAGGGCGTAGGTGTGGTCCATAGCAAAGGCCGGCAGGTGGTTGATGAACGAGCTGGTGCCCGTCTGGCTGCGGCGGCTGCGGAAACTCATGTAGTCACTTCGCTTAGCCTGGAGGAGGATGCTCATGCCGCTCTGCGAATAGGTGGCGGAGAGCATGGCCACAGAACCACGGCGGTAGATGTAACCATTATCGGCCGAAGGGTCCTCGCTCTTCATGGCATACTCGGCAAGGATGCCCAAGCCATTGCGCTGGAAGTTAGCACGCACGTCGAAAGCGTTGACAAACTCAGGCATATGGAGGCGGTGCGTGGCATCGACCATCACCACGTCCTCCTTCTCATACTTATTGACCCACGATGCGCCAATGGTGAGCACTCCCCCACCCTCGCCCAGCGCCGGAATCCACTCCTCAAGACCAAGCTCAAGGTCGGCACCCGAGACAAGTCCCTTGTTGAGATGCCAATACCTGCGCTGGCGGCCCGACAAGAGCTTGAACGACACGCCCCTGACGGGCTTGATGGTCAGGCGGCCACCGAGCAACATATTGTCCACGCCCAGGCTGCGCTCCTCGTACGTGCGGAAGATGAAGCCCGAACCGAACTGGTCGTAGAAATTGCCGGCCGTGAGGTCCCATTTATCGAAGTGGAGCTTGGCGTAGTAATACGGGATGCCCCACCCCTTGAAGTCGGCCTCGTAGCCCGGGAGCGGGAACTTGAGGAACGAGAAACGGAAACCGGCGTCGACGATCTTGGTCATGAGGTTGACGTCGGCGTAGGTGTTGGTCTGCGCCCAGTCGTCGGTCTTGGCTGTGCCAATCTTCTCGTCGTCCTGCGGGATGAGGATGTCGCTCATGACGCTGCCCGTCAGGATAATAGGGTTCTCGGGCATAACGGACATTGCCTCGTCCTGCGCCTGGGCCAGGGCCGAGGAGCAAGCGAGGGCAGTGAGCGCCGCCGTGCGGAAAAGGTTATTGTGGGTCAAGTTCATACGGTTACTTGGTCAGTTCACGGACTTTCTCGATGAGCTCGTCCTCATCGCCGTCGATATATCCGTTGTGCTTGTAGACGATGACGCCCTTGCCATCCACGATGATGGTGAAGGGGACCATCTGTGCACCCAGCGCGCGCTTGAAGTCGCTGTTGGTGTCGAGGAGCACCTCATAGGGCCAAGCGTGGTTATCCACGAGGGGCTTAACTTTCTTGACGTTCTGCGCCTGGTCAATGGATACGGCAATGAGGGAGACGCCTGTCTCGGCCTGCCAGTCCTCATAAACGTCGGCAATGGCGGTGAGCTCGCGGATGCAGGGCTTGCACCATGTGGCGAAGAAGTCGATGATGACGGGTTTGCCGTCCTTGGCAAGGTCGGCCGTGTTGATGGTCTTGCCCTCGATGGTCTTGAGGGTGACGGATGGGATTTGCGCCTCGGCAGCCACGTTGGCTACAAGGGCAAGAAGAAGTGTGAGGAGGATATGCTTCATACTTTTCAATTTACAATTGACAATGGACTGTTGACAATTGACAGTTGACAATTACGTGAACCCCGCTGGCGAGGTGTGAGCTCAATGTTAAGTGGGGGTAATTAATTTGCAGACGATAATCAAGAAATAGCGTCGGCACTCTCCGCAACTGTGAACTGTGAACCGTGAACTGTTCAGCAACTGCTAACTGTTAACTATTTAGTCAGTTTCGGGTTCTCCATAATTACGGGGAACTGGGTGTTCCTATCGATGGAGCCGGAGGTCGTGGTGGCGATGGCGAAAGCCGCGAAGGTCGTGGTCTTGCTGCCGGAAGTGTAGGCAGAGCCCGCGAAGGTGGCGGAGATGTTGCCCTCGGCGTCGGTAACGACGGGTGCCGACACCTTGCCCGTGGCGGCTGCCGAGATGGATACCTGGTAGTTCTTGTCGGTGAAGACGATGAAGGCCGTCTTATCGTTATAGGTGCCAATCTGCTGACCGCTCTGGAGCGTCAGGGCGTAGTTGGTGGCGTCGAACTGCACCGGGAGGGTAAGATCGTACTTCTGGAGGTAGAGGCCCGAAGTGCTGAGGGTGACCTTGGTCGTGAGGTCCATCTCGTAGTCGATGTCGTAGTAGGTGAGCGTATATTCGCCCGCCACGTCCTTGGCGAACTCGAATTGCGATACGAAGACCTTGTCGGTGTAGGCGCCTGCGGCAACCTCTACGTAGCCCACGCGGCGGCTGCCGGTTGCGTTGGCCGAGATGGAGAGGTTGACCTTGCCATTTGCCACGGTGGCCTCAATCCAATCGGGAGTGGAGGCTATGGTCACCTCGCGTGTGGACTGCACGGAAAAGGATGCCGTAGCTGCCGCGTCGGACGAGAGGATGATGTCGTCGTTGTCCACCACAAATATGAGGCCAAGCTGAGAGATATTGACCACAATGGAATCCTGCTCGGCTTTCTTCACCACCAGGATGGCGTTGCGGCTCTGAGGGTCGTCGTTGTCCTGAGCCGTGAAAGATACGGTCTCGCCACTCACCGTGAGGCTGAGCCACTCGGAGTGGTTGGTATAGGCCGAGGCAATTGGCGCGTCGATGGTTACGTGACCCGAGGCGTTGGCAGCCTCAAGGCTCGTCGTGGCGCTCTTGACGGTGATGGTGGTCTCGGGGGCCGCCATGTCCGTGCAGTCGTCTTCGCAGGCTGAGAAAGCCAGCGCCGCTGCGACTAATGCTGCTATGGTTGTTTGTTTCATAATTATCTGTTGGAGAAATTCCCCAATTTTTATGTATGCACATACCCCGGGGCTCGCACCCCGGGCTCGCTTACCGCACCCTTACAGGGCTTCAAATGTCTTGAAGCTCGGTATCTGGTTCATCATGACGTACGAGTCGTCCTGTACAATGAGGTTGCCGCTATTGTCGCAGGCAAGGAAGAGCATCGAGTTGACCTCATACTTGCCGCCGCCGTCCCAACCGAACTTGCCACCCGTCTCGGATGTCATCTCCATGGTGAGCGAACCCGAGAGGTTGAAGTAGTAATATCCGTTGCTGAGCTGCGAAGGGATCATCATAAGGTAACCGTACTCGCCCGTCGGGTCTACGCAATACTGCGCGGGGAAAGACATGTAGCCGGTAGTCTTGTCATACTCGCAATACATATGATATTCCAGCACGCCCTCGGTGGTCGAGATGGAGATTACGCAACTGTCGCGGACGGCCTCGGTCATGCGCACGGCCTCGGCTTTGCTCATCTCCAAGAGGATGGATATATCAGTGCCCGAGTAGTTGACCGTTCCGAGCCACTGGCCAACCCATGAGTCGTAGCTCATAATGTCGCCCGTAGTGGTGCCCGCGAGGGTCACATTGCCCGAAGTGAAAGTCTTGCTATCCTTGGCATAAGCGAAGGACGAGATCTCCTGACCGCCGACATATACGGGAGCCTGGAGCTCGATGCCGCTCGGAGTGAGGATATAAGCGCGCTCCATGGTTGAGTCGGAGGTCGCAATGGCGAGGCGACGGGTCTGCACGTCAATCTCGGCAGTGCCGGCAGTGGCACCCGTCGAAGTCACGTTATACGCGTAAGGCATGGCGTCGGTTATCTCCTTAATGCCAGCGAGATAGTCAACCCACTTGGTCGATGCGTCCATTGGCACCATGGTCATCTTATTGCCCCACTTCTTGCCCTTGAGGACAATCTTGTCCGCCGAGTAGCTCATGACGATGAACTCATAGTCACCCTGGTCACCATCGACGTCGCTCTGATAAGGCTGCGCGAAGTAATGAATGATGTCGTTGGCCGTATTGAAGGTCAAGACGGGACCCATGTCATGCTCAATGTCGTAGCTCGACGAGCAGACAGTTTCGGGGGTCGTAACGGAGATATAGGGCGAGAAGAGGTCTCCCGACACGCTCACCTTGCCCTTGTCGTTGAAACTGAGGAGGAAAGTGAAGCCGCCGGCATAATCCTCGCCATAGTAGTATGAGAGGCGCCAGCCATTCTCGGCCGAGGTGAGGATCTCACGGATGTCGGCCTCAGCCTGCTCGGCGCGCTCGGCAGCCGATACGCCGTCGAAGTAGTCGGTATCGTCGTGGAGGCACGAGGTCAGCGATGTCGCGGAGAGCGACACGAGTGCGGCCGCCATGCCAAGATATTTGAGGTTTCGCATATTCATCTAAGAGAGAGAAAGTGCTCTGATTTTTTTACTTGAGGGTCTCGAGGTCCAGTCGGTCGAGCTCGTCGGCGCGGTGAAGCACGGCGTCGCGGAGGGCGTCGATGTCGAGGTTCCAATAGTCCTGCATATAAGTGCGGATGATGGAGAGCTTCTGCTCAATGGCCTGACGCGCAGTGATATTCTCGGTCAGGACGTTGTCGCCAGCCTCCTCAAGTATGCTCTCCCACGTCTCGGGAGTCTCGGTGACGTAGTAGGCCATCATCTCCGCGAAGTCCTCACGCGCCTCGCTCATGGCGTAGCCCGAGACGAAGCCCTTCTTGTGGGCGTCGGAGTCCTCGATGTCGTACCAGTCGCCGGATACGTACTCGGAGGTCGTAATCTTGTCAAACTGGCTGTCGTAGGGCTTCTTCTGGTTGAGGATGTGGGTGAACTCGTGGTGCATGGTGTGGAAGTAATACGAGTTGAGCATCGTATAGTCCTGGAGCATGCTCTCAGTGAGGGAGTTAACCATATAGAGCGTCACCTTATAGCCGCCCTCGGCAGTACCGAGCACGAAGGTGCCCGTGGTGTTGTAGGCGGGCGAACCAATGAGGTGGATCACGCGCGGCACGTTGCTCTTGACGAAGTCCGGACCGACGACCTCGGCGTAGGCATCCAACCAGAGGTATTTGATGATGATGCAGAGCTTGGCGCTCTTGGCCGAATCGGCGGGCGTGAGGTTGTAGCTCATGTCGCTCTCGATATCCTCCATCTTATACTTTACCTCGATGTTATAGGGGTAAGTGTAGTTCTCGAGGAGCCACTGGTCGAACGCGTCACGCTCGGGCGCGTCCGTGGAATAGATGGTCTCGCCATCCGGCTCGTCGTTGTCGCACGAGGCCAGCGACAGGCAGGCTGCCGCGGCCGCGAGGAATATGTATATGTATTTCTTCATAATCACTTTACGTCTTATCTCGGGTTTGCCGTCATGCCTGCGGAGAGGACGTCCTGCGGGAGCTGGATGGCCAGACGCGGGTCGCGAGCCTCCATGGTGTCGGTGACCTCAGACACGGAAGTCTCGTTGGCAAGGGTTCGGCGATACATCGTTATGCCATATCGCTTGACGTCCTGGAGGCGGAGGCCCTCATGGAGGCCAACAATGCGGCGGAGGTGGAGGATGCACTGAAGAAGTGGCTCCTCGGTGGTCGACTCGATGGCGAAAGGAGCGTTGAAACGCTTCTTGGGCGAGCCGGATGTGGCTGTGTAATAAGGGACGCTCTCGGTGTAGAACGATACGATCTTATCGAGAGTCAGGGTTACACCAGTGGAGGAGAAAGCCGAGAGCTCGGAATTGATGTCGGCCACGGCCTCGTCATACTTACCCTGGCGTGCATAAGCCTCGGCGCGCTCCAGGAGGAGGAGGTCGGAACTGAAGACGGCATACTCGGTATGCGCGTAGCCGATGCCAGACTGGATGTCGGTGTACTCGAAGGCGTGGGGTATCTTACGGAAGATATACTTAGAGAGAGCCGAGTTATACCAGACGGTGTAGTTGAAGACGTCGTCGGACGTGCCCCATGGGCCGGGCGACTGGAGGGTCTCGAGCTTCGAGATGAGCTGTCCGTGGGCATACTTGGCACCTACGTTATACGGTCCGCTGATGGCTCCCCACTGCGAGTAGACAGTCGTCAGGAGGAGGTTGGCCGTGACGTTCGAGTTGATGAAGGCGTTAGGCTGGACGTTGCCGTTGGCCGAAAGCTCGTTCATGGCCGCCCAGTCGCGGAGCATGGCCTCGGGGTTGGTGCCGAGGACTCGCGTGGCGTAGGTGACGGCCTTGTCCATCTTGCCATAGTAGAGGTAGAAACGCGCTGCGAAGGCTGCCGCCGACGAGGGCGTGAAGTGGAACTTCGGATGGTCGTATGAGTTGCCGACGAGGCTGATGCCCTCTGTGATGTCGGCGTCGATGTGAGCGTAGAGCTCGGCGAGAGTTCCGCGCTCATATTGCTCACCCACGTTCTCCTCAGGCTGCTCGGGATATGGGAGGCCGAGGTCGGTAGAGGCCGTGCTCTCGTCATACGCCATGCAGAAGACGTTTGCCATCTGGAACATTGCGAAGGCGCGGCACAGGAGGGCCTCACCCTTTTGCTCGGCGTAGTCGCTCTGGTCGTCGAGGCTGTTGATGTACTTGAGGGCCTCGTTGGCTGTGCCCACGGCGGAGTAGCCCGCCTGCCAGATTCGCTGGGGAGTCTCGTTGTCGCTGGTCTCGGTGATGTCCTCCCAACGGAAGGCCTGACCTTGGAACTTGGTATACTCCGTCCAGCCGGTGCCGACGATGTTGTCGGTATTGTCAGAATACATCTCGAGGAGATACGCCGGATGGATCTGCGGATACGCCGAGACGAGCAGACGGCTCACCTCCGAGGCGTTCTTGAGCTCCATTCGGTTGTCGGGCAACTCGTCGAGGTAGTCGTTGCACGCCGTCATGGCGAGCGCCATGGCCGCGGCTGCTGCTATGTATGTTGCTTGTTTCATTATTTACTTCTTTTCTTGTTCTACGCCAGGGGGGGGGACCCCGCCGATGTCACCCCTTTTCAGTTCACAGTTAGCAGTTCACAGTTACTGGAACTTTGAGAGATAATCTGAGGCTAAATCCCAAGGTTAGCATAACTGTTAGTTACTTACGGGGAAAATTCCAGTTAGGGACGCCCGGGCTCGCGCCGCCGGGCTAACTTACCACGCCCCTTTGGGGCTTCGTTACCTCGCCTACAGTCTTTTAAAGTTACATAGGGGAAAAAACGGCAACTGTGAACTGTGCACTGAGCACTGTTAACTGCTTTAGAGTCCCACCTTGAGGGTCAGAGTGAACTGCTTAGGCATAGGAGAGGCGACACCGCCGGCGTTCATAAACTCGGGGTCCTGACCGTTGAGCTTCTTATCCGCATAGATAAGGAAGAGGTTGGTGGCCTGGAGCTTGAGCTGAATCTTCTCCACCGGGGTATCCTCAAACCACCTCTTGGGGCAGTCGTAGGCAAGGGAGATCTCCTTCATGCGGATGAAGTCGCCCTTGGCGATGCGCTCCGTGGAGTAGTTGTAGGCGTTGTAGGCGTAGCGAATCTGGCTGTTGTTCTTATACTGACGGTAGCTGACAATGGCGGGAACGTTAGTCTTGTCCTCGTCGCCAGGGTTGACCCAACGGTTACGGAAGACACCCGTCATTGAGGTCATGTCGGTATAAGATGCCGCGAAGACAGGGTCAAGGCGAACGACATTGCCAAAGGCGTATGTCATGAAGATGTTGAGGCTGAAGCCCTTATACGAGAACGTATTGGTGAGCGAACCGTTGATTGTCGGGTCCGTCGGGCCCTCATACTTGAGGTAGTCGGTCTTGTCGCGCTCCTGGAAGTTGATGTCGTAGACGGTCTCGACCTTGTTCTCGTTGATGAAGCGCGGCATACCGTCCTCCGTCAGTCCTACGAAAGGAATGGAGAAGAGCGCGCGCACAGGGTAACCCTTCATGGCGAAGCCCGAGCCAGCCACCATGTCTATCACGCGGCCCTGGTTGTAGAGGTCAGTAATCTCGGTCTCGTTGTGCGAGAAGACGAGGCTCGTGCCCCACGAGAAGTCGCCGCGCTTGATGTTGGTGGATGAGATAGAGACCTCCTGGCCCCAGCTCTTCATCTTACCCTGGTTGGCGTAGCGGATAATCTCGCCGCCGACACCCTGGGTGGCCACGGGCACAATCTCGTCGAAGTTGCGACGGGTGTAGACATCGAAGGTCACGTTGACGCGGTCGTTGAGGATTCCGGCGTCGAAACCGAAGTTGAACTCGTTCTTCTTCTCATAGGTGAGGCCCGCGTCGGCAAGACTCTCGACCTGGATGCCGGACTCGCGGTCCGACGAGAAGGGACGGTAGGGATTGTAGCTGCGGAGGATGGCCGTCGAGCTCGAGTAGTCGGCGCTCGGGGGAGTACCCGTAAGGCTATACGAAGCGCGGAGCGTCAAGTGAGAGAGGGGAGCCCAGTTCTCGAAGAAATCCTCCTCATGGGCGTTCCAGCTGGCCGAGACGTTCCACGTTGGCATCCAACGGGCGTTGGAGTTCTTGCCAAGCTGGTTAGAACCCTCGTAACGGTAGGTGCCGTTGACGACGTACTTGCCTTTGAAGGAATAAGTGGCGTTGGCATAGAAGGCCACGCTGCGCGAATTGGTGTTCGAGAGGGTGTAGTAGTCAGAATTCTCCTCCACGAGTTTCTTGAAATAGGTGTACTCGAAGTAGGGAATCTCGCCACTCTCATACTGCATGCCCCAGCCGTTGAACCAAGTGCGGGTGCGCTTGATACCCGTGGTCTCGAGACCTGCGAAGAGGTTTACGATATGGGTGTTGGCAAAGGTGTTGTTGTACTGGCCGGTGACGCGGAAATCGACGTCAGTCATGCGGTTGTCGGTGCGCTGGTAGATGCCGCCCTCGGGGAGGACGGAGATGGGGAGCGCGTAAGCGTCATCGGGGTCGGTGTAGAGGAGCACGTTGGCGTCGCGGATGATGAGGTTGTCCATGGCGCGGTAGGCGAGAGCCTGGTTGCTGTTGTCCTTAATCTTGTGCTCCTGGGTCGTGGCACTGTATTTGAGGGCGCCGAGGACAGCGAACTCGAGGCCGTTGATGGGTTTGTAGCGCACTTCGCCTTGGAACTTGACGTCGGCCACGTTGAGGTCGATATAGTTGTTCGAGAGCTCGTTGAAGATATTGAACTTGGCGTAGTTGGCGTGGTAATAGGTGTCGGGGTCGAGGGTGCGGCTGGTGTTCAACGCGTAGGAGTACGGGTTGATGTCGAAGTCGCGCTTGACCTCGCCGGATACCACGTCGACATCCTGGCCAATGGTGCCCGGCGCGCTCTGCTTACGGTAGGCGGCTGAGCCTATGCCGTTGAAGGTGAGGCCGTCCAGGATATGGTGCGTGACGTTGAAGTTGGCCGTGAAACGCTTGACGTCGCTATCGAGATACCAACCCGGGTCCACCATGGCGGAGAGAGACGCGTAGTAGTTGCTCTTCTCTGTGCCGCCGCTCATGGATATTGAGTGGTTCTGCATGACGGCGAGGGAGAAGAGCTCCTTGAACCAGTTGGTGTTGCGTCGCTCGGCCTGCTGGAGGTATGCGTTGCGCGCCTCCTGAGTGTTCTGGAGGGCGAAGAGGCCGGTCTTGCTGTCGTATGTGTTGATGAGCTCATACATCTTGCCATAGACGCCGTAGTCCGAGCCGTTGAGGACGTCGGAGAGGTTCAGCCAGCCTTTCTGCTCCATCTCCTTATAGATGCCCATCTGCTCCTGCGAGTTGAGGATGTCGAAGTTGCGGTATGAAGGGATGAGGCGGGTGGTGAACTCGCCGTTGTAGCTGAAGTGCGCCTGGCCGGCCTTGCCCTTCTTGGTAGTCACGACAATGACGCCAGCCATGGCCCTCGCGCCATAGATAGATGTCGCCGAACCATCCTTAAGGATCTGGAAACTCTCGATATCGTCCGAGTTGAGGCCCGCGATGGCCGAGCTGATAAGGGTCTCGGCATCGCCCGAGCTGAGATCGTCGGCCGATACGTCGGACACGTCTTCCATAATCACGCCGTCCACAACCCACAGCGGCTTGGAGCTGCCATAGATAGACGTAGCGCCACGGACGCGAATCTTAGGAGCCGAGCCGAAAGTGCCGCTGACGTTCTGCACCGACACGCCGGCCGCCTTGCCCTCGAGCGAGCGGCTGATGTCCGCCACGCCGCTGAGCTTGGTGTTCTCTGCGTCGAGTTTGCTGGTGGCGCCGGTGAAGAGGCGGCGGTCAGTCTTCTGGAGACCGGTGACGACGACTTCCTCGAGGGCCACGCCTGCGGTCATGACAATCTTCATGTCCTTGGCGGGCGAGAGGGTCTGCGTGTCCATGCCCAAATAAGATACTTGAATTTTGGAGCCTGCCGGCACCTGGAGGCTGAAGAGGCCGTCGAAGTCCGTTACCGTGCCCGTGGTGGTGCCCTCTACGATGACCGCCGCGCCGATTATTGGCTGGCCGTCATCCTTGGCTATAACCACACCCGAAGCCGTGACCTCGCTTTGCGCCATAGTCGAGACCGCTGTCAGGACCATGGCCACGAACATAGCCACACGCTTAGTGACTGTTCGCACACAATGGAGATAGAGTGACAAGTAGGATAAGTTTTTCACTAGGTTTGTTTCCAATGGAGAAAAAATCAACACTCGATTACGTAATATGAATATATCTTAACGAATTCGTACCAAGTATTGCATTTTTGCTCCAAAACTATGGACTACAAGTTAATTTCCCAAGAAAGCAGATGCATAAATATGTATTATTAACATCTGTCGCGCCATTATGACACGCCACTCCACGCTGTTCGCTGTATTTCAATATAAGTTTGCCATCGTTTGCACACCACGAACACCACACCCGCTTTTAACTTTTAGTCCACTTCGCACGTTTTCTTCAACCCCCACTTTGCATTTTTATGCCTTTATGAGCCAAATGGACGTGCTTGTTGTATTTGGGAATTTTAACAAAAAGGGCCTGAATGACTTTTTTACCACAAGGGTTGGATTACTTCCGGCAATCTTCGACAATTCAAAACAAACCTTATCCCCCAATCCCCCCCACAAAAAAATCCCCCCGCGGCCACAAAAAACCGCAGGGGGCTAAATCATTCTCCCGCTAACTGTTAACCGCTAACTGTTAACTGAAAACTAACTTATTTGCTGAGCGTCAACTTAGAGACGCCGCCCTTCCTGACAATCACCATGCCCTTGCAGGGCGCCGCCATCTTGCGGCCCATAAGGTCATAGTACTCTTCAGAGCCGGAAACCTCGCCGACATCCATACGGTCAATGGCGGTAGCCGAGCCCGAAGCCTTGTACGTCAAGTAGCCCGTGGTGCAGTTCGCCATAGTCTTGTCGTTCTTATTATCATCGCTGTAGCCAGATAGGCCCTCGCAAGAATCGAACATACCCTCAGAATTCTCAACGGCATCAGTAACAAAAGTCTTTGATACCTCTATCCTGGCGAGAGCTTTGTCGTCCCAGAACATATCAGACATATCGGTAACCTTGCCAGTGTCGAACGTCGAGAGGTCCAAAGCCGTCAGGCTATTGCACCGAGCGAACATACGCTCCATAGTCGTGACCTCAGAGGTATTCAGGTATTCAAGCCCCTTAATTGTCGTGAGGTTCTCAAATTCGTAGAACCACCTGTAGCACGATGTCGGGAGAGCCTCGCTGAACGCCTCGTCGAACTTGACGGTCGTAATCTCATCGCTGTAATTCTCCCAAAGAGGATAAGTCTCACCCGTGTTGAGCGAGAATGCCGTATTAGCGGAAGCCAGACGGTCGGCAACCGCGGAGTAGTGGAAGGTCAGTACAGCGTTCTTCTGATCGAACTCCACCCAAGGCATCTTGCTCGCCAAGAACTCGTCTTTCTTATTCTTGTCTACAAGGTAGCCCTCGAAGTTCGCGTAGTTGTGGTCCGTCTTTTCTTCGTCGTAAGTTATTGCGCCCACAATGCTATAGCACCGTTCGAACATGTCATCTCCTTCAATTACTGCCGTGGTCACGAATTTGTCCGACGCATAGACCACAGTTAGAAGTGCGTCATATGCGAACATATCACTCATATCCTCAACCTTTGCGGTGTTGAAGCTCGAAAGGTCGAGAGTCGAGAAGGCACTCTCCGCAAACATATCCGTCATCAAGGTGACGTTCTCGGTGTTGAAACTCGTGAGATCCAGGTTCTTGAGGTTCTCGCAAGCTGCAAACATTCCCTCGAAAGACGTGCACTTGGAAGTATCGAAATTCGAAAGGTCGAGCTCCTTCACGCCGCAATACTGGAACATTCCGTACATTCCATACCTTCCGGCGACATTCGAGGTGTTGAAACTCGAGAGGTCTATCTTCTCAAGCTTCGGAGTGTTCATGAACATACCACACATCGAGACAGCCTTCTCGGTATTAAATTTCGAGAGGTCGAGTTCCTTGAGAGCATTGCAATAATAGAACATGGCGTAGAAACTCTTCACATTCTTAGTGTCGAAGCTCGAAAGGTCGAGGGTCTCTAGCACCGCGCAGCGTTTGAACATTTCGCCCATATTGACTACGCTCGGAGTCCCAAATCCCTTAAGATTGAGATCCGTCAAAGCGTAGCAATAGTTGAACATATCACTCATATCCGTCACGCTGGTGTTCGCAAGCCCCGAAAGGTTGAGCGACTCGAGTTTTTCGCAGCTGGCGAACATATAATTCATCGAGAGCACGTTCTCCGTATTGTGGCCCGAGAAGTCGAGTTTAGTGAGGGATGAGCAACGATAGAACATATCCCTCATATCTTTCACCTCCGAGGTGTTGAGATATTCAAGTCCCTCAATGGTCGTCAGATTAGCGGCATTGTTGAACCAATTATAGCATGTAGTAGGCCGAGCATCGGCAAAGTTCTCGTCGAACTTGACGGTCGTAACCGAGTACATCACGCCGATCCACGGTTGGGACTCCGACTCAGGCACCTGATATTCAATTCCTAACTCGTCATCCTGCACCGTCTCCGTGCCGGTGAATTTGTTGAGCTCGTACGTGGTGTTTAAGCAAGCGGTCTTCTCGTCGGCTGTTGTGTAGTGGAAGACGAGAGTCTGGTTCGCGGAATCGTACTCAACCCAGGCGACATTGTCGTCCGCCATGGACGCCGAGGGCAGAGCCACGAGCGCGGCCAGCGCCACGACAGCCTTGCGGCCAAAGTCAGTGAATAGTCTCTTCATAAGCAATTAGTGTTTAATTGTGCTTTGCATTCATTTTCCGACCGCCCCGCCCGGGCGGTTTCAGACTATTCTACGTTCGGGGGGAGTGGGAGGTTTCAGACTTCTTTTTTGGGGGGGGAGGAAAGGTGTGGCGACGACAACACAGTGATAGGCTCTACTACTCTCGACAATCTTCGACTATCTTCTACAATTCCGACAATTCATTTTGTGGTATTCGAACGTGGGTATCCCCTGGCTTCAGCCCGGAGATATCACAGTCTGCAAATCCCCCACCCCCCCCACAAAAAAAATCCCCCCGCGGCCACAAAAAACCGCAGGGGGATAAAATCATTCTCCCGCCAACCGTTAACTGCTAACTGTTAGCTGGGAATTTATTTGACAATCGTCAATCGGCTCTTGCCGCCCTTGCGGACAATCACCATGCCCTTGCCGGGCTTGCCGATAATCTTGCGGCCCATGAGGTCGTAGTACTCGGCATCGGCAGAGAAAATGTCGGCTGCGGGCGCAGAGATGGCCGTGGAATCCGCCTTCTTGAAGTAGCCCGTGGTGTAGTTGGCCATCGTGGCATCCACCTTATTAGAATCGAAACTTACCGCACCTTCGATGCTGAAGCATGAGCCGAACATAGTCTTGCTATTGGTAGCCTTCGCCGTCGAGAAAGAATCCGAGACGGTGATAGTAACGAGAGCCGTGCACTTCATAAACATGCTCGAAAAGTTGGTCGCCTCAGCCGTGTCGAAGCTCGAAAGGTCGAGAGCCTTGAGAGCAGCGCAGCCGTTGAACATGCTCGCGAAGGTCGTAGCCTTGGCCGTGTCGAAGCTCGAAAGGTCGAGAGACTCGAGAGCGGTGCAATTGTAGAACATATTCGAGAAGTCGGTAACCTCTGCCGTGTTGAAGTTCTTGAGGTCGAGGCTCTTGAGAGCCTTGCAACCGTTGAACATGCTCTTCATGTTCGTAACGCTCTCAGTGTTGAGCTTGGAGATGTCTAGAGTCGAGAGCGCAGAGCAGCCGTTGAACATCGTCTGCATGCTTGTGGCGTTAGGAGTCTCGAAAGACGAGAGGTCGAGCTCCGTGAGGGCTGCGCAATTCTGGAATGCGCCCTGAAAGGTGATTACGTTCTTAGTGTCGAAACCCGAGACATTGAGATCGGCGAGAGCCTTACAGCCCATGAACATCTGCTTCATCGAGAGGACATTCGCAGTGTTGAGGCTAGAGAGGTCGAGCTCCTTAAGCGACGAGCAACTCGAGAACATACAATTCATGTCGCGCACCTCCGAAGTGTTTAGGTTCGCGAGTCCCTCGATGTCAGTCAGCTTGGAGCACAGGGCGAACCAGCTTGAGCAAGTCTCGGGACGGGCGTCGGCAAAGCTCTCGTCGAAGACCACCTTGGTCACCGTTACGTTATTGGTCGCCCACGCCGGAGTGGCGGACTTAGGCGTGCCGTCGTTGCCATAAGAGGAGATAGCGTTCAGCGCATAAGCTGTATCGGGCTTAGCGCTCTCGTCCGAATAGCGGAAAGTGAGAGTCGTGGTCTTGGCGTCATACACCACCCAACCCACGTTGTCCGCCAAAGCGGCGCAAGGCATGCCCATAAGGGCCGCCATCATAATAGAGGTAAATGTTTTTTTCATCCGTTACTTTGTTTCTATCGAAGCAAGATGACGCGAACCCAATGCCCCACCATCTTACACGTGGCAAAAGTCGCAAAAAAGTTTCATAGCCGGCAAGACAAACCCAATAAATTTTAAACTCGCCGCCCCGCATGGCAATGACTTGGCATTTGCTTTTCCCGCCTTCCGTTTTCTTACATATTATTGTCGAAACTTCCAATGTTTTTAGTTATTATCCAAATGGTCGATGATTGTCGTCATTGTCTATGTAACCTAGGGAACTTTTGAGAAATTTCATCGCAAATCCTGGTCTGCGGAGTAACCGTAGCCCCCAGATACTACGAATTCTTAGCGAAGCTTAGAATCGTGGAAAGCAAAGCGGGGGCGTGGTTCGCGCTGCCCCGGCCATCTTTTGTAGTTCTGAAAAATATTTTTCAAATTTTCTTTCAAAAACATTTGTAGCTTCAAAACATATATCTAACTTTGCATTGTCAACAAAACAGCAAGACATCCAAGCAAAACAGCAAAGCCGAGCGGCACAACCCCATTGGGATACAGCTGGCCCAAGGGCGAAAACAGGCGCCTGACGCCCGACCGAGCCATTTGCAAGGATTGCAAAAATGTTGACAAACCAATTCAATAATCTTACAAACCCAACGGCGGGCTCCGCGCCTCACCAGCGCATGCCCATCGCCACCGCGAAACACCGCGACACATCTGCACCAATTCCCCGCTTCAAACACATCGCTACGGGCAAGAATCAAGTGGAGGCAGTATGCGCAAGCGACAAAAAAAACTTCGCCCGTGTGGTACGTAGCCCGCCCTCAAACACATCAAATGAAATGGCTATCTATAAGCAAGGCATTCTCGGTCCGTTCAGTGGTAAAGTCGGAACTGTTGTCGGAAGTTCTTGGCGCGGTATTGCATATATCCGCTCTCTGGCTGCTAAAGTTGGAAACCCGCGTACGCAGAAACAAGTCTCAAACCGTGCCCGATTCTCAACCCTCACTTCCCGACTCAAGCACTTCCTCGCCCTCATCAAGCAAGGATTCATCGACGTCGGCAATATGAGCCCCTGGTCCGCCGCCATCAAGACCAACCTCGCCGCCGTCTCTGAGGACGACGCCCACAACATCCTCGTGGACATGCAGGCCATAGTCCTCTCCAACGGCACCACCGACTTCGAGATCTCGGCCTCCAAAGCAGGCTCGACCGTCGACTTCTCCTGGACCGCGCCAGGCACCGCCTCCGACTTCTTCGACGGCGAGCTCCTCGTCGGCGCCTACAACGTGGCCAACGGCAAGTCCGCCATCTACAAGACCGACCTCTCTCAGGGCGCAGGTCTCCTCGACTTCTCCGCCATCCTCACCGGCGAGGACGACGACGTCCATATCTACTACTTCGCCGCCGCATCCGGCGTGGCCTCGCCTACCGTGCACATCAGCTAACAGTGCTTAACAGTTCACAATGCTCAGTGCACAGTTGTCGTTACCCCTTACGTTTGCCTCAAATGACATATCAAAATTTCAGCAACTGCTAACTCTGAACTGTTAACTGAAGGGAGAGACGTGGTATGCGCTGCCCCGGGCTTCAGCCTGGGGTTTGATACACTAGAAAAAAATTGTTAGTTAACTAGTGAACTCTTCAGCCAATTAACTAAAGTAATCTAACAAAAAAAGCAATGGCGGCCGCCAAAGGGCAATTATTTCCCGATGGCGGTCGCCTTTTAGTTAACAGTTAGACAGTTAACAGCTAACAGTTTTATGAGGTTTGGTTGATATTGACACAAAAGCCAAGAACGACCTGCATTTCTCTATTAAATTTCATCAAACAACAAATTATATTATGCTGAAACTCAAGTTATATCGCAAAGAGAATAATAACAGCTATTGCCACGGCCGACTCTACATCTCGTCCGACGACGGCATCACCGACGAGATGAGCGAAAACGCCCTCGGCGAGTGCTTCATCTGCGACACCCTCGAGCCGCCCGTGCGACCAGCCGGAGTCCGCATAAAAGGCAAGACCGCCGTGCCCGCCGGCGCATACCGTGTGATAGTCAACCGCAGCCCGCGCTTCGGTCGCCTGCTGCCGCTCCTCGTGGGCGTGCCCGGCATGGTGGGCATCCGCATCCACCGCGGCAACACCGCCGCAGACACCGCCGGCTGCATCCTCCCCGGCTTCTACGTAGGTCGTGGCCGCCTCAACAACTCCACCCCGCGTGAGGTGGACATCACCACCCTACTCCTTGACAACGCCTCGCAAGGCGCACAGATTGAGATTGTGGACGACTTCCCCGACTCCGACCTCGCCGCCGACAACGGCAGTCCAGCATCGGGCACCGCGGCCTCGCCATCAACCACCCCAAAAGACGCCCCCGCGGCCAAGCCCGCCACCGTATCCTTCCTCTCCGCCGCCAACGCCCGCCGGCCCGTCACCTACCGCGGCGAACCGATAGCCACCGACCGCCTCCCCACCCCATCGGCCACCATCGAGGAGGACCGCCAGCCCTTCGCCCTTGCCACCCAGCCCCTCGAAAAGCTAGTGCCCCAAAGGGTGTGGAAACTTATCAGTGCACAGTGCACAGTTAACAGTTAACAGTTACCTGTTGCCCCGCCAACTCAGTGCACAGTCCGCAGTTACCTGTTGCCCCGCCACCGAATTTCTCGGAGGCGGGGCTTTATTCAGTTCACAGTGTACAGTTAACGGTTACGGTTTTCCCCTGGGAAATTCAACAGAAATAACATCTCAGAACACTAGTAACTGTGAACTGAAAAGCCCCGCAGTAGGTAAAATACCAACTGCGGGGCTTACTTGTTAACTGTGCACCGTGAACTGTGCACTGTGAACTAGTAAGGACTATTTCTTGATGTCGCCCTGCGCGATGAGGTACTCGGCAATCTGGACGGCATTGAGAGCCGCGCCCTTGCGGATCTGGTCGCCAGTGAGCCAGAGGGTGATGCCGTTGTCGTTGGCGAGGTCCTTGCGGACGCGGCCAACGTAAACATCGTCCTTGCCTGCGCTCTCGAGAGGCATCGGGTATACGTAGTTCTGAGGATCGTCAACGAGGGTTACGCCCGGCGCGCCCTGGAGGGCCTCACGAACCTGAGCCACAGTGAGAGGCTGCTCAGTCTCGACCCAAACGCTCTCGGAGTGGCTGCGGAGGCTGGAAACGCGGACGCAGGTGGCCGAGGTGCGGACGTCGGAGTGCATGATCTTGCGGGTCTCGTTATACATCTTCATCTCCTCCTTGGTGTAGTCGTTCTCGGTCATCTTGTCGATCTGAGGGATGACGTTGTAGGCCAACTGGTGGGGGAACTTGTTGATGGTCTTGGCCTCGCCGGTCTCGACAAGCTCCTTATACTGCTGCTGGAGCTCGGCCATGGCAGCCGCGCCAGCGCCCGAAGCGGACTGGTAGCTGGAGATGTGGATGCGCTTGATGTGGCTCATCTTCTCGATAGGCTGGAGGACGACTACCATCATGATGGTGGTGCAGTTGGGGTTGGCAATGATGCCACGCGGACGGTTGAGGGCGTCGGCGGCGTTGCACTCGGGGACAACGAGGGGCACATCGTCGTCCATACGGAAGGCGCTGGAGTTGTCGATCATGACGGCACCATACTTGGTTATGTCCTCGGCGAACTCCTTAGAGACGCCCGCTCCTGCAGAAGCGAGGACGATGTCAACGTCCTTGAAGTCGTCGTTGTGCTTGAGCTCCTTAACGGTAAGCTCCTTGCCGCGGAAGGTATATTTGCGGCCAGCGCTGCGCTCAGAGCCGAAGAGAACAAGTTCATCGAGAGGGAAATTCCTCTGATCGAGGATGCGGAGAAACTCCTGACCAACAGCACCGCTGGTGCCGACGATAGCAACTTTCATTTAAGAAGCCTGTTTTGTTTTTATTGTAATGGGGTAAATTGTTCGGTTCCTCGGGACTTTAGGAGTCTGTTTTTACGAAAGAGTTGACTCTCAATATGTTGAGGCCGCCATATTGGTCACCTCACGCCCGTTGACTTTTTACAGACGCAAAAATATGAAAAAGATGGGATATGCAACCATCTACGCGGGGGTATTTGTTATTTTTTTATCCTCTTTGTTTAATTCGGCTTCTCGGAGCTCTTTTTTATGAACCTGCCATTTTGGGCATACACGACAATTCATGTGTCTACAGCAAAGACTTACAACATTCGAGGATAACGACAAAATCCTACTATGCTCAGCCTTGTGAAATGAAAGAAAAAGTCCATCCACATCACACTAATAACGTCAAACGGAGTATCGGTGGCATCAGACACAAGCGCAATACAGAGCCAACTGACGATTGACGATTTATTCCGCGCCTGACAAAATGTTTGCAAAGTTTGGCTATCTTTGCCAAAGTGCGCGAAGTGCGTACGGACAGCCGAACGAACAGAGCGGCACGCCCCGCCCACCCCTGCACGACAAGAGAAACAGACTAGAACAGAGCAGACAAGATTCATCAGACGTAGATGAAAGTAATTCACATCAACAAAGCCGACACCAGTGGCGGCGCAGCAGTGGCCGTAGGCCGCATACATGCCGCGCTGCTCAAGGCCGGAGTGGAGTCGAAGGTCCTCGTGGAGCAAAAACACACGACGGACCCAAACGTACTCTGCACCAGCCAGAACATCGTTGAGCGTGGTCGAGACTTTGCAAACTTCGTGAGCGAGCGGTTGCGCATCCTGCCCCACGAAAGGCACTCCAGCATGCGCTATAACTTCTCCATAGCAAGCGACGGCCGCGACATATCGACCCTTCCCGAAGTGCGGGAGGCCGACATCATACACCTTCACTGGATCAACCAAGGCTTCCTCTCCATGGAGAGCCTAAGGCGACTTGCCGCCCTCGGCAAGCCAATCGTCTGGACACTCCACGACATGTGGCCCTTCACAGGTGGTTGCCACTACGCCGGCACGTGCCTCGAGTTCAACGAGCACTGCGGCTACTGCCCCTACCTCTCCGACGGCGGCAAGGCCGACCTCTCGGCCAAGCTCTTCAAGCAGAAGCGCGAGGTGTATGAGAAGATGAACCTCAGCATAGTATCCTGCTCGCAGTGGCTCAACACGTTGGCCACGAGCTCGACGCTCTTCAACAAGCGCCCAGCGGCAGCCATACCCAACCCCATAGACACCAGCGTGTTCCGCCCGCTCGACAAAGCCGAGTGCCGCCGCAAGCTGGGCTTGCCCGAGGATAAGAAAATCCTCCTCTTCGGCGCCGCCAAGGTGAGCGACATCCGCAAGGGCTACCGATATCTCGTTGAGGCCCTCAGGATTATCTGCAACAGCTTCCCCGCCGTGGCCCACCACATTGAGCTGGCCATGTTCGGCACGACGGACGATGACAGCGCGGAGATAGGCAGCGAATTCACCTCCCACGCCATGGGCTTCGTGAACGACTCCGAGACCATCGTGGAGCTCTACAATGCCGCCGACGCCTTCGTGCTCCCCTCGCTGCAAGATAACCTGCCGAACACTGTGGTCGAGAGCCTCGCGTGCGGAACTCCCGTTGTCGGATTCCGCATTGGCGGCGTACCCGAGATGGTGATCCACGGCAAGACGGGCTACCTGGCCGAGGCCAAGAACTCGCTGAGCCTCGCCAACGGCATCTACTCCGCCATGTTCTTCGACCACGCCAACCAACGCCAAGAGGTTGTGGCCCACGCCCAAGCCCTCTTCGGCGAGGAGGCCGTGGCCAAGCAGTACATCGAAGTCTACGAAAAAGCCCTCAAGAACAATGGCAAACGATAGCCGCACGATGGCCACGCCCATCGTGAGCATCATCACCATAACCTACAACGCCGTCCAGACCGTCGAGCGCACCATACTCTCCGTCGAGGAGCAAGACTACCCCGCCATACAGTATATCGTGATTGACGGCGGCTCGACCGACGGCACCGTGCAGGTGGTGGGCCGCCACAGCAAGCGCGTCAACCTCATAGTCTCCGAGCCCGACGACGGCATCTACTACGCAATGAACAAGGGCCTCGACATCGCCACGGGCGAATACGTGTGGTTCGTCAACGCTGGCGACGAGCTCAACGGCCCCGACGCCGTGTCCCGAGCCATGGCTCACGCCGACGGGGCGGACATCTGCTACGGCGACACCGTGATAACAGCCATGGACGGCAGCATCATTGGCGGCCGCCGCCTGACGCCACCCGAGACCCTCACGCGAGACAGTTTCCGCGACGGCATGCTGGTCTGCCACCAGGCCTTCATAGCCCGCCGGACTCTCTGCCCGCACTACGACACGCAATACCGTTTCTCAGCAGACTACGACTGGTGCCTCCGCATCATAGAGAAGTCGCGCAAGACGGTCAACACCCACGAGACCATTGTCCGCTTCCTCGATGGCGGCGTAACGAAGAGCCACATCGTGGACGGACTCCGCGAGCGTTTCCGCATCATGCGGCATCACTACGGCCTCGTACCAACAGTCTTGCGCCACATCCCCATAGGCATCCGCTTCCTCTGGTTCTGGGCAACAAAGGGAAGATTCTGAACCAGTTCACAGTTAACAGTGCACAGTTCACAGTTGGCGTTACCCCGGTTCACTGTGCTCAGTGCTCAGTTCACAGTCGCGTTACCACCCCCAGCAGAAGCTTGACAGGGAAAAAACATCTCAAAATTACAGTAACTGCTAACTGTTAACTGAAACACATATCTCTATGAAGATCTTCAAGTCCAGCCTGCTGGTGTCCGTCGCCATCATCACCGCCTGCGCGGTGGCAGCAGTGGGCATCGTCGTCTTCTCCAACCGCCTGACGGACGACATCCGCAAACAGGCCAAGACAATCGGTGAACTCTATTCCGGGGTTACGAAATCCATCGTGGACGAGAACGCCATGGAGACCAAGGTGGGCGACACCTTCCTCAACCTCCTGCAGAAAAACGACTTCGTGCCCGTGGTGATAATCTCGTACGAGATAAACACCGACTCCATATTCGACGAAGACCACCGCAACCTCATCTATGGCCGCGCGGACTCCACTCTCGACAAGGTTCGCCACAAAGCCATAATAGACAAAGCCATAGCTGAGATCAAGAGCAACAACGACTCGATAAACGTAATCAGCAAGGTCGAGGCCAAAGGGATGGGCCTCCCCTTCTACATGACCCTCTACTACGGCGAGCCCCGCATAATGCGCAACGTGACCTACATTACGATAATGGAGGTCTTCGTGATACTGATGCTCGTGACCATCATCGTGATGCGCATAATCAGCGCACGGCGTGAGAAAGAGAACATCTGGAAGAGCCTCGCCTTGGAGACAGCCCACCAGATTGGCACGCCCGTGGGAGGCCTCATGGGATGGATAGACCTCATCAAGGACGGATACCCCGACAAGGATAAGATTGTTGAGGGACTTGAGGAGGACACCGACAGGCTCAAGCAGGTGGCCGACAGGTATCAGAACCTCGGCCGCAAAGCCAAGATTGAGAACGGGCCCCTTATGGAAGAGCTAAAGAAGGTCGGCAAATATATCGACGGGCGGACACCCAAGGGCGTGACGGTCAGCTTCGAGGCACCCGACGGCGACGTGTCCGTGCCACACGACAAGACGCTCATAGGCTGGGCGGTGGAGAACATCTGCAAGAACGCCGCCGACGCCATGAAAGACAGTCCGACGGGCTCCATAACCATAACCCTCAGGCGCGACAGCCGCGGCGCCGTCATCGACATCGCGGACACCGGCAAGGGCATGGCGCAGGCCACAATGAGCCATATCTTCGACCAAGGCTTCACCACAAAGCCCGCGGGATGGGGACTCGGCCTCGCCCTCACGCGCCGCATAGTCCGCGAATACCACCACGGCAAGGTCTTCGTGGCCAGCAGCACACTCGGCAAGGGCACAACGTTCAGAATACTGCTACCGGCACAGTTAACAGTTAACAAGTAACAGTTAAAAGTTGCCTCAGTTCTCAGTGCACAGCTTAACTCAGTTCTCAGTGCACAGTGCTCAGTTCACAGTTTGCCGGCTCCCCCAATGGTAACTTTAAAATGCTGTTTGCGGGGTAGCTTGCGCAAGGTGTCTCCATCCAAAGAAAAACATAGTTCAAAAGACTTCTCTGAGGCGATTTGAATTATCTAATAAAATTTCCAATATACAGAAACCCAAACAACAGCCAATTATTAACTGTTAACTGCTAACTGTTAACTTAAAAGGACTGCTAACTTAAAAGAAAGTGAGCCACATAACAATAGACAACCCTCAGTCGCGCTACGAAGCGCAACAGCTCCGCGGCGACCTCAGACTTGAGATAGCCGAGGGTGAGAACGCCGTAATAATAGGCCCCAACGGATCGGGCAAATCGCTGCTCGCCACCTACATAGCGGGTGGCGTGAGCCTCAAGTCCGGAATGGTCAAGGTGCTGCGTGCGGACGGCACGGAGGTGCCACGCATGAAGATAGCCTCGCTCTCGTTCCGCGACATATACCGCATGGGCGGCGCGTCGCAAGACAACTACTACCAGAAACGCTGGCAGGCCACGGAGAACGAAGAGAGCCCCGTGGTGGGCGACGCACTCGGCCGCACGCGCATCGAGTACCACCGCGACATCCTGGATGCCGTGGGTGTCACTCCCCTACTGGAGAAACGCGTAATCTTCCTATCGTCGGGCGAGCTGCGCAAACTGATGATTGCCCGCAGCCTCATGGCCGAGCCGGAGCTCCTCATTGTTGACAACCCGTATATCGGCCTCGACGCCGGCAGCCGCGAGACGATAAACACCGTGCTCTCGGACGTAACGACCAAGCTGGGCATCAAGGTACTGCTCCTCATATGCCACCCCAAGGATATGCCGACGTGGGTGAGCCGCGTAATCTGCATGAAAGACGGGGGCGTAGCTAAAATAACCACCCGCGAAGGATTCCATACCGACGACGCCTTGCGCCACAGCCTCTTTGCCGAAGAGGCCACGACGGCCGAGACCCTCCCCACCCTGCCGGACGGCATGCGAGCCGTGGACGACGGAGCATACGCCGACGCCATAGTCATGAAAGGCGTCAAGGTGGCCTACCCGCCCGTCACCATTCTCAAGGACGTGGACTGGACTGTGCGCCGAGGCGAGAAATGGGCGCTCCTGGGCAAGAACGGATGCGGCAAGAGCACACTGCTCAGCCTTGTCTGCGGCGACAACCCACAGGGCTACGCCAACGACATAACGCTCTTCGGCCGCCGCCGCGGCACAGGCGAGAGCATCTGGGACATCAAGAGCCACATTGGCTACATATCGCCAGACATGCACACCTTCTACCAGGCGGACATACCGTGCCTGGACGTTGTGGCCTCGGGATTCTTCGACACCGTGGGGCTCTACCGCAAGCCCAACGACGACCAGCGAGCCCTGGCAATGGAGTGGATGAAGACATTCCACTGCGAAGAGCTGGCCAACCGCTCGTTCCTCAAGACGTCGTATGGCGAGCAGCGCCTCGTCATGCTTACGCGCGTCTTCGTAAAGCGGCCGAGCCTCGTGATACTTGACGAGCCGCTCCACGGACTGGACGCCGGCAAAAAGAACCTTGCCAAGCTGCTCATAGAGTCCTATTGCGACGACCCGCGCGTAACGCTCATCTACGTCACCCACTACGAGGAGGAGATACCCGACTGCGTGGAGAGGCGGAAGACGCTGGTGAAAATTGGCAACTGATTATGTTTTACGTCAATCTGATAATAATCAACGTCATCGCATGGGTGGCGCTGAGCTACTTCTGGAGTTTCTGGACCCACAAACTGTTCAAGCCGTGGGCTTGGCTGGAGCTCAAGAAGCGGGGAATGATAAACTCGGAGGTCATGCGCCGCGAGCGCACGTACCGCGACCGAGTGCGCTACTATGCCTACTTCTTCGCCATGGAGCAGGTGGAGCGGCATGAGGTGGGCGGCTCGTTCGTAATGGCGGGATTGGAGGACAGGGAGCTCATAGAGCTCTTGCGCCGCCAATGCCCCGAGCGCGAGATGTGGGCCATAGGGCCAATGGAGGCCACGGAGGTCATGATAGTGCACGAGAATTGCCAGGGCGAGATAAGCAACGAGCCCGTGAGCGTGGACTACGTGCCCGAAGAGGAGGTGCGCGCCCTTTTGCCGGACGGCGACCCGAAGAGCCATGCCCTCAAGGGGCGTGTGGCGGACCTCGTGGAGAAGGTCGAAGGGAACGTGGCCATGGCGCTGATAGACTGCGTGGAGTACGACGCCGTGCTGGCCTCGCTGTCGCACCTCTACCCCCGCATGAGCCGCGGCGGCATCATCATAGTGCACAGCTACAACCACTCGTGGGAGGGCATCCGCAAGGCCGTGGATGAGTTCGTGGCGGGAATTCCCGAGGGTATTGTGCCGCTGCCCGACATGTACGGGTCGGTGGCCATAGCGGTGAACAGGAAATAACGCCTCACAGGATTCATCACCCGGTGGGTGGTGAATTGCAAACAACTAAGAGACAAGGGAATACAGCAAAAGCAATGGCGCCCCGAGTGGAGAAGAGAGTCTCCGCGTCGGGGCGTCAATTGTTGTGCCTACTGGCCGGCTCAGAGGCCGGGGTGCGTGTTCCTCGACACGAGAGTTGAGGAACGGGGGCGTTTTTTTTTAATTCTTTTTCCTTTGG
>CAVGTO010000002.1:83502-86064 GCA_963631865.1 Eggerthellaceae bacterium
TCCTTTGGAATCAGTGTGTGCGCACCCTACACCGCCGAATCCGGCCAGCTTTTTATCTTGATGTTCTTTTAGTCCTATAGAGAGAACGACGGGAAGCGTGTTTTATTGTCTCGCATCCGTGGCGTAAGGATATGCATCTTTCACCAAGGAAACGCTATACAATTGATATTTAACATATAGCTGATGGCGGTTGCATGCTGCGCCTTGCTGTTTTTAGATGCAAAAGCTATGCCACCGCCGGGGTTTGTAACAAGGTTGTTAGTAACACGCTTGTTACTAAACAATGGGGCGAGTTGCGGTATTTTCACCGCTGTTTTGGGCGAAAGTTGCGGTGTTTTTTACCGCAAAAAGAGATATAAACAAGAACAACGGTTAGATAAAAGGGGAGGGAAAAGTTCGCCACATCAAGTCAATGCATTACTTTTGAAGAAGAATTATTTCTTGAAAAATATGACAATGCCGAAAGCAAAACCATTCATCAAATGGGTTGGCGGGAAGGGCCAACTCTTGGAACAACTGGAGAACTTACTGCCAGCTGACTTTTGGAAATGGCGCGACGCTACGTACATTGAGCCATTCGTGGGCGGAGGAGCAATGCTCTTCCATATGCTGCAGAGACATCCGAACATAAAGCATGCCGTAATAAACGACATCAACCACGACCTCGTGGTATGCTATCAGACGGTGCGGGATAACGTTGAAGAGCTCATCCCGTCGGTGCGAGACATCGAGCAAAGGTATCTCGCCCAACCCGATATGGACGCCAAGCGGGAGATGTTCATGGAAATCCGCTCCAGGTATAACAAGAAAGACCTCGATCCGATTGAGAACACCACACTATTCTTCTTTTTAAATCGCACTTGCTTCAACGGTCTCTACCGAGTAAACAAGAAAGGCGAATTCAACGTTCCGTGTGGCAAATACATGACTCCGCAGATATGCGACGAAGCCACCCTGCGCGCAGACAGTGAACTGCTGAAGCGCGTAGAGGTACTCGAAGGGGACTTCGCACAGACGTTAGACCACGCACAAGTCACACCCACGCTATTCTATTTCGACCCGCCATACCGCCCGCTGAGCGACACGTCGAGCTTCAACGACTACACCAAAGAGGCGTTCAACGACGACTCACAAGTGCGCCTAAAAGAGTTCTGCGACAAAGTTAACGATGCGGGGTATCTCTTTATGCTCAGCAACTCGGACTGCAAAGGAAAGGACGAAAAGGACAACTTCTTCGACATCCTCTACGAAGCATACCACATAGACCGCGTAATGGCCTCGCGCAACGTCAACGCCAACGGCGCCAAGCGCGGCAAAATAACAGAGATCCTCGTACACAACTATTCGGAAACCGCAGACTCACATATGCGCCTCAACTTTGAGCCGGCGGAAGACCCAACGCTTCAAACCGCCTATGCATAACGACATCAACAGATTCCTTTCTCAACTAAGGGAGACGAACCAAACCTTGGACTTCTTCTGCGACTTCGGGAAGATTTCGCATAACGTGGAGGACATAAAGCTAAGCCTATGCATTCTCAACAGCCTCATAGGCACAACAGATTTACGCAAAAGCGTTGAGACCATTTGGAGGCGAGACAGGACAGCGTTCTCCGTTATGGACATCCTGATAGCCGTCAGAAGCAATGACCATAAGAAGATTATAGACTCCGTAGGCAACTGCATACCGCTTGAGGATATGTTCGACTCCGTGGATGGAGTGATAACCTTCCTGGAAGAGACAGGCCTTGCCGACATCCTGCAAAATCGCAAAATCAAAGACCTCGTAGACTACGTGTTCGGCATAGAGACTGGGCTCGACACCAACGCCCGCAAAAACAGGAGCGGCCACATAATGGAAGGAGCCGTAGCCAACATATTTAGCCAAGCCGGCATCAGATATCGTCAAGAGGTGTACTCTAGCGAATGGCCGGCAATAACAGAAGCGCTTGGCGATGACGAAAAGCGGTTTGACTTCATTATCGAGACGGCACATAAAACATACTTGATAGAAGTGAACTTCTACTCGGGAGGCGGCTCTAAACTCAATGAGGTAGCCCGCTCGTATTCTGATATCGCACCGAAGATTAATTCTGTAGAAGGCTTTGAGTTCGTATGGATTACAGACGGCACAGGATGGAATGCCGCAAAGAATAAACTTCAGGAGGCGTTAGAGATAATCCCGAACGTGTATAACCTGACATCAATCGATGAATTTATAAAAAAGATAAGCCATTGATAAGAGGATGCAAAGGCGGAGCAATATGCGTAGGATGCCAATACTACTTCAATTATATTCCATTGCATAAGTTGGGGTTGCCCGTTCCTGAGAATGATTAATACGTACTACACTTCAGATAGCCACGACTTTACGCTCGCCAAAGGGAATTGCTTCGAGGCAATGAAAGAGTTCGACTTCAAGTTCGACATGATATTTGCCGACCCGCCATATTTCCTGTCTAGCGGAGGTATATCTATGCAGAGCGGCAAGGTGGTATGCGTGGACAAAGGCGAGTGGGACAAGCCGAAGTCGCAGGAGGAGATGATGGAGTGGAACCGCAC
>CAVGTO010000003.1:0-55935 GCA_963631865.1 Eggerthellaceae bacterium
GGTATTTGAAGACTTCGTCGTATGTGGGGTTGGCCAATCTCGCCATATCGCAGGGGGTATTGATATCTCCGCAAATATAGGATTTTCGGGTGAGAAATGTTTGGGGAGGGAATAAAAAATCAGGCTAATTGCCTGTTCTTTAAGCAATAGCCTTATCTCCAAAAATTTTATCAGCTTTGCCTAATAAAATAGCGCGGCTTTGACGGAGTCGGAATCCGCGGCATCCCGCGCCAAGGCGTGCGAGCAGATGGCGAGGGAGGCTACGTTTAATTGCTTTTGTACTTACAACGCTGGTAGGGGAGAAATATTGGGTGGGGAAGGGGGGGGGTAAAAAAATGGTCGCCGCTCCAAAGGATTGGAGTGGCGACCTACTGTTAACTGCTAATTGTTAACTGAGAAATTAGTTCTTTGTGCCGAGGACGCTGCGGGTTATCTCCTTGACGACGGAGCGGGTGGCGGCGGAAGTGGCGCGCTTGGCCACTTGACCGGCGATGTCGCCCGCGCTCTTCTCCTTGCCCGTGCCGGAGATCTTGCCAGAGACCCACGAGCCGAGGAGGGTAGCGAGGCAGGAGACCACGGCAGTGCCGATGGACTTCCAGATGCGGGAGAAGGTGGAAGAAGATTTCTTCTCGGCCTTGCCGTCCTTGGCATTCTTATTACCCTTGCCGTCCTTACAGGCGCCCTCAGCAGCCTTCTCGCTTTCGGCGAGGAGGACTTCAAAGGCGCTCTCGGGGTCCTCGGGGGTGGAGTATTTGGCATTGAGGGGCGAGGCATCGATAATCTGCTTGCGCTGCTCGGGAGTGATGGCACCAATTTGGCTGAGGGGGAAGAGGATCTTCGCGCGCTGGACCATCGTGGGGGCGCCCTTCTCGTCGAGTACGGAGACGAGGGCCTCGCCTGTCTCGAGGTTCATAATGGCCTCGTCGGTCTTGAAGTCGGGGTTGGCGCGGAAAGTGTCGGCGGCGGAGCGCACGGCCTTCTGATCCTTAGGGGTGAAGGCGCGGAGGGCGTGCTGGACGCGGTTGCCGAGCTGACCTAGGATGGTCTCGGGGATATCAGTGGGGTTTTGGGTGACGAAGTAGATGCCTACGCCCTTGGAACGGATGAGGCGGATGACCTGCTCAATCTTGTCGGTGAGGGCCTTAGGGGTGTCGTCGAAGAGCATGTGAGCCTCGTCGAAGAAGAAGATGAGCTTGGGCTTCTCCATGTCGCCCACCTCGGGGAGCTTGGCGTAGAGGTCGCTCATGAGCCAGAGGAGGAAGGTGGAGTAGAGCTTGGGCTGCAGCATAAGCTTGTCGGCGGCGAGTACGCTCATGATGCCCTTGCCGCCCTCGGTCTGGATGAGGTCCATAATGTCGAACTCGGGGAGACCGAAGAACTGGTTGGCGCCTTGGTTCTCGAGTTCGAGGAGAGAGCGGGAGATGGCTCCGACGCTCTGGGGGGCTATGTTGCCGTAGGTGGTGGTGAGGCTCTTGGCGTTGGTGGATACGTAGTTGAGGAGGGCGCGGAGGTCCTTGAGGTCGTAGAGGAGGAGGTTGCGGTCATCCGCCACACGGAAGACGATGTTGAGGATGCCCGTCTGAGTGTCGTTGAGGCCCATGAGACGTGAGAGGAGTTGCGGGCCGAGGCTGGAGACGGAAGCGCGGATGGGGGTTCCTTGCTCGCCGTAGACATCGTAGAAGCGGGTGGGGCAGGCTTGGAACTGCGGGTCGGGCACGCCGAAAGAGTCTTTGCGTTTCTCGATGAAGCCGCTCATCTTGCCCACCTGGCTGATGCCGGAGAGGTCGCCCTTCATGTCGGCCATGAAGCAGGGGACTCCGGCCTGGCAGAAGGTCTCGGCCATGACCTGGAGGGTGACGGTCTTGCCCGTGCCAGTGGCTCCGGCTATGAGGCCGTGGCGGTTGGCCATTTTGCCGATGATGTTGATGGGGCCCTTGTCGCAGTGGGCTATGTAGAATTTGCCTTCGGAAGTGTACATGGTGTTTGTTTAGAAGATTTTGAGAGAGTGTGTTGCAGACGCGCTATTTATTGTTTTTATATATGTGTTATGAAGTATTCTTACGGAGAGAGTTGTTTTTTGTTTGGAAAGGGGGGCGGTGGGTTGCAGTTCGTTTACGTTTGCGCGGCTTGTTATGATAGTTTAAGTTAAAGAATGGAGTTAGGCGTTGGTAAATTGGAGTTTTTCAACAACTACATACATAATTTGGCGTAAATTTGCCCCGAACTGCAAACGTGGAGTTCACAATTAAGATACACTACAGAAAAACAAAAATGAACAACAAATTCATCTGCCTGTTAGCAACTCTCGCCCTCACAGTCAACGTGATGGGTCAGACACCACTGACAAAAGAACAGATTATGGCAATGAGCACCGATGAGCTATCGGAGCTTCCTCTCGAGGACCTCATGCAGGCCGTAGAGACACTCGGCGTCAGCAGCGTCGACGAGCTCTTCGCCCTCATCATGAACAAGAACGTCTCGTCCGCCTCGAAAGAGGAGGAGAGCACCTTCACCAGCCAACTCGCCACCACCGTCATCACCAAGGACGAGCTCCGCTCTTGGGGCGCCACAACCATCGAGGACGCCTTCCGCCTCATCCCTGGTATGATAGTCTCGCAGCGCAACAACGGCGACTACGACATCCACATGCGCGGCCTCAACAACATCCCCGAATACCACTTGCTGCTCTACACGAACAACAACAACATGCAGCTCATGGTAGACGGCCGCCCCGTCCAGAACCTCATCACCGGCATCATCCAGATGGAGCAGCTCCCCATCTCCATTGAGGACGTGGAGCGCATCGAGGTTGTCCGTGGCGCATGCTCAGCCCTCTACGGCATGAACGCCGTCACCGGCATCGTCAACATTATCACAGAGAAGCCCACATCGGGCTCCAAGAGCGCCAGCGGCTCTGCCCAGATCGGCAACATGAACACCTACATCGCCGACTTCGCCCTCCGCAAGACCATCGGCGACAAGTGGAGCATCGGCATCACGGCCAACGGCCAACGCCGCGACCGCAATACAGACAAGCTCTACATAATCCCCGCCAAAGGCATATACTACGACAAGAACAATGCGTACGCCGCAGGCTCTTCCATCTCGGACGACGACCTCGCCGACGCCACAAAGTTCACCAGCGTCGAGGCCGGCGGCTTCTACTCCATCTCGGACATCAAGAAGATGCGCCAGGTGCAAAACGGCACCCTCTACAACCTCAATGAGGACGACGCCCCATACGAGGACATGTTCCCCGACCCTGCCCTCGCTCGCCGCAACTTTGGTATCAACGCCTACATCCGCTACACGCCCAAGCCCGAAGTAACATTCGACCTCACTGGCGGTTACCAAAACTCCTACTCGCTGAACATGTCGCCCTCGCAGGACTACTTCTCGCAGGTAGGCACCGAGAGCAAGACCGACTACATCAACTTCGACGCCAACATCCATAGCCTCCACTTCAACGCCAACTACGCCGGCGGCCCGCAGGACTTCTGCAAAGGCGTGGACGGATATAAGATGATGAGCAACAACGTCAACGCACAGGTTGACTACAACTTCCGCTTCTCCAACGGTCTCTCAGTCCGCCCCGGCGTGGCATATAACTACGTCTACTACTCCGACTACGCCAAGGAGAGCAAGAGCCACCCCGGCGAGACCATCGGCTTACTAATGAGCCACACCGACATCTCGACCATCTCGCCCAGCGTCCGCGCTCAGTGGAGCCACGAGGGCTTTAGCGCCACCGCCGCCGTCCGTGGCGACAAGACCTCCAAGCCCGACAAGTGGAACATGTCTTACATGGCATCGGCCTCTTACCAGTTCAACGACAACAACTTCCTCCGCCTCTCCTATGGCCACGCCTTCCGCGGCCCCAACATCATCAACACCAGCGTAAACTACACCTGGTACCGCGACGGCATGAGCCTTCCTTCCATAATGTACTTCAAGGGTAGCGACAAGGCCGACCTCATGAACCTCGACAATATCGAGATCGGCTACCGCTGGAAGCCCATCCCGCGCATCCTCCTCGATGCCGAGCTCTTCGCCTCTAAGAGCCAGGACTATGGCGCCGTTATGCTCACTAAGTCCGCCTTCACCATCTCCGAGTCTCAGTTCAACGCCGCCAAGTCCGCCCTCGGCGTCAACCCCGAGCTCATGCAGCAGCTCGCTGAACTCAAGAAGAGCGACCCCGCAGCCTATCAGCAGGCCGTGACGTCCCAGATTAGCAACACCATACGCTACATCATGGGCAGCATGGACACCTACTCCCAGTTCCAGTACCAGAACCTCCCCTTCAAGGTCTACCAGATGGGCCTGAGCCTCAACCTCGACTACGTCATCTCAAGCAAACTCATCCTCAAGCTCAATGCCAACATCCAGCGCACCAAGGTGGACAACTTCTACGTCTACGACCAGCACCAGGCTGTGAGCGACGGCGTCACGGGTGCATCAAAGACCACCCTTAAGGCCCTCACCGACATAGTCCAGAACGAGTTCCTCCACCCAGGCTATGCCGAGGCAGCGTTCAACTTTGCCGACTACTACAGGTTCCGCGACGCTACAGGCTGGAACAACTGGACGGACGACGAGAAAGCCGCATTCGAGGATGAGCTCCAGCAATACGCCATCAGCTGCATCGACGCAGGCCAGAGCGTAGGCGGCCTCACCGTCAACATCGACAACTCCAGCTGCACCAAGGGCGCCGAGACCCAGTACATCCCCACGCCCCTCTCCATGTACTTCGCCATGAAATACGGCATCCTCCGCCGCGAGACCACCGGCGAGGACTATCAGGACTGCGGCATCACAGAGAACAGCCAACCCGAGCTCAGCAATGGACACAAGCACAAGGCCACCCCGAGCGTCTATGGCATGGTAGGCCTCATCTATAAGCCCATCAGCCAGCTCAACATATCGGCCTACGCCAACTACGTCGGCAAGCGAACCTACAACACCACCTACTCCTCGGCCCTGGACACCTACGGCATGTCCAACCTTAGCAACAACAAGCTCAAGGCCAAGGTGACCCTCAACCTCAAGGTCGGCTACAAGCCCACCGAGAACGTCGAGTTCTTCTTCAACGCCAACAACCTCTTCAACAACAACAAGGTAGAGACCATCTACTGCGACAAGATTGGCGGTCTCTACACCGTCGGCGTCAACTTCGGCATCTAAAACTTGCCCGAGGACTACCTGAAATAGTTATCCCCCGCACGGAAGAATTGATTTTCCGGGCGGGGGATAGTTTGTGTGTGAGGGGGGGGGGAGGAACGCATTCCAATTTCCTGTTATTATTGCCCGTCTAATCCATAAAAGCTATATTTGTAGCCAGAGAGAGATTTAGGACACAAAGGGAACCACAGCCATGGCACGCATATTCCTGAGGCCCACAGCCGACCTCACCTTCAAACGCATATTCGGCGAGCACAAGAACCTCGTCATAAGCCTCATAAACGCACTCCTCCCGCTCTCGGGAAAAGACGAGGTGCAAGAGGTTGAATACCTGCCCGCCGAGCTCGTACCCGAGCTTCCGACAGGTAAGAATAGCATTGTGGACGTACGTTGCAAAGATGGTAACGGACGGCACTTCATCGTGGAGATGCAGACAATATGGACTCCCGCATTTATGCAACGAGTTCTTTTCAACGCCTCGAAAGTTTACGTCAACCAGATTGAGAAAAACGTAAATTTCCGGACAACGCAACCCGTGTACTCCCTCAACATACTCAACGACACGTATATGAACGGCGATGAGTTCAAAGACGAGTACATCCACAACTACAGCATAGTCCACGAAAAGCATACGGACAAGATAATCGAGGGACTCCACTTCACCTTTGTAGAACTGCCCAAGTTCCACCCCTCGACCACGGCAGAGAAGAAAATGACAGTCCTTTGGCTCAAGTTCCTCACAACCATCAACGAGGACACCATAGAGCCCGACCCAGACCTTCTGAACAACGAAGAGACATGCCAGGCCATCAATCTTGTCCGTGAATCCGCTTTCTCCCCCGCGCAAGTTCGAACCTACGACAAGTACTGGGATGAGATGTGGCGAGAGAACTTGCTTTTCAGCGACGCAAAGACATTAGCAAGAGCTGAGGGGAAAGCAGAAGGAAAGGAAGAGGGCAAAGCAGAGGAAAAAATAACCATAGCACGCAACCTTATAAAACTCGGCCTGTCAACAAGTCAAATATCCGAAGCCACCGGCCTGCCCGCCAGCGAAGTAGAGGCCCTAAAAGCCTAAGCCGGCTTTAACCGACAATCATACACCCGACAGAGTAAAAAGCAGGGTATAAAAAAAACTCGCCCGACCTCCTCCAGAAAAGGAAGCCGGGCGACTACTATATACTCAACTGAAAAACTCTATTTACCAATCGCATAATTAGCCACCACGGGTGCCCCGAAAGGCACGAAATCGACTGTTAGAGACTTATTCTCGGACTCCGAAGACGAATTGTCGAGAGTGGAGTCGAAAGCCTTGAACTCGTCGTACGTAGGCGTCGCGCCCGTGCAATACTCCATGACACGGTTGAAAATGGCGCGGCGGCTCGGAGCATTGAAGCCCAACGTGTTATGGCGCATTATGCTATTCTCCGTAGGGCGGTAGACACCATGCGCGAAGGTGGCGGCACCCTCATATGCGCCTAGGGCCTCAGACTCGAAATAGGAATCTGCGGCGAGGTCGGCCCAACGTGTGGAATCGACAACCGAATTGAGGTCGATATTGGCGCCCCACCCTTGTGCCTGGAGTGTATTAATTTCGGCGATGTCGGAGCGCGAAGGGCTGCCGTTGCTCGTATAGTAATACTCATCGTAGAGCTTGGCGAGGCCATGGCCCACAGCCTCATGGTTGAGGACCTGACGGAAACGCGGTGCCGCAACGCTATCTATTACAGGGCAGAAAGCGAGGGCGAAATCGACATAGTTCTTGTTATCATCGTCCTTGAAACCGAAATACGTCGTGCCGGCATAGTCGTTCGTATTGATTATGACCACGGCCAGTGCATTATCCTCATCGACGTTAGGCACAGCGCGGAGATATTTAAGGACGGCCTCATCGTCGCCCGTGATGGTTGTAGACCCTCCGCCCGCAAGGACGCTGGAGAAGGCCGTGGAATAAGACGAGCCGAGGCGGTTGTAGGAAGATACGGCCGAGACGTAATAGATGTCGAAATAGTCCTTTAGGGCGGTCATGACGGGCTCTGAGAAGAGGTTCGACACGGCTTGGCGCATCACTTTGTCATACGTGCCGTCGGCAATATCGGTGTCGAGGAAGGCGTCGCCCATGAGCACGAGGGGTAGGCCTCGCTCACCCGCCGTAGCCTTTTGAATGGTCGTGACGGACTTATCGGCCGAGAAGTCGGTACTGTGAGGGATGTTGACAGCCTCTTGGGACACCGTGACGCTGGCGGCTTTATAGAGCTCCACTCCAGACGGGAGCATGAAACGTATCTCGCCAGTGCGTGCGGAGGATAGATTCTCCGTCGCCACAACGCGATAGCAAACAGTGTCCTCGCCCACCGAATCGTCGGCCACCATGGAGATAGAGAACCACCAGGAATCCGCCGTCGTGGTAGCTACAAGATTGCGGAAGTCTGCATTCGTGGCCACGTGGAGGATTACGGTGTCGCCCTCGGCAGAGAGGGAGAGCGACTGGGTCTCGGGCGAGACGTAGCCCGTTGCCTGCTGCGTGACGGTAACGGTGACGCTCACGCCGGCGTGTGAAATGGTGACTTGGGCTGAGCGGACCTCGGTGCTGGTGTTGGTCTCGGCAGCGGACACGACAATGGTGTTTGAGCCTGCTATGCCCTCAGATTTAGAGAGGGAAATCCAATCCGCGGAAGTCGTAGCCTCCCAATCTGTGGCAGAGGCGAAACGGACAATGCCTTTAGAACCTTCGGAACGGGAGAGGGTCAGGCTCTCGCTGCTGAGTTTGAACTGTGGCTCGACCTCAACCTCGTCGTCGTCAGAGCAACCTGGGATGAGCGCGGCCATTGCCACGATGGTCACAAGCAAAAAAATCTTGCGGAAAATCATATCTTAGGAGTCTCTTTTAATCCATACAAGTCCTTAGACGAACATATCCATTCGTTTCAGAACAGCATAAAGGTACTAAAAGCGCATCCACGCCCGCAAATCTTTTCCCCCAACACCCCTAAAAAGGCGATGAAACGGCCTACGGCGTCTACAAATGGGGGAGGATGGATTACTAACCTACCTCTTTCCCAAAGCCCAGAAAGCGACTGCCGAGGCGGCCGCCACGTTGAGGGAATCCACCCCATGCGCCATAGGGATGCGGACCACGTAATCGGCACCCTCGATGGCATCGGCAGGGAGCCCATCGCCCTCCGTACCCATGACTATTGCCAAGCGGGGTTCGGCCGCAAGACGGGGGGCATCAAGAGTTATAGACTTATCAGTCAACGCCATAGCCACGGTCTTGAAGCCGAGTCCTGAGAGTCGTTCTTGCGCAGGTCCGTCCATCCACGCCCAAGGAACAAGGAATACCGAACCCATCGAGACTCGCACCGAACGGCGCGTCAGCGGGTCGCAGGAATTGGTGGTGAGGAGTACGGCGTCAATGCCCAGCGCGGCGGCCGAACGGAATATGGCGCCAACGTTTGTCGAGTCCACAACACCGTTGATAAGCACAATGCGGCTTGCGCCCTGTACGAGATCATCGACTTTGCGGGGTGCGGGTCGACGCATGGCACAGAGCACGCCACGGGTGAGGGCATAGCCCGTAAGAGATTCAAGCAACTCTCGGCTGCCCGTAAATACAAGTGTCTCGGGGGGTATGGCCGCTACTATGTCGGCAGCGTCGGCCGTGAGATGAGGTTCCTCCATAAGGAGGGAGATGGGCTGGTAGCCAGCCTTGAGGGCCACGCGGATAACTTTAGGGCTCTCTGCAATGAACATGGCGGCGGCAGCGTTCTGCTTGCTGCGAAGTTGTGCCTCGGTGAGGCTGGTGAAGGGCTCAAGACCAGGATGGTCGAGCGACGTAAGGCGGATAATAGGCACAGTGAAGTTGGAGTGTGTGGTGTGAGAAAGGAGGGGCGACAATGAGGGGGAGAGATGGTTGGCGGACTTCCTACTTGCGCTTTATCGTGCAGATATAGAGGAAGAAGCAGAAGCCGGGGAGTTTCTCGCTGAGGTCGAGGAAACGGTAGTCTATCCTGTTGCCGCTCTTCTTGACTATGTCTATGAAGCCGAGACCTGCGCCACCATTCTCATTGATGTGGCCATAGGTAATCTGCTCGCGGTAGGCTGCGGAGAGCTGAGCCTTGTCCATAACGTTTATGGCGTCGAGCTTGGCTTTGATGTTGTCGCACTTCTCGGAACGTATGAGGTTGCCTGTCACGATGCTATACGCCTCGCCGGAGTGGCTGACGATGATGATGCCCTTGCGGGGGTCATCGGGGTCGCCAGAGGGTGTGTCGGCGTGGCGACTGATGTTCTGCAGGGCCTCCACCATGACGTTGAAGACCTTGCGCTGGACGGGACTGCTCTCGGCTTGGCGGAGGAGGCTCTCCTCAGTCATGATAGTGAAGTTTCGCGTCACGGCCGGGGTAACCTCACCCACGTAGACCAGGTTGACCTCTTTTGTTGGGAGGTCTTGGAAGAGGTCGTAGGCGTATTCAAGGAAGTTATTACTTGAAAAATTGTTGGCCATAATCGTCGATCGATTTTTCTATGGTATTGTGGTGACAGGTGTGTCTATCAGAGTTCAACACCGATAAGGAGGACGTCGTCCACCTGTTTGTCGGTGCCCTTCCAGTCGTAGAACGTCTTGACGAGGTCTTTGCTTGTGGCGGCCATGCTCTCGTTGACATTGCGGGCAAGCCATTCCTTTACTCGGCGTGTGAAGAACTTCTTATGCTCCTCGCCGCCAAGCTGGTCGGGCAGTCCGTCGGAGAAGACGAAGAATCTGTCTCCAGGCTGGTAGGTTATCACGTTATTTTCGAAAGTTTTCTCCTTGCGACCGTTGGGCAGGGGCTTGCCGCCGATGCCCTTACGGGTGGCCTCAAACTCCTGGAAGATAGGCTCGTCGCCCGAGTCGAACTCTCCGTGGCGGTCCTTATGGAGATAGTAGAGAGGGCGATGCGCGCCAGAGAATTGGAGCTCGTGCTCAGCCGGGTTGATGCGGATGAGGGCGAGGTCCATACCGTCGCCCGCATTGGCTTCGGAAGTCTTCTGCTTGAGGGCGTCGCGCACCGCCTCGTGGAGCATATCGAGGATCTGAGCCGGATTGAGGTCAGGATGATTGGCAACGATATTGCTCAAGAGGAGGTAGCCGATGATGGAGAGGAGTGCGCCAGGGACACCATGGCCCGTGCAGTCCACAACAGCCATATAGGTTATTCCGTTGCGATGGAAAGACCAAGGGAAGTCGCCAGAGACGATATTCTTCGGCCTGTAGAACATGAAGGACTCGGGGAAATATGCCTGAATCTCAGCCTCCTCGGGGAGGAGAGCGAACTGGATACGCTTGGCGTAGTTGATGGAGCTCATGACGTCCTCACGAGCCTTCTGGGCCTCCTGCTCGAGTTGCTTGATCTCAGTGACGTCGTGGATAGTGAAGAGTACGGAGTCCACACTGCCGCTCTCGTCCAGCTCGGGTATGGCCTTCACCTCCATAAACTTTTTGTTCTTCTCGCCAATCTCAATCTCTGCACTGTCCTGACGCTTGGTCTTCTTGACAAAGCGGAGGGTGTTGGATACGAAGTCCTTCATACCCTCATCCTCAAGCAGGTCGAGGATGACATTGTCCTTGACCTGCTCACTGGAGACGAGGTTGAGGAACTTGGCTGCGGCTGGGTTGGCATAGAGGACCTTACCCTTGAGGGAGGTACGCATGATGACGTCGGGCGAGTTCTCGGAGAGGGACTTCATACGTCCAGTCTTCTTCTCCTCGTTCTCACGCATCTTGCGCTCGGTGACGTCGCGGGTATTGAAGATAAGACCGCGGATTGCTGGGTCGTGGAGGAGGTTCTTGCCCTGGGTCTCAAGGTAGATGCGCTCGTTATTTTTCTTGAGGTAGGTGTACTCGATCTTGGTCTCGCCGCCAGGGGTCTCAAGGAGGTAGTCGAACATATGCTGCACCTTCTTGAAGCTGGTGGGCATCATCCACTCCTCGTCCATACCGTGGATATCCTCATTAGGGTCGTAGCCGAGGATTCGCTTCATAGATGGGCTCTCGTAGATCACCTCACGGTCCTTATCGTAGATGGAGATGAACTCGGAGGCGTTGGAGAGCATGGCGTCCTGCTTCTTCTGCTGGGCCTTGATCTCCTCAATCTTGCTGTTGAGCTCGGAGTTGGAAATCTCGAGGTTCTCCTTAGCCTCGCGCATCTCGCGGGCGTTCTCATTGAGCTGCTCCTCGTTTTTGCGGAGGGTGGCAGTCATCTCCTGAGACTCACGGAGGAGGCTCTCGGTGCGCTCGTTAATCTTGAGGTTGTAGATGGTGCTGCCAACGATGTTGCCGACTTCCTCGGCCAAGAGCATATAGTGCTGCGGGAGCTGCTCTTGGAAGAACGAGAGCTCGATAACGCCCTGAACCTCCTCCTCTTGCTTGAGCGGGATGATGAGCAGGGAGCGCGGGCGGCTGGTGCCGATAAGGCCGGACGTGATGGTAAAGTAGTCCTCAGGGACTTCCGTGCGGTAGATGAGTTGCTTCTCGTAGGCTGCCGCGCCAATGAGGCCGTAGCCCACTTTTATCTCCTCCTTTTCGTAGCGCTTGCGGTCGTAGGCGTATTGCGTAACTGTGCGCAACTTGTCGCCTTCGAGGATGTAGAAAGCGGCTTGGACGGCGTTGCAATATGAGATGAGGCCCTCGATAGTTGCCTCGGCAAGGTCGTCGATGCGCGTATGGGCGCGGAGGATATCAGAGATAGTTTCCTTGCCTTTGCTCACCCAGTTGGCAAAGGTCTCCTTCTCGCGGCTGTCATGGAGGCTCTGACCGAGGTTGAGGAGCGTGCGGCCGATGTCGCTCTTGCTGGCCGTGCGGCTGTCCACGTCGTGCCCCTCGCGGATATTATCCGCCATGATGATGCTCTCCTTGATTGTGGAGCGGAGACCGTCAATCTCGTCATGCATCTCCGAGAGCTTATGCACACGGAAATTGGAGATGTAGAGTACGGCCAGCAGGACGGCAATAACGCAGCCGTCGAAGAGCCACACGAAAAGGTAGTGATGGAGGTAGATGATATTATAGAGCGAGACGCTGAAACCCAAAAGGCCCATCATACTGGTCCATCCGATGAGCAGCGCGGCAACGACGACTCCCAGAGCCACATACCACTGGAGCTCCGAGAATCCGCTGAGGGAGAAGTTCTTACCCCAGCCCATGCCTAATTTCTTCTTCTTCTTCATCGTCAGGAGTTATATAACGTCGCGCAATTGCTGCTCAATGGCTTCCCAAGCCTCTACAATCTTCAGTTTCTCGAAACTTGCCACCTCGATTACGGCCACCACAGTCGCATCCTCGCCCTTGGTGAGCGGCAGGGCGTAGACATTGAGCTCGCGGCTCTTGCCGAGACCCGAAAGAGCCTGGAGGTAGTCCGCCGGAACGCGGTCAAGCGTCACGGTCTTGTCGTTGGCAACAACCTGGCCGAGGATGCCGTTGCCTGCCGAGAATACAGTAAGGGGAGGCTCGTCGGAAAGGCCGAAGCGGCCCGCCATCTCGAACGTTCCCTGTGGAAGGCCATCCGTGTCAGTATTGGCATCCGAAGTCTGCGCCGCTTCGCCATCAGCATTCTGAGCATCAGCATTTTGCGCATCGGCGGCGGGATCTTCATCCTTACGGGCGAAGGCCACCGCGCCGGTTATGTCGAAGCACACTTCGAGGGCGTCTATGATGTATTGCAGCTTCTCGGCCTCAGGGTCAACTTTTGACTTCATCTTGCGGACGGTCTCGACAAAGCGCTTGCTGCCTTTCTCGATGGCCGACTGGCGACGGTTCTTGTTGCGCAACTCGAAGAGGTCCGTCTTGAGCTGGTCGAGTTCCTCGGTGCGACGCTCAAGGTCCTGCGCGAGCTCGATGTTGAGCCGCTTGGCATCCTCAAGGCCTCGCTGCGAGCGGACGGAGATGAAAGCCGTGGCGGAAGTGAGGCACACGGCCATGATGATATTGATGCTGATAAAGGTGGTCTGGCTCATCTCGTAGGCAGTGAACTGCCAGAAGATGAAGAGCAGGATGATGGTCAGGAGGAGGATCTGGAGCTTGGTAATGAGGGGCGTTGAGTCTACCTTGCGCAAGATGGACCTGACGAAGACCCAAAACTTGAGCAAACCTCGGCCAAGGGAATCCCACATGCGGGCGAACCAGCCATTGACGGACTCACGGACCTTCTTGGTGTCCAGTTTGAGAGCTTCGGCTGTTACGTCGATGTAGTGCCAGATTTTATCTACTAACTTTGCCATCCTAACAGAAAACCTTGTGTGGCTATGAGTTACTTAATTGTCTTGAGGAAATTGATAATCTCCAGTGGGGAGAGCACCGCGTTGGGCTTGAGGAGTCGGAGCGCGGCGTCCGGCATTGTCGGGACGTCGGCCGTCTTGGGGTCCTGGACAATGGTGTAGCCGCCGTTGTCCGCAATGGCCTTGAGACCCTTGGCCCCGTCCTGGTTGGCGCCAGTGAGTATTATGCCCACAGTCTTGGCCCTCCAGGCTTTGGCGGCCGACGTGAGGGTGTAGTCTATGGCGGGGCGGCAGAAGAGGTACTGGTCCTCGATGGAGAGCGATACGGAGCCGAAGAAATCGATATACATATGGTAGTTGGCGGGGGCTATGTAGACATTGCCGCGCTCTATCGGTTGCTTGTCGTATGGCTCTACGACGTTGAGGCTCGTGCGCTCGTTGAGGGCCTCCACAAAGCCCGCACGGACGTGCTTGAGGCGATGCATGCAGATAACCACGGGGACCGGAAAGTCCGGTGGCAAGGCGGCAAGGATCTTCGACACGACAGCGTAGCTGCCCGCCGAACCTCCGATGACCACTGCACGGTAATCTGCCATAACGTCGTTATATTATTTGACTTTAGTTATCTAATTCACTCGCACCTCATAAGGCTATAGAAGCCATCCGAGGCATACGTGTCGTCCAGTCTCTTCTCCATTCCGAGAGGGCGCTCCATTGTGCCGAGGCCGAGCACCGAGCCGGGGCCACAAAGCGAGTCCACGAGCTTGGCAACTGCCTGACGCTCAAGTTGCTCATTATAGGTGAGCATCACGTCGCGGCAAATTACGGCGTTGTACTTCTCGTCCGGGTAGCCAAGGAACCATCCGTTGCGGAAGGTCACGTTGTCTATCAGTCCCGGTCTGAGCGCGAGTCCGTCGGCTGTCTTGACCACGTAGTCATCGTAGGCCTTGGAGCTCTCGAGTCGCTCGAAGTTGCTCCGGTTTTGCTGATCGTCGTGCTTCGAGACGTGGAGGGAACGGCATTCGTTGGAGGTGCGGTCGCTGAGGACGTTGACCGTCACTTTGCAATCGGTCCTTCCAGCCATGTCAAGGGCTATGACGAGGTTGAAAAGCTCGTGGTAGCTCGTGAGGCAGGGAATCCAAATGGTCTTGATGTCGCTGCTGTCGGCGAGAGCCTTGAGCATACGGCGCCAAAAACTCGGGGAGCGGAAGAGCTCAGTCTGCGGCACTGAGAGATAATAGGTTATCTCGTCAAACGTCACGAGAGAGCCGAGTGCGCTATAGAGATCTTGGACCCGATGGAAATGCATCTTGTCGAAGACGTAGGCAAGTCTCCGGCGGAAAAAATCGTCGGAGAAATTGGAGTAGTCCACCTTGAGGCGTTCAGCCAAAGTGCTTTCTATCTCCCTAAGCTCGTTGGTAGTTATGAGCATAGTGCCTATTTTTTCTTGAAGAATGCGCCGTTGCGGCCAAAGAGGATGCCCGCGCTGAGCGGCAGATCCTCTTGTTTGCCGAGGATGAGCGAGCCGCCTGGGAAGAGTTTCTCGGAGATGTTTCTAAGGACCTTCATTTGCAACGCCTCGTTGAAGTAGATGATGACGTTGCGGATGAAGACGATGTCCACTCTGTAGGGGAAAGGCGCCTTCTCGCGGACGAGGTCCTGGGTGAGGAAGGTGGCTTTCTGTCTCAGTTCGGGGCAGACGGTTATGGTGTCCGCCGCCTCGTCTATCGCGAAGTACTTCTCGAAGGTCGAGAAGATGCCAAGCTCTCGCATGACGAGGTCGAAGTTATCGACGTACTGCTTGTTATATGCGAAACTGTATCGTCCGGAGCGGGCCGTCTCGAGGACCGATGGGTTGATGTCCGTACCGATGACCCTGACGCGGTCCGCCATTCCGAGTTCGGAGAGGAGGATGAGGTCGGAGTATACTTCGAGGCCCGTGGAGCATCCGGCGTGCCAGATGGTGGCCATGGACTGCTTGGGGAGCTTGGGGTAGAGCGTCTTGCCGATGGAGACCCATACGGAGGGGTCGCGGAAGAGCTCGGTGGTGTTGACTGTTATGTCCTCGACCACTTTAGTTACCAGCTTCTTATCTATGGCGGACTTGACGAGGATTTGCTCCAGCGTCATGCCAGTGTCGTCGCAAATCTTCTGGAGCCTGCGCGTAATGGAGCTCTCGGAGTAGTCTACGAAATCGTAGCCACACCGTTGGCTGAAGGCTTGGAGGAACTCCTTGTGTGTCACAGGTACTGGAGGGATTTGCTTGGTTGTTCTTTTTTGTGGGATAAGGGGGGAGAGGGAAAAACTCAGAAGAGTTTTAGAAGAGCTCCACCTCGATGTTCTGGATGAACGCCGTAAAGGAGTGCTCACCGTCCACTTCGGCTTCGGAGAGGAGGACGAGGACGGGCACTTGCTCGCCGAACTTATCCTTGATAGAGACCTCTTTGCGCTCACCGATTACCTTGGCGGCGTCGGGCGTCACGAAGGCGTGTACGAAGTCGTTCTTGGCGATGTCATCGTCAGAGAAGAGCATCGAGACGTTCTTGCCGAGGACCTCTTCGCGGCTATAGCCCCAAAGCTTCTCGGCTGCGACATTGAAGAACTCAATGACGCCCTCGCTGCTGGTGGTGATGATGGCGTCCAACATACCGTCGAGAGTCTTCTCGTTACGGATCTTGACGGCCTCAATCTCCTTAAACTTGGCCTCGACTTCGGCACGGGTGGCCTGAAGGCGTACGTCGAGCTCTCGCTGGCTGTCTTGCATCTCGCGCTCAAGCTTGACCTGGTCGGCGATGTTGGTCTCGAGGCTTATGACCTTGAGGACGTCGCCCTCGGTGTCGCGAACAGGGGTGTAGGTCGAGAGGAGCCAAACCTCCTCGCCGCGCTTAGAGCGACGGCGGACGCGGCCATTGTAGGTCTCGCCACGGTTGATGGTCTCGAGGATATTGTCAAGCTCCTTCTGGTCCTCCTTGAAGAAGAAGATGCTCATATTCTGACCCTCAATCTCTTCGGCCTTATAACCGAACGTGCGGAGGAAGTTGTCGTTGACGTTGAGCAAAGAGCCGTCGGTGGCAAAGGTCACGGAGATGGAGGCATGGTCTATGGCGGCCATGACGCCCTTCATCTCAATCTCGTTGCGGCTGTTGAGCTCCTGTGTGGCGCGCATCTCCTCAAGGTGCTGCTGCGAAACCTCCTCCTGCTCGCGCATTCGGGCGGCCTGCTGCTGCGTCTCCTGGAGGAGGATTTGGGTCTGCATGTTGGTCTTGACGGTCGAGATGGTGAGTGCGATACTCTCAGCCGTCTTCTCGAGGAACTCAATCTCGTGGCGGAGAAGTTGCTGGAGCGAAGCCATCTCAATGACGCCATAGACGACGTCGTTGGCCTTGAGGGGCACGAGGATAATACAGTTGGGGTCGCCGGAGCCGAGGCCCGAAGTCACCGTTATGTAGTTCTGCGGGAGCTCGGTCATATAGATGGTGCGCTGCTCGAGCGCGCAGCGTCCTACGAGGCCTTCGCCCCATTCAATGGTCTTGTCGGCGTATTTGCGGCGGTCGTATGCAATGAAAGATGTGAGCTCAAAGAAACGCTTTCCGTTGTCACCCTTCTCCTCTCCCGTGTGGAGGAGGAAGAAGCCGGCCTGGGTGAGCTTGACGTAGTCTACAAGATAGCGGATGATGTTGTAGGAGAGCTCTTGCATATTGTCGTTGTTGCGACGCAAAATCTCACCGAACTCAGCCACACCCTTGGTCACCCACGTGCGCTGCTGCTCCTCCTCACGCCTCTTGGCATCCTCTTTCTGGTTCTGCTTGAGGTTCTTCTGGAGCTGCACGAGGGAGGTGACAAGCTCGTCGTCCTTGTTCTCCTCAATCTTGACGTCGAGCTTGCCGGCCGAGAGGCCCTCGACGAACTGGAGCACGGAGTTGGAGCGCACCTCCTCGGCCTTGAGGGCCTTGTTCATTGTGCGAATGATGCGAGTCATGCGCCACGAGAGGATATATCCCGCAGCGGCGCTGAGGAACGGCAGGAGTATCACGACCCAGAAGGCCGGGAAAGTCCGGATGAAGTCGGACAGCGTGCGCCGGCTCTCGTGATAGGCATCAGAGTCGGCCGCCAGGAGGAAGACGACGAGCGCAATGACGAGGCCGAAAATAAAGCCTCGCAGTGCGTAAATCCACGTCATCCGCTTCAGTTTCTTGCTTTTCATCTATATCGCGATATTATCTTTAGACTATATGAGAGTTCTTCTTCTTTCGGTCCTCACTCCCGCCGCTCCGAAACATTGCCCTTATCTCTACACGCAAACGTTTACGAGACAAGAAGTTGCCGAAAACTGCAAAAGAGCGCCAGGGCCTTTAATCCCTAACGCTGCGAGGCAAGGATCCCGACGAGGTGCTGCGTAATCTTGTCGAGCGCCACCACGTCGTCCACTCCGCCTTCCTTTACGGCCTCCTTAGGCATGCCGTAGACCACACAACTCTGCTCATCCTGGGCAATGGTGCGCGCTCCGGCGTCATGCATCTCCTTCATGCCCTTGGCGCCGTCGTTGCCCATTCCGGTAAGGATCACGCCAATGGCGTTTGAACCGGCATAACGCGCGGCCGAGCGGAAAAGGACGTCGACCGACGGGCGGTGACGGTTGACGAGCGGCCCTTCCTTGACCTCGACAAAATACTCTTTGCCGACGCGCTTGATAAGCATATGCTTATTGCCCGGGGCAATGAGGACTCGGCCGCGGTAGAGTTTGTCGCCATTCTCGGCCTCCTTGACGCTGAGGCTCGATATCTGGTCGAGGCTGTTGGAGAAGGAGCGCGTGAAGCCCTCGGGCATGTGCTGGACGATGGCTATGCCGGGCATGTCCTCGGGCATGGATCGCAAGAGGACTCGGATGGCCTCCGTTCCGCCGGTAGAGGAGCCTAGGACGATAATCTTCTCGGTCGGGATTACCTGGTCGGAGCCGTTACCCTTCTCGAGGATGGCGTCGGCCGTATACTTGGGCTGGACGCCCGAGATGGTGGCCGTGGGGATGGTGGTGCGGACGGTCGAAATGCGGGCCACGGGAGCTGGCGCGGGTGCGGGCTTCGTGGGGTTGACCTTTTCGCGTATGTCGTCGGCCTTAATCCGTCGGAGCTTGGACATTGCCGCGGCCTTTACGGCGTCGCAGAGCATGATGTGGCTCTCCTGGAAGAAGACGTCGGGATTCATGGATGGCTTGCCGATGACCTCGCTGGCGCCGTATTCGAGTGCCTTCATGGCGGCCTCGGTGCCCTTGGTGGTGAGGGAGGAGATTACGACGACGGGGATGGGCCTCTGGGCCATGATCTTGCGCAGGAAGGTGAGACCGTCCATACGGGGCATCTCGATGTCGAGGGTTATGACATCGGGAACCTCACGCATAATCTTCTTGACGGCTATGATGGGGTCGGCAGCCGTGCCCATGACTTCAATCTCGGGGTCGGCTTCCAAAATGGCCGAGAGCGACTGGCGAACAACAGCCGAGTCGTCAACGACCAACACCTTGATCTTATTCTCCATTACGCAAGACTTCAAATAAAACGGCGCCGGGTTTTCGGGTGGCGCTACGTCCGTTATACTCTTATGCGGCCTTTTTTGTTTCCTCTGTTCGCCTTTCGGCACGGGAGGCACAGTTCGGGGCCTTATTTCACGGTTAATCCGACCGGGGCACCGTGGCGCGCCGCGCGCCGATGCCGCCAAGTCGGTATTTATCTGTCGTTGAGCATCGTAGGGCTGGGGAGGTTGCTGGGCGACGCGGTTGATACTCTTTGTGGAGGTTAGATGGACCTCTTCTCGAGGTACTTGTGTCGGACTTCTCCGGTGTCCGTGAAGAAGAGGATTTTACGTCCCTTCTTGCCGCCGACGCATTGGCTCACGATGGGGATGCCGTACTCGGCAAGCATCTGCTTGGCCACCTCGATGTTGCGCTGACCGATTTGCGTAGCGGAGCGGCCGTCGATGGAGTCGATGAGCTCGCCGCCGCCGAAAATCTTGGCCTGGAGATCCTCGATGCGGCAACCCATGAGCCTCATCTTCTCGACAAGCTTCTCGATGGCGATGTTGCCGTATTTAGGCGACGCGAGGTCGGTTCCAGTCCAGAAAGGCAGCATATAGTGGTTAATCCCGCCCATACGGAGGGTGGGGTCCCACAGGCAGACGGCCACGCATGACCCGAGGACAGTCTTGACGACATATGGGTCTCGGCTGGCGAAGAAGGACGAGGGATATAAGAAGTGCTGCGAATATTCCATCGTCGCGCTTTAAAACAGGTCTACGTCGTCTTCCGTGTCAGCGTCGAAGAACAAGCCGTCGTCGCCGCCAAATGGGTCGGTGTTGACCACCTTGAGGCGGGGGATGGAGATGGTGAATGTCGAGCCCTCACCCTTGACGCTCTTGATGTCAATCTTGCCCTCGAGGACGTCGAGGAGCGCCTTGGCGATGGAGAGGCCGAGGCCGTGGCCCTGGTTGATGGAGTTGATGCCAGTGTCGAGGCGCTTGAAACGCTCGAAGATGATGTTCTGGTTCTTCTCCGAGATGCCGGTGCCGAAGTCCTGGACGGAGATGAAGAGGAGGTCGTCATCAATCCAGCACTTTACGATGACCTTGCTATCCTTGTAGCTGTACTTGACGGCGTTGTTGAGGATATTGCTGACAATCTGCTTGAGCTTCTCGGCGTCGGTGTTGAAGTAGTAGTCCTTCTCGCCGAAGCCAAGCTGGATCTCGTAGTCGAACTCGATGTCGATGCCCATCTTGCGGGTGACGACGGAGAACGAGTCAATAACGCCCTGGATAAGCTGGCGGATATGCACCTTCTGGACGTTGGGGAGAATCTCACCGGCCTCAATCTTGGCAGCAGTGAAGATGTTCTTGAGCTGGAAGTCGAGGTTGAAAGCCTCATTATGGATGAGGGCGACCATGGAGACGATCTTCTTCCAGTCCTGCTTCTCGACGGAGAGGATGGCCTTTGAGAGGCCGATGATGGACGTGAACGGGTTTACAATCTCATTTGTCACATTCGATATGAAGTGGCTTTTGAGGGCCTCGGAGTCCTTGAGGCGCTTGCCCATGGCCTGATAATCAGCTTGGAGCTCGGCAAACCTCTTCTCGATGTCGCTCTTCTCATCGAGTCTTTGCTTTAGAGCCTTGAGCAGCTGTCTGTCAGTAATGTTCGTGTTGTCCATATCGAAATTAATGCGTTAGATTCTTTTAAAAATGGTAGGCTTAATGTTAGTGAGAGGGACGTCCATGTTGGACATTGACTCGGAGTGCCCGATGCAGAGGTATCCGCCGGTCCTGATTTTGGTGCAGAGCTTTTGGATTACCTTCTCTTGCGTCTCCCTGTCGAAATAGATGAGGACGTTCCGGCAGAAGACTACGTCGAACGTCTCACTTATATCGTAAACTTGGTCCATCAGGTTTAGATATTTGAGCGAAAAATTTCGCTGAAGTATGGGTGCGACCCTCACCGTGGGGTTCGTACGGTCCTTACTCCGCAAGAAATACTTCTTTTTCAACTCAAGAGGTATCATGTCGATGGCCTTCTCGGGGTATACTCCGCGGGCGGCTTTCTCAAGTACGTTCCGCGAGATGTCAGTGCCGAGCAGGTTGTAGGCGAAAGACGGATGTTCCGCAGCGAACTCATTGAGCACCACGGCCATTGTATAAGGTTCCTCGCCACTGGAGCATGCGCAGCTCCAGATATTTATCCGGTTGTGGCCGTCCGCCATGAACTCGGGCAGGGCCACATTTTGCAGGAAATCGAAGTGGACGGGCTCCCGGAAGAAGTCGGTCTTGTTGGTAGTGACTACGCTTAGGAAGTTATATAGCTCGTTGCGCTGTCCCTCGGGGCTGAAGAAATATCTCTTATACTCCGTGTAGGACTTCATCTTGAGGTCGCGGATGCGCTTGAGGAGACGGCCTTGGAGCATGACCCTCTTTATCTCGGGCATCTTGATGCCGAACTGCTGGTAGATGTACTCGCTGAACTGCTTGAAGTCCGCGGGCGACAACTCGGCGCGGAAGCAGTCGAAGTCGTCGCTTATCGAGCCAGAGTGTTTATTAGTCTCGTCGGTCATCGCAAGAGGAGCAAATGGGGAACAGTTGATTGGGGAGAGTTCCGCACGGGACTAAGCCTCGGGGCCCTTTGTGTCGTCCGTCTGGGAGTCCTGCCGGGCCTGCTTCTCGGCGGCGAGCTTATTTGCCTTGGCCGTGAAGTCCGCCATCTTGATGATGTCCACGTCGGTAAAGACCTTGTCGGGGTCGAAGAACATGCCGAGTCCGTCGGGCGTCTGGGCAGCAAAGAGCACGTAGCCTGGTTTGTATGTCGAGTCTATCGGCAGACGGTTCGCCTCGGGGATCTCGAGCACCTCGCGCACAAGGTCAACAGCCAGAGCCACGTCGAAAAGCTCATCGCCATTGCGTACCGAGATGATGACCATATACGTCTGCTCGTTAATCTTGACGGGCGTGGAGCCGAACTTGATTCCACTGTCGATGAGGGGGAGAACCCTGCCGCGGTGCTCCACGAGGCCAATCATGGCGGGCACGGAAGCCGAGGCGGACTGAGGCTCGACGTAGGCCATAATCTCGACCACGTGAGCCACGTGGATGCCATACGTCGCACCGTTGACCTCAAAGGTCAGGAACGAATTGATAATTTCTTCTTCCATTGATATCGAGAGTGGGGAGTGGAATGCTTAACAATATTAGATGAGCGCCGAGGCGAGTTCCTGGCCCTTGAGGAGGTAGACGAACTTCTCGCCCTCCTTGATGGTGCCGGCCACTGCGTGCTGGACCTCGGGATTGACGTCTATCACCACCTCTGGCTTGAAGTTCTCGGGGAGGAACTCGAAGACGTCGTCCATCTCGTCGACCTTAAAGCCGCAAAGTTCCTCCTTGCCGCCGAAGTCAAAGGCCACGACGATGATGCTCTGCTCCTTGAGGGAGTCGTCGGCCTCCTTGCCAATGAGGATGCGGAAGTCGACCACGGGGATCATGTTGCCGTGGTTGTTGATGATTCCCTTGAAGAAAGGCTTGGTGAGTGGAACGCGCGTGGGCGTGGAGTACTCAAGTATATGGCGGATGGCCTGCGTGTCGAAAGCGAAATATTCGCCGCCGACCTTGAACGAGGTTACCGATTTATTCTCTTCCATGGCTACGCGTTTTGTGTGTCGGCCGCATTAGAGGCGAAAGCCGCCTTCTTGCGGAAACGTAACTGATTGAAGTAGTTGACGAGGCGACCCGGGTCGATGATGAGCGAGAGGGAGCCGTCGCCCATGACGGATGCGCCAGAAATCATATCCACCGAGCGCAGGAAACGACCGAGGGGCTTGACGACAATCTGATATTCGCCGAGGACAGCGTCCACTACCATGCCGACACGCTTATCGCCCTGACCGACAATGAGGATCTTGGACTTCTGAATGTCCGTGGGCGTGCCGTTGAAAATCTTGCCAAGGTCGATAAAGACCAGCTGGGTGCCGTTGTAAGTAAAGAAGTCGCCCATGCCGCTCTCGCTGAGCTGCACCTCATCGGGTTGGAGGATGCGCTCGATGTTGGAGAACGGGAAGACGTATTGCTCGCCGCCGATGCGGGTCAGCAAACCGTCTATAATGGAGAGCGTCAGGGGGAGCTCCATGGTGATGGTGGTGCCCTTGCCGAATTCGGAATCCACGGTCACCTCACCGCGGATCTCGGCAATCTTGCTCTTTACGACGTCCATACCGACGCCACGACCAGAGACGTCGCTCACCTTCTCGGCCGTAGAGAAGCCACTGGCAAAGATGAGGTTGAGAGTCTCCTTCTTGGTGAGATGGGCCGACGCGTCCACAAGGCCCTTCTCGACAGCCTTCTTGAAAATCTTTTCGGGATTCATGCCCTTGCCGTCGTCGGATACCTGTACGATGACCGACGAGCCAGAGTAGAAAGCCTTGAGGAGGATGGTGCCCACGGGGTTCTTGCCGAGGGCAACGCGCTCATCGGGCATCTCGATACCGTGGTCACCCGAGTTTCGAATGATGTGGAGCAAGGGGTCCTTGAGATGGTCGATGATATTCTTATCGAGCTCTATCTCACCGCCTTCGACGACGAACTCCATTTGCTTTCCGAGCTTGTTGCAGAGATCTCGCACGAGGCGTTGGAACTGAACTAGCTCACCCTGGAGAGGGATGAGTGAGATTGAGAAAGAGTTCTCGCGGAGCTGACGGGTAATTTTCTCCATCTGCTCGGCAATGGCAACGAGGTTCTGATCCTCTTGCTTGCCGGCGAGGAGGTTGAGCTGCGCCTGCATGGTGACGAGCTCGGACACGGCGTTCACGAGGTCGTCAATCTTCTCGCTCGAGACGCGTATGCTAGAGATTTTGTTCTCCTGTTGTTTTGCCACGCCGCCAGCCGCCGGTTTGGAGTCTGCGGCTCTGTCCGCCTTTTCCTTGGCGGGCTCGGGCTTCGGGGCTTGCTTGAAAGCGGCGAAGTCGTCAGCCTTGAGCTCGGTCTGGGTCTCGATGGCGTGGGCGATAACGGGGTCGAGCTTGTCCTTCTGGCCAAGGATGTCGCCAGCGGGGAGCTCGGCAATGTCCATGCGGCATTCATCCTCGACAAAGATGAAGACGTCCTTAATCTCATTGACGTCCTGATCCGTAGAGAGGATCACCTGCCACTTGACGTAGAGGTTGAGGGGCTCGAAAGCAGTCAGGTCAGGCACGGCGCCAGTGAAAGCCACAGTCTTGTAGGTGCCGAGGGCCGTGAGGTCGTCGAGCATGAAGAGGGGGTTGGTGCCGTTGTTGAGGAGGCTCTCGAAGGGAGCGAAGGTGACGAGGTAATTCTTCGGGCCCTTGACCTCGGGTGCGGGGGCAGCCGCTGCCTGAGCGCCCGCAGCCTGCTTAGCTGCGAGAGCGGCCTTCTCGGCGCTGCTGAGCGTCAGTTGCTGTCCCTCGGGGAAATACTTGGTAATCTTGGCGATATAGTCCTTCTGCCGCTGGATGTCCTCCGGATTGGTGAGGGTACCTTCGCCCACGTCGAGGAGCTGACGGATGTAGTCGAGGCTCTCGAAAGTGAGGGAGATGATGTCTCGATTGACCTTCACCGTGTCGTTGCGGACGCAGTCGTAGAGAGTCTCGAGGTTGTGCGTAAAATGGCTCAAGTCGTTGAAACCGAACATTGCGCCGCTGCCCTTGATGGTGTGCATAGAGCGGAACAGCCTCTCGACGATCTCCTTGTCGTCGGGGCTCTTCTCGAGCTCGAACAAGGCTTCCTCGATGGCTGCGACGTTGTCTTGCGCTTCCTCTACGAATTTCTGTTGGAATCTGTCAAGCATGACTATATCTGTTTAGAATGTCTCCCTTTAACGGAGCACGCGGGAGATGGCGCTGAGGAGCTTAGCGGGGACGAAAGGCTTGATGATCCAGCCTGTCGCGCCGGCCTCCTTGGCCTCCATCTTCTTCTCTGTCTGGCTCTCAGTGGTGAGGAAGAGGATGGGGATGTGCTTGTAGGCGTCCATCTCACGGATCTTGCGGATGAGGCCCAGGCCGTCGAGGTTGGGCATGTGGAGGTCAGTGATAACGATGTCGATAGGTCGGCCGTCGAGGAACTTGAGGGCGTCTTCGCCATCGACACCTACGAGGACGTCGTAACCTTCGTTGGTAAGGGTGAAATTGACCACCTCGCGGATGCTCTCGGAGTCGTCTACAATGAGAACTGTCTTTGCCATTGTCTTATGCTGTATGAAATAATGTTAGTTTGTATGAGAAATCAAATATTGAGGTCTTTTTCGAGCCCGGCCTTCAGGACGAGCTCCTTGAGGTCATCCTTGAGGGTTGTGTGGAGTTCGAACTTCTTGCCTGCGGCCTCCGTCTGGTGCCTTATGGCGATGACGAGCTGTATGAACGTCATGTCGATATTGGAGGGGTCGGCAATGGTAACGGCCACGTCGGCAGGTTCTGGGAGCGCGTCGCGCACCTCGGCCGCCATCTTGTCGATGTGGTTGATGACGAGGTCGCCACCGAACTTCAGCTCCTTCTTGCCGTCGGCCTGTGATATTTCGAGGCTATAAACGCTGCTCATTCAGAAAGTGGGGATGTGGGGTTCGTACTTTAGGTATATGGCAGCCGAGAGCCGGCGCGGACCCAAAAGAGAGTACCGTCCCGGCCCTCGGCTGGAGATTTTTTAGAACTTCTCGTAGTTGTCGAGGTCGAATTCCTTTGAGTTGCCGAGGTTGCCGAGGTCAATCTTGACGCCGGTGTTGCGGGGCTGCTCGTCGGTGCGATGCGCTGTCTCGGCCTTTGGCTGCTCAGCGGCCTTAGTCTGCTGCTCCTCAGCGGGCTTGGTTTCAGAAGCCGCGGCTTCGGCAGCCTCAGCGGAGGCCTCATCGAGCTTGAAGTAGCCGACGGCCTGCTTGAGGTTGGAGGCGAGGGAGGAGAGGAGGACGGAGCTGTTGGTGAGCTCGTCGGAGCTGGAGGCGTTCTCCTGTGTGATGACGTTGAGGTTCTGCATCGCCATGTTGATCTGCTCGGCGCCGGTCTTCTGCTCGATGCTGGCGGCGGAAATCTCCTTGATGAGGACGGTGGTCTTCTCGATGTCGGGCACGAGGGCCTTTGCCTTCTCGCCGGCGAGCTGGGTAACCTTGAGGCCCTTGTTTACGAGGGCTACAATCTCGTTGGCAGCCTGCTTGCTTCGCTCGGCCAGCTTACGGACTTCGGCTGCGACGACAGAGAAGCCGCGGCCTTGCTCGCCAGCGCGTACGGCCTCGACGGCGGCGTTGAGGGCGAGGATGTTGGTCTGGAATGCGATGTCGGAGATGATGGAGATCTTCTCGGAGATGGTCTTCATGGCCTCGGCCGCCTCGCCGGAGTATTGGCTGGAGAGGTTGACGTTCTCGACGGTCGAAGCGGTAAGCTTCTCGGTGGCGATGGCGTTCTCGGTGTTCTGGTCGATGTTGGCCACCATCTGCTCGATGGCGGTGGACACCTCCTCGGCGCTGGCGGCCTGCTCAGATGCGCCCTTGGAGAGTTTTTGCGACGATGCGTTGAGGCTCTCGCCGGATGCCACGAGCTCGTTGGAGTTGCGCTCGATGGAGACTACGGTGTGCTTGAGGGCCTCGACCATAGACTGGAGGGCCTTGGAGAGTTGGCCAATCTCGTCGTCCTGGTCTACCTGGACGGTGGCAGTAAGGTCGCCACGACCAATAGCCTCAGCAAAGACCACGCCGCGCTTGAGGGGCTCGATGATGCTCATGTAGAGGAGTCGGCCTACGACAACCGCAATGGTGAGGACGAGGAGACTCATGAGGACAACGAAGATGAGCTGAACGGTGGCAGAGACACTGATGGAGCTCTTGATGTGGTTGCACTTGGCGTCGCAGATATTGCTGAGGGATGTCATAAGTCCCTGGAGCTCACGCTCTGCCACCTCGATGTCGCCGTCGCTCTGGACGAGCATCTCGCTCTCCATGAGGAGGATGGGGTCGTCGTAAGAGTCGAAGGTGGAGAGGTTGTTCATGACAGTTCGCTCCATATCGAACATCTCATGGACTTTCTGCTCGACAACGGAGAGGGTGTCGGTAAACTCAACCTCCCAATCGGAAGTTGCGGTCTTGACCTCATTGAGGACGAGATCGAAGTCGGTGTTGACGATCTCGGCGAGCTTGACCTTGTCCGGGGTGTTGGGCTGATGGTCCACGAATACCCAGTTCACGACGAGGCGGCGGCTCTCGGTGAGCCTGTTCATCATGACGCCGAGGTTGCTCTTTACGGGGAGGTACTCATTGGCCTCTGTGTCCTGGAGATTGCGCGTATAGAAGTGGATGGCAATGGTCAGGATGGAGTTGAGGAGGATGAACGCGCAGAGGATGCCGAAGCCGCCGATGAGCTTCTGGGCGAGGTTGGCGTTCGCAATGCGCTCCTTAATAGAAAGACCCTTCATATTTGTTGTATGCTGATGTAGGAGTTGCTAGAGGTTTATGGCCGCCGTCATATCCGTCAGCTTCTGTCCGAACTGGATGTTGGACGTTTGCGCATTCGTCTTGCTGAGCTCGAACTTGAGTCGGCTGTCGCGGATGACGAAGTTGATCATCGAGCCGGACTTTGTGGCGCCCTCCTCCTCGGTTATGATGAGGGTGTCTTTTCCGACCTTGTCGATGATGGTGGCGGCGTTGCGCGCGAAGTTGACGTTCTTGGAGATATAGACGACCTGGCAGTCGGTGATCTCAGCCACGGACTTGAAACTCTTGATAACGACGTTCTGGAAACCGAACTTCTTGCCTTCAGACTGAGAGGTGAGCCAGGAGGTGAGCTCGCGGTCGCGGACGACTCCGATGACGAAGTCGCCTTTTCGCGCGGCGTCGCTCCAACCGAGGTAACGGATGAAGGAGAGCGTCAGCAGAGCCTTGGGCTTGGCGAGCTGGTCTTGGGCTTTAGCCGAAACGCCGCTCGCCATGGAGATGGAGAGGAGCAGCGCGAGAGCGAGCATAAATTTCTTAATCATAAGCAAATCGCACTAATGAGAGTGCTGCGGGAGGTGCCTAATGCGACATCGTCGGGGAGGGCGAAATAGTTGAGGGCAACGGGCTCCGCCTTGGGGAAGGGCAGCTTCTTTGTTGTTATTAAACTCGGTTCACGAAGGCTGTACGCGATGGCTCTGGGGAAGGGAATGGGCGCAATTCGCGAATGTCTAGGCAACAAAGTTAAATATTTGTCAACTATTTTTCAAATGATTTAGTCGCATTTCGCATATCGTCGCGGATTTGCTCGGCAAGGGAGTCGAGATTGTCAAAACGCCTCTCGTCTCTAAGCCTTGCGCGGAAGGAGAGTTCGGCCGGCTGGCCGTAGAGGTCGCCCTCGAAATCCATTATATGCGCCTCGACTCGCCTGTCGCCACCGCCTACCGTGGGGCGGGTGCCGACATTTATGACAGCCCTTAGGGGTTCTCGCCCGCCGGCCGACACGAGTCCGGAGTAGACGCCGTCGGCGGGGAGGAGTTTAGCCTCGTCGGCGGGGAGGATATTGGCAGTGCGGAAGCCTATCGAGCGGCCTATGGCATCGCCGTGGACCACGGAGCCGCGGAAGGAGTAGTCGCGGCCGAGGAGCATGGAGGCATAGTTGACGTCGCCCGACGTGAGGGCCTTGCGCACCTCAGAGGAGCTCACCTTGATGTCGCCCGGCAGGCGGAAAGCCCCGGCATGTTGCGCCTCGATGCCCACGGACGCGGCAAGGGCCTCATATTCAGAGGTGTCGATGTCGTCGGACCCGAAGTGGTGGTTGTAGCCCATGAGGGCGAAGCGTGCACCAAGCTTGTCGCGCATCCATCCGGCGAGGAACTCTCGCGCCGTAAGGTCGGAGAACTCGCGGGTGAAAGGGATGACGACGACTCGGTCGACTCCGGTCTTGCCTATGAGCTCTGTGCGCTCGTCGGTCGTCGTGAGAAGGCCCACACGGTCGTTGCCCTTGGAGAGGACTATGCGCGGATGAGGGTCGAAGGTCACGACCACGGACATCAGGCCGCGCTCCTTGGCCTCGGCAACGAGTTCGGCGATAAGGGCTTGGTGGCCAAGATGGAGGCCATCGAAGACGCCCACGCAGACGGCGGAGGGCTTGGCGACGTAGGAGTCTATGTTGGTGAAAACTTCCATACCTTGTTAGTTTGCACTACAAATTTAGCGTATTTCGGCCAACAATAGAGTGCTCCCAGAGTCTTCTACGCAAAGATGGGGAAAACGTTACCAGTTCTCAGTGCTAAGTTCACAGTTTCCGCGGGACTACTTATTTTCTCTGCTACTTGTTCTTCGACTTCTTCGACACTTACGACAATGCTCAACGCCCCCGACAATTCTCGACAATTACGATAACCTTAGACAATCTAAGGCAATCATCGACGATTCCGACAATCGTGGGAAAACCTAATGCGGTTCGAGTTTTATTGAATTCTTACTGGGGATATCCCCGGGCTTTTCAGTTAGCATTGTACAGTTGACAGTGCACAGTTTCGGGTATTTGGAGATGGCGAACTAAAGAATGTAAACTTTGAACTTGTGAATTGCTAACTGGGAACTGTGGACTGTGAACCGCATAAAAAAACCCCGCGCTGACCTTTGTCGGCGCGGGATCTACGAGAAAATCACAATCAACTTTAACACATGCTCATTAGCGCGCGGCTCATCCGTCACGGCCTCGCCGCTATGTTATGATGCAAAGGTATGCATCTTTTTTTAATAACGAACACCACAGAACTTATTTTTGGACAATCGGGCAATATTTACCGACTAATCGGCCATTTTACTAAGCGAATCAGCGTCGGGCTTAGGCAAAATGCCGACTGCCTTAAACGATTACAGCAAAAAAAGCGCTCCCACAGGCCTGACGTTTGTCATAAAAGCCTGTGGGAGTGCGTGTAACCGAGGGCTGAGCCTTATCCGAGGACGCCGTCGATAATCTTGGCGAGCTGGGCTTTGCTCTTGAGGCCCATGCTCTTCTCCACGGGCTGACCGTCCTTGAAGATGATGATCGTCGGGACGGACATGATGCCGTATTCCGATGCGGTGTCGGCGGCAGTGTCGATATCGACGCCGTAGAAACGGCAACGGTCGGCGTATTCGTCGGCAAGCATCTGAACCTGAGGAGCTAGCGCACGGCAAGGGCCACACCATACAGCCGAGAAATCGACGAGAGCGATGCCGCCCTTCTCAATGGCCTCAGCCTTGAAGTTGGCATCAGTAAGTTGTTGAAGCATAGTTATCTTTGTTTATTATCTTTCTGTTGGTCAATTGTTTATACGCGCAATGACGTAACGGTCCTTTCCGAGATAATCCTTCTCGACAGAGACCTGCGCAAAGCCGAGCCCGCGGAGCATCTCAGCAGTCTCATGGCCAAGCGCCTCATTAATCTCGAAGAAGAGGGCGCCGCCATCGGGATCCAGCAGGCCATCTATGCAGAGCTGGCCAATTCGGCGGTAGAAGAGCAGAGGATCGGCGTCGGGCACGAAGAGAGCCATCTCGGGCTCGTGGTCCAACACATTGGCAGCCATATCATTACGTTCGCTCTGACGGATATAAGGCGGATTGCTCACTACGATATCGAACGGGCCGCAGTCGTCCGCCATGTCATCCGCTTCGGCCGAGAGGAGGTCCGCCTTGAAGATGTCCGTCTCGGGAGCCAATCGGTCGGCATTGCCCTGAGCGATGCGAATTGCGTCGTCGGATGCGTCTACCGCCATCACTTCGGCTGCCACGAGTCCGCGGGCGAGCGCAATGGCTATGCATCCGCTACCCGTGCCGAGGTCGATGGCCCTGAGGTCGGTACGTCCGTCGGCCCAAGAGACAACCCTCTCCACGAGGCCTTCCGTCTCGGGGCGCGGGATGAGAACCCCTGGTTCCACGTGGAGCGAGAAGCCGCCGAATGGGCCCACGCCAGTAACGTATTGCACGGGTTCGCCATCGGCCACACGCTTGGCCCACACGCGAAGAGCAGCCTCGTCGGCCTCACTTACGGGCTCGGGAAGCCTTGTGGCGTAGGCCGTAAAAGAGAGGCCGAGACGGTCGCATATAAGGTTGCGCGCCGCGGGGCGGGCGTCCGGGCCGAGGGCAGGGGTCAGTTGGGCCTCCATCTCACGGGCGAGTGAGGATATTGTCGTAGTCATTTAATTAGTATATTTGCCAATAAGGAAAATAATCTCCCGAAAGGCAATGACAAATATAGCTACTAAAGGCGAAACGCCCAAAAGCGCGACGACCGATGAGATATTTATGCGCCGATGCATCCAACTGGCGCGCAACTCCGAGGGGCGCACATATCCCAACCCCATGGTGGGCGCCGTGATCGTATGCGACGGCAAGATAATAGGCGAGGGATGGCACCGCAAGGCCGGATGCCCACACGCCGAAGTCAACGCCATACGCAGCGTCCGCAATCCGGAGTTGCTGACTCGCAGCACGATATACGTCAGTCTTGAGCCATGCGCGCACTATGGCCGCACCCCGCCATGCGCCGACCTCATCATCGAGAAACGCATCCCGAGAGTCGTTGTGGGCTGCGGCGACACCTTCGCCAAAGTATCGGGCCGCGGCATCCAAAAACTCCGCGACGCCGGCATAAGCGTCACCGTGGGAGTCCTCGAAGAGGAGTGCCGCGAACTGAACCGCCGTTTCTTCACACTCCAGGAGAAGAAACGCCCCTACGTGATCCTCAAATGGGCGCAGACGACCGACGGATACATTGGCAACATCCGCGATGGGCTCCCCGCCCCCGCCAAGATATCCAACCGCGAGGCCCTCACCATTGCCCACCGCCAGCGAACCACCGAGGACGGCATCCTCATCGGAGCCGGCACTGCCGTGGCGGACGCCCCAAGCCTGACGCCACGCCTGTGGGATGGGCCTGCGCCGCTGCGCATCGTCGTAGACACGAGGGGCAAACTGCCCGAGGGCATCAAACTGCTCACCGACGGCGGGCGCACTCTCATAATAAACCCAGAACGCGACCTCGAAGAGGGAAACGTTAAATACGTCCGTGGCGACTTCGCCAACAAGGGCGTAGCGGTGGCAGCCATTGAGGCCGCTGGATCAGAGGGACTTACGTCCGTCATTGTGGAGGGCGGCGCCAAAACTCTCTCGGCTTTCATCAAGAGCGGACTTTGGGACGAGGCTTGGGTCTTCGTGGCCGACAGTTGTCTCGGTTCGGGCGTCCGAGCCCCGGAGTTTAGCGGCGGGGACATCGTAGAGACGCTCCATCTTGGCGACTGCCTATTGCGCGTCTTCCGCAATAAATAATCTTTCGCCCCAAGCCCCTCGAAATTTCGCCCCAAGCATAAACCATTGATACTCAGCCTCCGAAATTTTGCCCCAGGCTGGGGCAAAAAGTTCGGGGAGAGGGGAGAATTACGTGAAGTCACGCTATCGAGCTTGGCAAAGCGCTACAGCCGAAGTCGTCCTTTACCAACGTGGACAAAAGGACAAAAAGCATTCCAAAACATCACATTGCAGACACCGCATTCCCCTCCATTTTTATTATCTTCACAAAGTACAAAATATTATCATTATCTAGGCAAAAATGGGGGATACGAATAATATGTTATCTCTTCTCGAAGCCCTCACGCAAGACAACCCTGACACCGTGGCGCAGGCCATGGCCGACGAGTTCCGCAAACGGAGGATAGAGAAGAACAAGACCCGCGAAATGATAGCCGAGCAGAGCGGCGTGCCCGTTGCCAACATAGCCCGCTTCGAGCGCCAAGGCCTCATTTCGCTCAAGAACCTCATCAAACTCGCCATGGCTCTCGGCTACACCAGCGAGATCCGTCACGTCTTCTCCGAGCCCAAATACCAGACCATGGCGGAGCTCAAGCAGATAAAGCGCAACATGGGCAAGAAGAAAGCCCACAAGCTGTAAAAGTAGATTAAACCGTAATAAATGAAGAGAGTAGACTCTCTTACCGTCAAGTTTGGAGACAGTGTCGTTGGCTCTCTGAGCCTGAACCCGACCGACAACCTCTGCGTGTTTGAATATGCGCCAGAGTGGCTGCGCGAAGGCTTTAGCATATCGCCACTCGAACTCCCCCTGCGCGACGGGCTCTTCGTGGCCAAGGCTTCACCTTTCGATGGTGGGTTCGGTATTTTCGAGGACAGTCTGCCCGACGGTTACGGACGTTCCTTCTGGACCGCACGTTGCGCCAACAAGGCGTCCGTATGTCCGCCCTTTCCATTCTCGACAAACTCAGCATTGTCGGCAATGGAGGAATGGGAGCTTTGGCCTACCAGCCTGCCACCCATATTGATTCCGAAATTTCATTGCTTGCGGACGTCGCGCGCAACTAAGTGAAGCCACCTTTCAAGGCATAATAGACCGAGTTCGCGAAGTCTGCCAAGCGAAAAGAATTGCGGTGTAGGGTATCCTTTAGAGAACAGCAAAACAATGCGATATAGATTTATCGCCGCAAAAAGCTACTTACCAATCTGTTATCTACTTTTTATGCAAATTTGGAGTTGAACTCCAAATTTGTATAACTCTATTTTCTTTGTAACATACGAATAGTTAGAGCTATGTAAAGCCCGACAAAACACGTTATTTTTTAGCCGAACAGGGAAGATAGGGATATTGGTTTGAATTAACACTAATATATCCCCCGCACCAAGCATCGCGGAGTAAAAACAACACCTACACTATCCGACACACAAACCACCGCATCTGCATTAATCACGCAAGCATCACATTGAGGCACGGCTTGCGTATCGCCCTCATTTACAACATACACACGCCATCCGTCGTCGCTCACCAAAAGACAATTCTCATCACTCCCCACGACGCTCCTCAGCCGCCATCTACGAGCCGAGCAAACAGCCCTCACAGCCCTAAGCGCATTATCCGACTCGGGTTCCTCGACAACAAAGTCGGCATATCGTCCGTCCGCCGTCACCCCCACGCCAACCACACCATTACGTGAGAACGGCTCGACAGCTTGATGACGCGTCACCTCTTCGCACGCCACAGCGACCGCAAAACACGCGACAGAAGCAAGTGACATTCTGACCGACAATGCATTACGCTCCCTCAAAAAGAAGAAAAAAGAACCAACGACAGCCACAAGGGCAGCCAAGCCCCAAGAGCTAAGCGAGACCTCGTCCACAGTGGCATAAGGCAAAGACGCAGCCCAACAGCAATAGCGCATGACGAGACGCAAAAGCCCGTCCACCACCCATCCGACAGCCGAGCCGGCAATCGGCACATGGCAAACCACAGGGCACAGCAACGCACCCACGAATATCCACTTTATAGGCTCGACAACCACAAGATTGTTGAACCAGAAATATGTTGGCAGAGAATGGAATACACCCACGAGCACAGGCAACGTTGCCACTTGCGCCACAACGCTCACTATGACGCACTGGCTCACCCACTTGACCACGGGGGGACGCTCATCCGGCCAACGCTCGAAATAAGAGAGGGCGGCAAGCAAACCGCCAACAGCCAAGAAACTGAGCCAGAAACCCGCTTCCATAACCGACAGCGGATCCACAAGTACAATCACCAGCATAGCCGCGCAAAGCGAATGGAAAGAGGCCGGATGATAGCCAAGCAGACCGCCAATGGCAATGAAAGAGAACATGACCGCCGCACGCACAATAGGCGGCGACATTCCCACCACAAGGGCGTAGAACCATATCAGTACGACGCTGACGAAAACCGCCCATCGCCGCCGCACAAAACGCCCCAAAAGCCAAGCCACCGACATGGCCAATATCCCCACATGGAGGCCACTGACTGCCAATACGTGGCTCGTGCCACACGCAGCAAAGGCACTCCGCACCTCAGGACTGAGCTCACTACGGTCCGCAAAGACGAGAGCCCTTAGGAAGGCCACACTTTCGCGAGACACACCAACCTCAGCAAGCGACCGCGAGAAGGCATCAGACAACCGACCGGAACAGGTAGCAAGCCATGATCCATTTCCTTCAGCCGCAGTGTCCACTCGGCACTCAGTAGCCTCAGCAATGAACGACAAACCTTGCGACCTAAGGTATTCGAGGTAATCAAAATCGCTATATCTGTCGGCAAACGGCACTTTTGTGTGCCCACTCACATCGATGTGCATTCCGGGCCTCAACTCCTCAGCCCCCGTCAGGGCCTCTGAGGGCACCGAAATAAGCCCTTTAACGTCCTCCGCCGCATATTCTCCTGCCCAAAGGCTATCAACCTTCACGATGACCCCCACAGACGCCGAATCTCGCTTTGATATAGTCTCAACGATGCCCGACATCCGGCACACCCGCCTTTCGGCAATGAAAGAACGGTCCTCGCCACTGGCCGCCATACCGCCCAAGTTGAAGAGCTCAGCACAGACGACGACAGAGATGGGAACATATCCCACACCCCATTTTGCCAGCCATCGCCAGCAAATCAGCAGAACTATTAGAAGTAAGGAAAAAATCGCTAGCGCCGCCGGCCAAACGAAACCCGGCAATCCCGCTCCAGCGTCCTCAAACCCGTCAGCTATATCGCCGCCTCCCAACTTCACACCCGCCCATGCTCCTGCCGCGGCAGAGAGAGCCCACATGGCCGAAGGACGGCGGAAAAGAGGGAAAGCCAGAGTGGGGGACAAGGGGGAAATTGTTTATGATGAAACTATTACAGATATTGGCTAAAAGAGAAACACTTCGCTTTAAAATGCAGCAATAGTAACGAAATTACGCACGCCAATACAATACAAAATAAACCGATTTCGCAGCGAAAAGCAAACACACCAATAACCCACAGACAAAAAAAAACCGGCAGATTCACATCTACCGGCTCACACTTTTATCAACTTACAGTCGGGATTAGGCGACTCGAACGCCCGACCCCTACGTCCCGAACGTAGTGCGCTACCAACTGCGCTAAATCCCGAATGCGGTGCAAAGATACGTTTTTTTCGTCTCTATCCGCACCTCAATACGCTTTTTCTTGAAATTATTCTTTCGCACAAGTGAAACCGCTACACTATGCCCTTGGATTTTAGGATTTCCATGAGTTGCGCAGGCTTGGCACTGTTGGCCACAAGTTGCGCCTCAAGGTCTTTCTCTTTCCGTTGCGGTCAATGGTTAAGACTTCGTTTACGCGAGGTTTGCCAATCTTGCCATAAGACTCTCTATTTAGGGCAAATATAGCAACCCGTCCCGCAAATGCCCAAAGAAAAATTGCCGCCATCCCAGTCGGGACGACGGCAACTGTTACTTGTCAACTGCTAACTGTCAACTGCTTTAGGGCATTTCTGCAGCAGTATACTGCTTGACGAGCGAGAGGACGGCGCGGGCGCAAGCCTCGGTGTCGCCATTGGTGCAGACGTGGAGTTTGTAGGCACCAGTCTTAGAGCAGATGAACTGGAAGGCCGTGAAGACCTTGCCATTGGCGCTGTTGGAGCCGATGAGCTTGTCGCCGTCGTAGATCTCGACAATGACATTCTCTGAGTTCGAGGAGCCGTTGGCAATGTTCACCTGATAGTGGGTACGGCTGTTGAGGACGACGGAGAACTTGGTGCCGGTCTTGCTGGTGCCGGCATTGAGCTTTATGTCGAAGTCCTTGATATACTGGTAGCTACCCATAGCCCCGAGAGCCTGCTTCATAAGCTCGTCGCCACACTGCGCATTGCAAGTGAAGAGATTGGCGAAGAAGAGGGCGATAAAGAGAACTATGGAAATGAAAATCTTGACCATAGGGAGTTACTACTTAATGACGGAGTTGCGGATTACGCCAATCTGATTGATGATGGCGCTGACCTGCTCGGGGGTGATGTTGACGGTGGTGATCTCGTTTTGCTCGATTACGAGCATGCCGTCGACCTCCTTGGTCTGAGGCTCACCCATCTGAGTGGTAACCTCGACGCCGTTATAGATTTCCTTGAGCTTGTCTACCTCCTTGCTGATAGCCTTGAAGTCGGAATCGGAGCGGCCATAGGTGTTGACCACGATGCTGATGATGTCGACGATGTTCTTCTGCTCACCGAGGCGGTCGATAAGGCCCTTATCCTGGGTCTGAGATATGACGGCGCCAGTGATGTGGAGGCCCTCAATCCAAGTACCGACGACGATGGCGGTAGAGACGTTAGAGCGCTTCTGTTCGCGGAGGTACTTGTCGATATTGTTGAAGCTATTGACAGAGAGCTGCTTGAGGGAATCGAGATTGGTGCTGTTCTTAGCGAGGCTGCTGAGGGTCGAGAAGTCGAGGAACTGACCTACACCGATGCCGTCGGCGAGACGCTTGATGGATGTGAGGTAGTCAACAACCACGGTGCTCTTGCCGAAAGTATTGATATAGCCGAGGTCGGCAGCGTAGACGCCGAGGTTGACGGCACGCTTGAAACTGGTCTCGTAAAGACCTTCCTGGCCAGCTGCGTTGAGGATGTCAACAGAGAAAGCGACGCCCGAGTTCTTAATCTCGTTGGCCATCTCGACAGGCGATGAGACATTCTGAATCATATCGCTGACGACCTCAGCCGACACGATGACAGCAGTATCCTCCTGCTCAGCATTATATTCGTTGAGCTGGTTGTTGTTCTCGCTGCAAGAGCAAGAAGAGAGAGCCGCGATAGAGAAGATGGCGGAAGAAGCGATGACGCCGCCACGGAAATTGATAAGTTTCATTCTTGTTATAATCAAAATCTCAGCCTAGCCCCACGGTGAGGAAGCGGAAAAGGTGGGGAGACAGGGCTATGGTTTTACAACATTAGAGAGCGTTCAAGACAAACTGAGAGGGTCGGGCCTACTTAGGCATCTCGGCCTCGGAGTATTGCTTTACGAGCGAGAGGACGGCACGGGCGCAAGCCTCGGTATTGCCACTGGTGCAGACGTGGAGCTTGTAGGCGCCGGTCTTAGAGCAGATGAACTGGAAGGCGGTGAAGACCTTGCCATTGGCGCTGTTGGAGCCGATGAGCTTGTCGCCGTCGTATATCTCGACAATGACGTTCTCGGAGTTCGAGGAGCCGTTGGCGATGTTCACCTGATAGTGGGTGCGGCTGTTGAGGACCACGGAGAACTTGCTACCGGTCTTGCTGGTGCCAGCCGCGAGTTTGATATCGAAATCCTTGATATACTGATAGTTTCCCATGGCCCCGAGAGCCTGCTTCATAAGTTCATCGCCACACTGAGCGTTTGCGCAGGTGCCGATTGCAAGAATTGCAAGGAGCGAGAAAAGTAACTTCTTCATATTATGATAGGAAAGAGGGTAGTTGCGTGTGTATCCGGATTATTCAACAATGAACTGGCGGAGGTCCTTGATTTTGCCGACGATGGCGGTAACCTGCTCGGGTGTGATCTTGACGTGGGTGATCTCGTTCTGCTCAATTACGAGCATACCGTCCACCTCCTTGGTTATAGGCTCGCCGAGCTCGTAGGTGATCTCAACGCCGTCGTAGATCTTCTTAACCTCATCGACCTTGGTCACGAGAGCCTGGAAGTTGGAGTCGCTGTGGCTGTAGTTGTTGAGGATGATGAGGAGGATGCCGACGATATCCTTCTGCTCGCCAAGACGGTTGATGAGCTCGGGGTCCTGAGTCTGCTCGATGACCTTGCAAGTAATGTAGATACCCTCAACCCAAGCGCCGGCCACGATGGCAGTGGAGACATTAGAACGCTTCTGCTCGCGGAGGTACTTGTCCATCTCGTTGAAGCTGGAGACGGAGAGTTGCTTGAGGGAATCGAGGTTCGTGTTGTTCTTGGCAAGGCGGCTGAGAGTGTTGAAGTCGAGGAACTGACCCACATTGAGACCGTCAGCCAACTCCTTGACAGCGAGGAGGTAAGATACCACAACGCTGTTCTTGTTGAAGGTATTGATATAGCCGAGGTCCGCACTGTAGGCACCGAGGTTGAGGGAACGCTTGAAGCTTGTATTATAGTCCTTCATCTTCTCGGCGTCGTTGAGGACGTCCTTGTTGAACGAGGCACCGCTCTTAAGAATCTGATTGGCCATCTCGACAGGCGAGGAGATGTTCTGAATCATATCGTTGACAACGTTCTCGGAGAGGTTGAGGGGCGCGCCCTGGAGGCTGTCCGGAATCTCCTCGAACTGAGTCTGATTGCTTTGAGAGTTTCCGCAAGCGGTGAGGAGGCCGACGCAGAGAGCCGCGGCAGCCATTTTTAGTGTGTTTCCGTTGTTGAAAATTTTCATAACTGTATGTCTATAAATGGAGTTTTATGGGTTTTACCGATAACTGCAGAGGGAAGTTATTTAAACCGCAACATATCACCTAAGTTTTCTGAGGAAACAAAGGTGATATGGATTGGTGTTATCCTTTTACGGGAAAAACTGAAAACTGTTCGGTTCTTATCGCAAGTCGTTGAGGTTAAGCCTTTGAGGTCTTGCGGCGGATTGATTTTCGGACCATGGTGCGGATGACGTTCCAGACAGGCTGGAGACGCTTCTCGAGGTGCAGGTCGCCAATCCACTCGAAAGCGCGACGGGTAAGGTCGTAGTAGAGTATGGCGTAGAGGACAGCCGAGAGGAGCCAAACGGCAATTATGTTGAACCAGAGGGTCTCGACGTAGGTTCCGAAGAGCCACTTATAGGGCGAGAAGAACTGGCTGCGGAAACCGAGGATTCCTTCGGGCTCGGGCATCTGGTAGATGGGGTCCTTGATCTGGATGAGGCGGTCGCCATCGCGGAGAATCTTGTTCTTATCGAAAGTCTTGGTGACGACGTCAGAGACGGACTCATTGTAGCAGGCGTTCTTGAGGGCTGTATAGACATCCCGCTGGTTCTCAAGATAGTAATTAATCTTGCGCTCGCGGATGGCGTTGCTCTTGCTGAACTGCTCCTGATAGTGGTCGTTGAGTGCTGAGATGTAGTCCTCGGCAGCCATGTAGGCAGCGTCGTTGAACTCCTTCTCGTTGATTTGCGCGAGGGCGTCGAACTTGATGCCGGGCACCCGGTGTGTCTCCTTCTCGAGCTCGTTATGGACGAGGGCGAGGTCGGTCACGTATTGCTTGCGATCCATAATCTGGGGCTCCTTGCGAGCAGCCTGTGCGGCGTCAAGGACATCCTTGATCTTGGGGAGGTAATATACGGTCTTGAAGTCGGCAGTGCGCTCCAGGAGCTCATCCTCAAAGAAAGCCTTCTCGAAATCGTTGTTCTTGTACTGGTATACAATGAGACCTTCATACGCGTAACGTGCGGGGATGACCTCGGCAATGAGGGGCACCTTGTCAACGGAAGATATGTCCTTATTGAGCTTGTCGAAGGTGAACATTGCGCCGCCGAGCACCATCTGCGGGATCATGATAAGAGGAATCATGATGTAGATGGTTACGATGGAGTTGAAGGTCGATGAGATGATGAGGCCCAGGATGTCGGAAGATACGGCCACCGTAAAGAGCATGAGCCAGAATTGGAAATTCATGCCGGTGAAAGATATCTCCCAGTTGCCTACGAGGACGAAGAGAATCATCTGAATGGCCGATATACCCATGAGAATGAATATCTTACTCATGAGATAAGCGGAGCGGCTCAGGTTGAGGAAGCGTTCACGCTTAAGGATCTTGGCATCCTTGAAAATCTCCTCGGCCGATATGATGAGACCGAAGAAGATGGCCACGACTGTACCCATGAAGATGTAGATGGGTATGTTGGCGTTCTCGCGGAAGATGTAGACATCCGAATCGGGGTCCACGATATACCGAATGAGGTAGGCAAGGATGAAGCCGAGCACAGGGGCCTCGAGGATATTGAGGGCGATGTACTGCGTGTTGCTTATCTTGGCCCAGAAATCGCGCTGGGTGTAGATCCAGAACTGCTTGAACCAGCCAGGGATGTCCAGGCTCTTGGGCGGGGTCTCGGTTACGGTCTTGACGCGCGGGACCTTGGGGAGGACCTTCTCGTTGTAAATCTTGTTCCAGTCCTCGGCGCTGCGCTTACGGCGGTTGGTGGTATTACCGTACTCGTCTTTCTCGCTGGCATCCAAGATGTTGAATACGAGTTCGGGATTGACGTTACCGCAAGTGGGGCACTGGCCGACGTCGGCATTGGTCTGGTTGTCCTCAGTCTTGAAGTGGATGATGCTCTCGGTGGGGTTGCCGTAGTAGACAGGGTAGCCGCCGGTATCGAGAATAAACATCTTGTCGAACATCTTGTAGATGTCGGACGAAGGCTGGTGGATGACGACGAAGACGAGTTTGCCCTTCAGAGCGAGCTCACGGAGAAGATTCATGACATTCTCGGAGTCGCGGCTGGAGAGGCCGGAGGTAGGTTCGTCTACAAAGAGGACACCCGGCTCACGGATAAGCTCGAGGGCTATATTAAGGCGCTTGCGCTGACCGCCGGAGATCATCTTATTGAGCGGGGAGCCCACCTGGAGATCCTTGCGCTCATAGAGACCGAGATCTTTGAGGGTCTTATCGACCTTAGCATTAATCTCGTCCTCGGAGAGGTCTTTGAAACAGAGCTTGGCGCTATAGTAAAGATTCTGATATACAGTAAGTTCCTCAATAAGGAGATCGTCCTGCGGGATGAGGCCGATGACGCCTTCGAGTTGCTCCTTCTGAGTGTGGAGGTTGAGGCCGTTGATGAGGACCTCGCCCTCGGTGGGGGCCTCGTTACCGCAAAGGACGTTGAGGAGGGTGGTCTTGCCAGCGCCGGACGCACCCATGATGCCGACGAGCTTACCTTGCTCCTCGAACATGTTTACGTCGCGGAGACCAATGCCGCCGGTCTTGAAACGGAACCAGAGGTGGTTGACCTCGAAAGAAATTTTCTGGACGTCGGTCTCTTTAGAGAGACGGGCGGCGATATCGGTATAATAAAGGAGTCCGCGAGGGGTCTTGACGAAGGAGCCGCTCGGGAGGGGGTATACCGTGCCGGGGTTTACGGTAAGGCCATTGATTGAGACGTCTCTCGGGCCTTGATATTTGAGGAAGAAGAGGTTGGCGCTATCGATGCGGAGGATGGCGAGGCAGCCGTCGATGGTATTATCGACAATGTGGCAGGCCTGCTGATAATCGTTGTCCGCAAAGGCGTCGGAGATAAGGAAATCGTTTTTGTCGAGTTCGGCGGCTATAGAGGAGCCGTCCATAGGGGCGTTGCAGAAGGTCTTGATATTGTCAATTTCGTCCTTGGCGAGGGTGAATGTCTCACCGGCAGTCTTGACGACCTCCTCACGGAGTTTGATGATGGTCTCGGCCTCCTCCTCGACGTCGAGCTCCTCAGCCTCCTTGCGGCTCTTGCCTTTCCAGGCTTTCACGGCTACGGAGTGACCTGCGAAGGCTGAGTCGTAGACTTTCTCCATTTCGAAAAGACGGACGAGGACGACTACCTTCTGTTCTTTGCTGAGTGCCTTGTTGGCCGCGCGGCAAATCTTGAGGGTCTTCATGGAGTCCTTCATATCGACAACGATATGGCCCTTGGTCTCGTCGAACTGAGCTCGTTCGCTTGCCTTCTCCTTGAATTTTTCGAGATACTCTCCGACCTTGGCGGAAGCTATCTGATCGCCGAGGAACTTGCTAAGGAAGCTAACCTCGACATCAGTTGCGCCGCCACCCTGCTTAGCGAGAATGCCAAACAGGTTCATAAGGTGCTCAAGAATCTCCTCACTCATAATGTAGCTGTGGTAAAAATGAAGTCTGGCACTTGTGCGGGCGAACCCTTACGGTAGTGGGCCCGCCGACGCGCCAGCGCCTATGTGGGAACGTGCGGAACTAAGTGGAGTGGGGCGGCGCCTTGCTAACGGGGGCAAGGCTCAACCCAGATATTTAGTACTTGATGAACTCGAAGGGGACCTCGACGATATCCTCGTACTCCTTGCCGGCATCCTCAATATCCTCCTCATCCTCGTGGGAGAACCACTTGATGGTGACCTTGTCGCTGATGTCCTCGAACTTCAGGAGGATGTCGAGGAGCATCTTGGAGGAAGCGGTATTGAAATATTCGAGTTTGAAGTTGACGTCGATATGATCGTTAGGATCTGCCTTGTACGCGTCGATCCAATCCATCACGGGCTTGTAGAAGGTAGCGACGTCCTCGGGGAGCGAGCGGCCGGAGATCTCGATGACGTTGGCAGCCTTGTCCATTTTAACGGTAGGGGTATCGTCGGTACCTTTGATATCTAAAACATCCATTTTGAGAAGTATGTTTGTGTATTAGTTTCTGGAAATAGTAGTAATGATGATGAAGAAGCAGAAGTCGTCGGTCAACTCCTTGAACTGGTAGGCAATCTTGTTGCCGCTTTTTTTGGCGATGTCGATGAAGCCGAGACCGGCTCCTCCCTTGTCGGAGATGCGGCCTTCGAGGATCTGCTGCTTGTAGAGGGCGGAGAGGCCTTCCTTGTCGAGTGAGTTGATGCGCTCGAGGGTAGCCTCGAGGCCGGCACGCTTCTCTTTCTTAATGACGTTGCCTGTTATGACGTTGTAACTAGTCTCTCCGTGCGAGACGAGGACGATGCCCCTTCTCTCAGCGTCCTCTTCACCCTCCATTGGGTCGGCGTGCTTAGAGATGTTCTGGAGGCACTCAACCATGACGTTGAAGACCTTGCGCTGAACCTGACTGGGCTCCTCGTTCTTTACCATGTTTTTCTCGGTGAGCGCCGTGAAGGTCTTAGTGATCTCCTGCGTGACGACACCCTCGTATACCAAGTTGATTTCGTTGGCCTGCATGGTATGATATAACTGGTAGGCGAACTCAAGGAAATCCTTATTGGCTCCTATTTTTGTCATAAGCATATCAGAATAAAAGTACGTAAAGGTACAACATAAATTTCGTATTGTGCAAATATGCATTGCTGTTATACGTCAAAAATGTCGCACAGTTGTATTTCGGGCTTAGAATTTCATTGTTTTGGAGTTATCTCACGGGAAAAATCTTCTCCCCATGGATAGTTACTCACCCTCAGGTTTCACAGACTCACGCAGATGCGAGGATTCAACATGCCCGAAGCGTTCGCGAGGAATTTCTCTTCGATACGCTAGAGTTTCACAGACGCAGTCGGGGAATCTGAGTTCGGAGGTCGGGATAAAAAATTTGCGCCACGTCGGGCGGAGACGTGGCGCTATGGAACAATTGTTCGCCAAAAGCCTTTGAGGAGGTTGGCCTATGGTATTTATGCCGAGGTTCTCAAAGCGAAGCTTTCGCTCGATAGCCGATGAATTTCGTAGGTAATGTAAGATTGCGGGAAAGTCACCACGGTGAGGGGCGGCTTGATAACGGTCTTTGTCTCAGACGTGTGCAAAGGTATCATTTCGAGGGGGGAGGGGTGGCGTTTGCGGTAACGGTTTTGACGAAACGACGCTTATCGGTGACGAAAGGCATTGCAGTCCACAGTTCATAGTGCCCAGTTCGCAATCAGTTCAGAGTTCACAGCTCACAATGCGCAGTTAGTTAACGTTTCTTAGAAGGTGCTTTAAATATTATTTATAGATAACAGTAGCACACATATACGTTGTCTTAGAGTCCACTTTACAGAGACAGAAAAAGCCCGCCGGGGAGTGCCGGCGGGCTTTTATATGAAGGGTTTGAGGCCCGGGGTTTAGAGTTTGAAGATGGCGACGGCCGTGTTGAGGTCGTTGATCATATCGCGCATCTGCATGGTGCTGGCGGCAATCTCCTCGGCGCCGGCTGCATTCTGCTGAGTTACGCGGTTGAGGTCGAGGATGGCCGAGTTAACCTGCGACACGCCGGAAGACTGCTCCACGGAGGCCGTGGTGATCTCCTTTACGAGGTTGGCGATCTTCTCGATGCGCGGGGTGAGCTGTTGAGTCTGGTTGTAAGCCTCCTCGGCTTCGTTGATGGAGGAGGTGGCTGTAGCATTGATGCTGTCGGCAGTCTCATGAGTCTGCTCGGCAAGGCGTCCGACCTCTTTAGCGACGACGCCGAAGCCCTGACCGTGCTCACCAGCTCGCGCAGCCTCTACGGAGGCGTTGAGCGCAAGGATGTTGGTTTGGCTTACGAGGTCGTTGATATCGTTGATGTTCTTGGCGATATTCTGGATGGCCTCGTAGCTGTTGCCACTGGCAGTGCCGAGTTTGGCGGCCATATTGGAGACCTCCTCGGTGAGTTTGTTGGTGTGGACGGAGTTGTCGGTGTTCTGCTGGATGTTGGCTCCCATCTGCTCCATAGAGCTTGAAATCTCCTCGAGCGAGGCGGCCTGGCGGTTGGCTGCGTTGGAGAGGCTCTCGGACGCGCCGCTAAGCTGGTTGGCGGAGTTCATGAGGGCTTCGGCAGTGTCGTGGATAGGCAGGAGGACACGGCGGATCTTGTTCTCCATCTCGCGGACGCTGATAGCGAGCTGCGTAACCTCTTGGCATGAGTCGCGAGTCTCGACGGCTTGGGTAAGGTCGCCCGTGGCAATCTTGTTGACGCCAGCCACGAGGTCGTCGATCGGGTCGATGAGCCTCCTCTTGAGTCGGAAGGCGAGGAGGAAGAAGACGATGGAGAAGACGATGATGGCGAAGGGGACAAGGAAGGCCACGGACCTCATAATGGAGTCCGTGGTGTTGGAGTTGGACCTTATGATGATGCAGGCAATAGTCTTGTTGTTGAGGTCCTTAAGAGGCATGGCCGAGTAATATCCCCTGCTGCCGGTGAAGGTCGAGACACCAGCCCAAGGAATACCGCGCTCGTAGCAGTTCTCGTAAACCTCGGGGTCGAGGACGAGGGACCCTGGCTCGTAGGCCTGGTTGGTGGAGACGATGCACTTATCGCCGCGGAAGATAAAGGAGTCGGAGCCCATCTGCTCATTGATGGCATCGGTGCTCTTCTCGCTGCTAGTGAGGTAGGTCACGAGGATTACGACGCCGAGCTCCTCGTCCTCATTGTTCTTGACGAGGACGGAAGTATAGTCGCCCACTTCATTACCCACGAAGGAGCCAGTGGCGGTTATACGGTTTGCCGCGATAGTTTTCTGAGCTATCTGCTGGATTTGCTCAACGTCCATCTGCACATCCTTGAAGCTGTTGCAGATGATGAAGCCATCCATGTCTGTGAAGACATAGCCAACGCCTTGCGACGCGGACATGGACCAACGGAGTTCCTCGGCCATGTTGAAAGTGTCCATCTCGGCCACGGCGTCGTAGAAGGTCTGGTAGTCGTCGTTGAACAGGTCGGCTGTCATCTCGGCACCGGCATGGCGGTGGTCGAGTGTCTCTTTGGAAGTACGCTCGATGCTCTTGAGGGTTTCGAACTGTATCTTATCCATGTCGTTGCGGAGAGCTACGTATGCGTAGGTCGCGACGACGATGACGAGCAGGAGCAGAATCGCAAGAGGTGTGAGGACCAGGAAACTGATCCTTTTTGTATTGAACTTCTTCATTTAGAGAGTATGAGGTTGTGTGCACAAAAAGCGCACGCTAATTTCGGAAAATTTGTACGAAAATAAGCTCTCAATGGTTGCCTTTAACAGTTAACATTTCGGAGTTTGCCGCCGACGGTGGGCTGCAGTGCGCCGCTCAAAGGATTTGCTAATTACCTAGAAATGTCGCTTGTGAGGGAGTTTTGCTAGAGGGGAAATTTTGATTAATTTTGACGGAGTAAAAACAACATAGCAATTGACAATTACGGAACCAATTGGAGTGGAACTTCAATTTTAGGCAATATCTACAATCCTGACAAATAAACATCAAATAGACAAATAAATACAAAGCGATGGAAGATAATAAGGAAGCGCAGGCGGTTGCGGCGAAGCCACGATTGCATTGGCTGAAGTCAATAGCCACATTCATGATGGTGCTGTTCACCATGCCGTTGGGCCACGCCGCCATGCTGATAATGGAGAAGACAATGTCCGACACTGCAGTGCACTACGCCGGTTTCGCCATGGGCGCAGTGGGGTTGGCAATAGTAATATGGGGAGTGTTCGTAAAGGGAGACACGCGTCAGACGCTTTGCGGCCTCTTCGGCGGATTGCTCTATTGGACGGGCTGGTATGAGTTCCTGTTCCAATATTACGCCAACCGATATGGCGTGATGGCTGAAGTTGTTGGGGGCGAGGTCATTACCAAGCCGGAGTACCTTATTATGCCCGCCACTTTCGGGCTGTGGGCAATGGTTGTGACGCTCTATATTTTCTGCACTCGCACGGGTTGCTGCTGCATCAATTGGATTCAGCGGAAGCTTTTCCGCGGGCGCAGGGATGAGATTGTGGCTCGGCCTATGACCCGCCATGCATCGATTGTGACGTTTATGGAGCTCATCGTCATGATGTGGACTTGCTACATTCTCCTGATGTTCTGCTACGACGAGAATTTCCTCGGCGTTTGGCACCCCGTGACTTTCAGCGTGGGGCTGATATGCTTGGCGGGGGCTATTCTTATGTTCCGCAAGCAGTTGCGTATTGGCTCTTGGGGCGCTAATATCCGTATGGCGATTGCGACGGTGATTGTGCTTTGGACAACTGTCGAGATCCTGGGCCGAATGGAGTTCTTCAAAGAGTTCTGGGTTGAGCCCGAGGAGTACGCTGTCCAGATGATATGCATCTTGGCGGTGTTCGCCGGGCTGGCCATATATATCATCAGAAAACGCTAATCAGTTAACAGTTAACAATTGCGTTAGCCCCGCCATCGGTTTTTGGCCGTAGGCGGGGCTCTTTTTGTCTGATATTTTGGAGTGGACACTTCTGTGACATACAACAAAAAAAACTCCCGCCGGGCGTGGAAAAGCAAGCCCAACGGGAGAAAACATAAATCCGTTACGTGAGGGGGCGAAAGGGGAATCGCCCGCGACTCAGGAACGCTTTGCACCAATCGGGCCGTTGCCCGCGGCGCCCATCCGCCATCACGACGTTCGAGCAAGTTTTTTCACCTCCAAATGAGAAAACAACTCTAAGTAAAACAACTCTAAGTGCCCTTATGATCTTATGAAGAACATTGCAAAGATAGGCAGAGCCACGGGAGGCGGGTAAAATTTTCAACGACTTGCGCCGACTGGTCAACTATTTCACACTCTTGCCTACGAACGACGGGTTTTCTTAAGCGAAAGAAAGCTGGGCTCAGTTTATTTTGTCCATTCGACGATGCGGGCGAGCTCGAGGAAATATGTGGTGGTCCAGTGGTCGACGGAGTGGTTGTTGAGGAGGTAGGACTGGACGTCGGACTTGAAGTTGTCGATGCGCGTATTTTGGATTGTCTCGGAGAGTTGGGCGAGGAACTCTTGGCGGTTCATATCTATGCCGTTGATAAGCTTAATCTTAGAGCGGAGGAAAGATTCACTTAGGGGAACGCCACTGCACACGAAATACTCAAAATCGAACCAGTCGGAGCCGCGCAAGGGTTCGCGTCCGCAGCCGCAGAAAGCCAAGCAATGCGCGTTGCACGCGAAAAGGACAGGCAGAGATAGACAACGGGCCATGAATGACCGCGGGTGGACGGAGAGACGTAGCTCGGTAGTGAAGTCGAGCACGGGGCGGGTGACGATCTCAATGCGTATTTTCTCAGGTTTGTCGCGGAGCGAGCGTACTTCGTATGCAATGACGTCGCCCATCGAGATGGAATCTTGCCCCTCACCCTCGTGCGAGTTGCGGCTGACAATCTGCACGGAGCGGGCCACAAGCGTAAACTCGTCATAGATATACTTGACGTATGGCTCGAAGTCGAAATTGGGGTCGGGCTCAAGGAGCGTAAATTTCATATCATCGCTGAAGCGGTCCACGCCGTGGAAAATGCGGAGGCACGACCCGCCATAGAAAGCGGCATGGTCGAAGAACCCGCCACTGCTGAGGCCGGAGAGGATAATGACCTGCGCGGCCTTATAACGCCCCACGCGGAGGCCGAGATCGGAGACCTGGTCGGCGGCCGATATCATTTTACGATAAAGCTCGTTCACGTTGCAAAAGTTTGATTAAGGCAAAGATAGAGGCACCTTTTTTGCCGCCGAGACGCATATACGCTTCGAGAACTGTGGCGTTGAGCTCGACAAAGGCATCCATGTCGAATTGCACGACATTGCGGAGATAATTGTCAGCATCGGCCACGGAACGCAGGTTGACGCCGGGCGAGCAGGCCACGAGGTCGCACAACGCGCGCTCAGGCGTGGCGACTACGAAAGACGTACCCTCGAACGAGGCTTGAGTGATGCCGAGAGAGAAGACGCTGCGGGGGACAGTCTGATACGTAAAGAGGCCGAGCGGCGTATGGAACTCGCATGAGCGAGAGATAGTTATGGAGTCGATACCCGTAACGGACATAGGTATGAGCCCATAGAAGCGGAGTGCCGAGCGCATTGAGCATGCGGAAGGCGTGTGGAGGCTGTTGGCTACTAGGCCAAGACTGATTGGTTTGCCACTGTAAGCGGGGTGGACAACGTAGAGGTCGCGGCGGAGGCGTATGAGGTTGCCGTCGGCCACGAGGCGCGAAATCTTATTGCCGACGCCCTTAATTTCAGGCATCTGCGACGCAATGATTGCCGAGGAGACGGGAATAGACCCCAAAATTGAGAAACTGTTCGCCATACAGACGCTAATTTAGTATTTTTTCGCGTAGATAATCACATAGTATAGGAATAAGTAGTCAATAATTTACTTAAAAGGCAGAAGAATTGGGCAGAATGGATATACGGACGGATATTGATAGAGGTTAAAGTAGCAGATGTTGAAAAAGTTTGCCTCTGGCGGGGTGTGGGGTTACCTTTGTGATGTCTAAAGAGAAAGTGATAGTTTTTCATAATGGAGGTTTTTAGTAGCCTTTGTCGCGACGACAGGGGCTGGGTCAGGACAACGGTCCGGCTCTGTTTGATTGTGATTTTCTCATAAACAGCCTGCTGGCGGGGATTATGCCCTCCGCCGGTAGGCTTTATCAGTTAACAATGCACAGTTAACTGCTCGCAGTTACAGGTGTTTTACGGGTGGCTTTTGGACTAGAATTCTTCGACTTTCCTCGACAATTATGACAATGTTCGACAATTGAGGACAATCAGGACAGATCAATACCATTCCGTCAATGACGCCTCCCCAGGCTTCAGCCCGGGCGGCACGTACCACGCCGAGCTCCGCATCGCACGGTTCTAAGCTAATCGCGAAGAACTCGTAGTGCCCTCTGGGGGCTAACATACCCCGCAGACCGGGATTTTAAGCAGCGAAACCCAAGGCAACTGTGAACTGTTAACTGAGAACTGTTAACTAAAAAAGCCCCGTGCTAGCCGAAGCCAGCGCGGAGCCTTTTGTCGTTGTAATTAACCAAATACCTGCGTCGCCCGTTGGCGGCGCCCCTTCCGCGTCATCCCGACGCCTCGGGGTTACTCAAAACCTCTATTATGAAAACACTCTAATGCTAATTTGTTGTGTCGATTGACATCTTTCTTTGTCTTTCGACATTGCAAATATACCGCGGCCATATGGGGTGGGGTAATGTTTTCAACAACTGAGGATATGTATTCTGCATACGGAGGGAAGTTTCTTCCAACGTCGTGTTTTGCTCAACGAAAATCATATCAATTGACTTTTCAATTGACAATTGAGAGTTGACAATTGACAATTACAGGCACTCGCAGATAACAGTTCTTGAGTTATGATACGGAATTGAGTTTAAGAATTCTTGCGTGGGAAAAACTGTAACTGCAATCGACAATTACGGGCACTCACAGATACAGTTCTTGAGTTATGATATGGAATTGAGTTTAAGAATTCTTGCATGGAAAAGCAGTAACTGCAATCGACAATTACGGGCACTCACAGATAGAGTTCTTGAGTTATGATATGGAAATTGCGTTTTAGAATTCTTGCGTGGGAAAAGCTGTAACTGTGAACTGCGAACTGATAACTGGGAACTGAAAACGCCCCGCCAACCGAGAAAACGGAAGGCGGGGCGAATATCAACTGTGAACTGAGAACTGCTAACTGTTAACTGAGATAGAGATGCCGCCAATGGTGATGTCGATTGATCGGCGGGCGGGAGCTGGAGCCGGTGCGGGGACTACACAGGGTGCGGGAGCAGGGGCTGGAGCTACGCAAGGTGCGGGTGCGGGTCTCGGGCCATGGTCGTGGCACTGCGGGGTGCACTCGTGGCGGGGAGCGGGGCGGTCGGCCTTAGGGGAGTTGTGAGCCTTCTTGTCGGCGTGGCCGCAGGCGGGCTTGGCATTGTGGCGGTCGGATACCTCGGTGCGCTCGCCGCGCTGATTGTTGGACGGAGCGCAACGCTGAGCGCTGGCGTTGATGGAGACGAGGGAGAGAGTTGCCGCGATGGCTGCTGCTATGATGATATTGGTTTTCATGGCTTTCTATGTTTAAAGGATGAATATTTATTTGTCTTGTTTGACCTACAATATCCAATAGGCGTGCCACAGCAGGTGCCAAATTTGGCAGTATCGACAAAAGCGGGGATTTTGCCGACAAAAATGGTGGGAAGGCAAACGTTCTCGAGTCGCACGACGGGCTTGGAATCACCAACATCATCGAGGGGTATGAGGAAATAATTTGTTGGACAAACATAAAAGCCCAGCCAGCCCGATTAGGGCCAGCAGGGCCAGAGTGATTGTAAAACTGTCAAGCGCTCAAGCGCATTCAGCGAAGAAAAGTTTCTTCAGGTTAAGGACAGCATTGTGCGAACGGCTGAGAATAGTGTTTTTATTAATGCCGAACTCAGCGGCAATCTCATCAAAGGACTTATCTATCAACCTGATTTTGATGATTTCACGCTGCTTGGGAGGCAATTGCTCAATAAGATTCATCATCCTCTGAAGCATCTCCTCCTTAATGGCCTCCTCATTTCTCCCCGGGCTGAAGCGCGAGGCTGAACATAGCACTTTTCAGTTCACGGTTCACAGTTGCGGGAGGAAAACTGCGAACTGTAACCTAAGCACTGAAAACTGAAAAAGCCCCGCCAACCGATGGTAACGGCAGACGGGGCAATGACAACTGCGAACTGTCAGATAATTGTCAATTGTTAATTGTCAATTGTCAATTGAATGGTCATTTCTTTGGCGCCAAAGTGGACACGGTAATGCTCGAGAGGCCAAGCGCCCCATGAGTTGATGCCGCCAACGCCGTAGTGCTCAGAGTCTATGAAGAGGTTAGTAACCATGCTCTTGGTAAGGCTTGAACTGTGGTTCTGATGCTTGTCGTCGCCATCGTCGAGGGAAGCTATGTCGTAGTGGAGGGCAGAGGCGAAGAAAGGTTGTGAGGCTGAGATGCTGAGGCCGTGGCCATTGGCGTCGGACTGGGACCACCAACGGATATCACTCTTAGTGCCGCTCTCCTGGGGACGGATGTAGGGGAAATACTGGTCGTCGGCCGAAAGGGAGTAGATGCCGAGGCGCATACAGTCGCGGCGGTCGGTGTAGTTCTCGATGGGGCCGCGGCCATAGAATTTGCTTTGGTCCATATCGTAAGGCATAGGGATAAGGATGCCGAAGCGGAACATCTCGCCTTCGGGAGCGCCCTCTTCGGGAGTCAGAACCTGGTGGATGGTGAGGTTGCCGGCAACTGAGAGGATATAGTCGAGCGTGAGGGTGGCGTGGACCTCGGGGAGGGCGAGGGTGGCTGTGGCAGTTGCCGTGCCCGCCTTCTTATCTTGCGCCGTAGTGAGGCTCAGGAGGTTCATTGTGGGGTTTCGCCACGGGGCGAGGTTCTTTTGAAAAGAGGCACCCATATCGTTGTCGGTCGGCGCGCGCCAGAAATTGGGTCGGATGGCGTAGCCGGGAGCAACATAGTCTACTCCAGCGTTGTTGTAGGCCGAGATGAGACCCGTGGTGGGGTCGATGGAAACAGTAACGACGCCTGATGCCGTTGTGGCCGTGAGGGTTACGGCTTTAGAGTAGATCTTCAGTTTGCCTTTGGTGGCTGTTGGCTGAGCCGGGGAGTAAGAGCCTGCGATGGGGAGCTGGGCGTAAGCAATGGTCTGACCTGCGGGACGGAGAGGCTCGGAGGATTTGAGGTGGAAATCGATGTTGAGGAGGATTTCATCGCCCGAGGTAAGGAGGTCGGCAGGGAGGGAGATGTCGTAGTTAGCCGTGGCTTGCGGAGCGACATTGAGATTGCCGATTGAGCCAGAGGCAGCCTCAACGCCATTGCGGAAGACCGCCCAATCGAGACGGACGTTGCTGAGCGAGCGGAAGAAGAACTCGTTGCGGACAGCTATTGTCACGCCATTCTGACCAACAGAAGCCAAGGTCGCCCAAATATCCTGATATTGGTAGGCAACCTCATAGGCATGCGGATTGAGCTGACGGTCAGGGCCTACGATGCCGTTGCAGTTGAAATTGTTGTCGGAAGGGTCGTAATCGTTGTAGTCGCCGCCATAGGTATACTCGATCTTGCGTAGCTCATCATAGGTCATGTCATCGGGGCGCACGGACATGGGGGAGGCGGGATGTCGATGGAGCCCCTGGTCTACGAAGTCCCAATCGAAACCGCCTTGGAAGATGGGATATTGGCGAACGAGTTCCCAATATTCCTTGAGGTTGCCGCCCGAGTTGCCCATAGTGTGGTTATACTCGCACAGGATGAGGGGCTTGTCGGCCGTAGGGTCGTTGGCATAGCGCCAGCAGGCTTTGACGTCGTAGTACATGGGGCAGAAGATATCGGTGCCCTCGCCACGTCGCGCTTGCTCATATTGGACAGGGCGGGTGGGGTCCTCAGCCTTGACCCATTGGTACGCCTTGAGGAAATTGTCGCTCATAGCAGTCTCGTTGCCGAGGCTCCAGACGATGATGGAAGGGTGGTTGCGGAGGAGGGATACGTTGTGCTGGCTGCGCTGGAGGATAGGGAGAGCGAAGTCGGGATCTTTGCTTCGGGGATTGCCGTCGTATCCGAAGCCGTGGCTCTCTTGGTTGGCCTCGGCCACAACGTAGAGGCCATACTCATCGCAGAGGTCGTAGAAACGCGGGTCGTCGGGATAGTGGCAAGTGCGGACTGCATTGATATTAAGGCGTTTCATAATGCGGATATCGTCAACCATACGATCGAGAGAGACAACGTAGCCGCCATCGGGATCCATCTCATGGCGGTCGGCACCCTTTATGAGGATAGGCAGACCGTTGACCTTTAGTTGCTTGTCCTCAATGCGGACATCGCGGAAGCCTATGCGGATAGCGGTCTCCTCGGCTGGGGTGGAGCACACGAGGGTGTAGAGGTTAGGCGTCTCGGCGGTCCATTTCTTAGGGTCGTAGACTTGCATATCGAGGTCAACGTAGCCGCGCCATTCAGTGTCGAAAGTACGTTCGGATACGAAAGAGCCGTCCGGGGCGTAGAGGCGGAACTTGACGGGGAGGCCCACCTTCTGGCGGCTCCAGATATGGAGGTTCCCGTCCGCCATGTCGGATGAGAGGGCGGCAGTGAGACGTATATCCTCAAAATGTCGCTCCTTGTCGCGGGCGTAGAGATAGCATTCGCGGGCGATGCCGGAGAGACGCCAGAAATCCTGGTCCTCAGACCACGAGCCGTCCGACCAGCGGAAGACCTGGAGGGCAATGAGGTTGTCGCCCTTGCGGAGGAGGCTAGTGACGTCGAACTCGGCAGCCACCTTAGAGTCCTCGGCATAACCAGCGAAGCGGCCATTGACGTATACGTAGACGCAAGAGGTGACGGACCCGAGATGGATAATGACCTGTCGGCCATCCCAATCGGCGGGCACAGAGACGTGGCGGCGGTATGAGCCTACGTGGTTATCTTTTGTAGGGACGTCGGGCGCAGTGCCATCGAAATGGCCGCGCCAAGCGAAACCCATATTGACGTACTCGGGGTCGCCATATCCATTGAGTTCCCAGATGCCAGGCACGGGCATCGAGGCCCAAGCAGAGTCGTCGAGTCCTTCGGAAAAGAAATCCGTAGGCCTCTCATCGGCATTAGCCACCCAATTGAATTTCCATTGACCTTCGAGTGAGAGGAAGTTGGCGGAGCGGGTCTTGGCCTCGTAAGGTGTGTCGGTCGGTTGTATTTCGCCGGGGCGGAAGGGGAAGAAATCGGTATGGAGGGGGAGACGGTTTACGTCGTTGACCGTGAGGTCGTGCCACTCAGTAAAGGTAGGGTTGGCCACGCGGGCCGACGATTTTTTCTGCGCCTGGGCGTTGAGAGCCAAGGGGATGGCGAGGGCTAAAGAAGCTAAGAGGGGTTTGCTGTTCATTGTATTTGGGAGTGTCGAGAGTGTTTTTTATGCGAAAAAAGGACACGGCATAAAAAAATGCCGCATCCCCTGAATAATATTGTCTATATAAATTATTTGAGAACCTCTTTGGGGTAATCAATGTCGAGACCAGTGGTGGCAGCAATTATGTCGAGAGAGACGCCATAGAGTTTCAAGTTTTTCGCCGTCTCCAGTTTTGCCTCTTCACGTCCTTTCTCTAAGCCTTTTTCTAAGCCTTTTTCCATACCTTTCTCCATACCTTCCTTTTTAGCTCTTTCCAAGTCACGTTTGGCTTGGCACTCAAACATATAATTGTCACGGATGACCTTTATCTCGTGGTCATACCTCGCTCGCTCACTCCTGGTAAGCTCGGAGAGCGAGGCTATAGTCTCGAGTTTTTTAAAGACGGCAATTTTTGCTGCGTACGGCATTCTTTCCAGTGTTTCCATATTCACTGCTTTCGGCAAATATAACTTTTCGGCTAAAAATTAGCAAATAAGATTGGCAATTAGCTGAAGACGCCATCGACGTAGCGGCGGGTGAGGTCGTTCTGCGGATTGCCGAAGATTTGGGAAGCGGGGCCAGACTCAATAACCTCGCCGAGATACATGAAGATGGCGTGGTCGGCAATGCGTTGGGCTTGCGCGAGGGTGTGGGTGACCATGATGATGGTATAGTCGTGCTTGAGCTCAACGAAGAGTTGCTCCACACGCTTACTGGATATGGGGTCGAGGGCCGAAGTACTCTCATCGGCCAGGATAACCTCAGGCTCCACAGCCAGGGAGCGCGCCAGGCAAAGGCGTTGCTGCTGACCACCCGAAAGGCGTGCGGCGGGGGACGCGAGACGTTCGGAAACTTCGTCCCAGAGGCCTACGGACTGGAGGTAGTGGCGGACAACGGCATCTGTCTTCTCTTTGCCGCGGAGGCCGTGGAGGCGGCAGCCGTAGGCCACGTTGTCGTAGATGGACATGGGGAGGGGGCAGGGGCGTTGGGGCACAAGGCCCACGTGGCGACGGACT
>CAVGTO010000003.1:55945-74791 GCA_963631865.1 Eggerthellaceae bacterium
AATCCGGACACCCTCGGCAGTATCCACAAGGCGATTGAAAGTGCGGAGGAGAGTGCTCTTGCCGCAGCCGCTGGGGCCTATGATGCAGGTAATCTGACCTTTGGGGATGTCGAGGTTGACGTCTTTGAGGATATGGGCGTCGCCGATATGCACGTTGAGGTGGCGGACTCGGATGCCGTCGTGGTCTATGCGGGGGAACTTATGCGTGGGGTCGAAGTCGGTCATTGGATACGTAGAGTTTTTTGTCAGTAGTAATCTTTTGTGGCAAAATTACCCGAGAGGCGAGGGGAAGGCAATAGCACGTGTGTGGTATGAATGTCACAATAAAAGGTCATTGCGAGGGGCAAGCGCGGCCTATAATTTTGCGATTAATATCCCGAAAGTAGTCAAGACATGATAAGCATAGTAGTAACGTTCCACAACGAAGAGCACAGCATCATCTCGTGCCTGCAGTCCATCGTGGCGCAGTCGGCCCAGCAATGGGAATGCGTCATAGTGGACAACGGCTCGTCGGACCAGGGCGAGTTCCAGGTCCGCAACTACCTCATCGACCGCCGTATGCGCTTCTTCCATCTTGCGGAGCACATCAGCACGGCCGAGGCGCGGGCTTACGGGTTGGAGCGGACCACGGGCGAATGGGTGATGTACGTAGACGGCGGAGACTACCTCGAGAGCAACGCCCTCCAGGCACTCTACCTGACGCTCAAGCACTACGGTACGCTCTGCGCCGTGGGCAACTACTACGACATGTCGGGCGGCAAGAAGCGCCCCGCGAGCTACGACCACGACGGCCTTATCCGCGGCGGGCACGTGTCGGGCGGGCACATCGAGGTGCGGACGGGCAACAGCATCTTCAGCCGCCAAGTGGCCCACCTGCCGGAGTCGTGGCCAACGCTGGATTTTGGTTATACCGAGCATCTTATACTCGTAAGCGGGGGAGTGGAGGAGCCACTGGTCCGGGTGGACAGGCGGCCATGGTGGAAAAGAATCTTTTCAATTGGTAATTGACAATGGAGACACAAACATCATATTCACGTTGGCGCATAGCCAAAGAGAGGTTGGCGGCGGTGACGATGACGGTTTTCATCCTCGGGGCGATGATCCTTGTGGTGGTCATGGCCATAGGGCTGTGGAGCAAGTCGTCCGCCATTGTGAATGAGCATACGCTTTGGAGCCTGCTGACGGAGTCGGAGTGGCGTCCATCAAAAGGTAGCTTTGGATTTCTGCCCTTCATATTGGGCACGTTTTACGTAACGGGTCTGGCCGTGGCTTTTGCCCTGCCGACGTCGCTGCTGCTGTCTATTTTGCTGACGGAGTACTCCAGTTCGGCAGTGCGGAGGTTTGTATATCCGTTGCTGGACATATTGGCATCTCTGCCGTCGGTAATTTTCGGCGTGTGGGGGACGCTGGTGGTGGTGCCCGTAGTGAGCGACATCGTAGGGCCGGCGGTAGGCACTGCCACGTCGGGCTACACGTTGCTGTCGGGTGCTGTGGTCATGAGCGTCATGCTGCTGCCGCTCCTGGTGAGCCTCTTTATGGAGATGTTCGACAACGTAGGGCGGGACCTGCGCGAGTCGTCGCTCGCATTGGGAGCAACGCATTGGCAGACAACGAAGCACGTGGTATTACGGGCATCGCTGCCGGGTATTGTAGCCTCGACGGTCCTGGCCATAAGCCGGGCCTTGGGCGAGACGATAGCCGTGCTGATGGTTTGCGGCAACCTGGCCATAGTGCCCGGGGGAGTGCTGGACGCATGCTACCCCATTCCTGCCCTCATAGCCAATAATTATGGCGAGATGCTATCCGTACCGCTCTACGAATCGGCACTTATGTTTGCGGCGTTTATACTCTTCGCCATAGTCGTGGCCTTCAATATCGGGGCGCGGGTTTACATCAAGAGTGTCAAGAAGTACTAAGAATAAGAGAGATATGAAACACATAGAGGAGACGATATTCAAGGCGTTGATGTGGTTGTCGTTGGCCATAGTGGTTGGTGGCGTGGCGAGCGTCCTGTGGAGCATATTCAGCAAGGGGCTGCCGGTCCTGACGTGGGAGATGGTGAGCGAGTTGCCGGGCTCGGGATTTTATATTGGCAAGGAGGGCGGATTTCTGAACGCCATAGCTGGTTCTGTATATATCGTATTAGGGGCGACGGCTATAGGGTTGGCGGTGAGCATCCCTGTAGTGTTCTATCTCAACGTGTTCCTGCGCAAAGGGTCGCGGTTGGCGTATGCGGCGCGGTTGGCATTCGACGTATTGTTCGGGATACCGAGTATCGTGTATGGCGCTTTCGCGTTCACGATAATGGTGGCCGTAGGGATGAGGGCGTCGCTCTTGGGTGGCATCATAGTGGAGGCGTTGCTAATAATACCAATTCTGACGCGGAGCATGGACGAGGTGGCGCGGACAATACCGCGAGACCTTCTTGAGGCGGCATATTCGTTGGGTGCCACGAAGATGGAGACTATCGGTATCGTGGTGCGACAGATAGCACCAGCCATAGCCACGGCAACGCTGCTGTCGGTGGGTCGTGCCATGGGCGACGCTGCGGGCGTGATGTTCACCGCGGGCTTTACGGACTACATACCCGAGAGTCTGTCGGACAAGGCGGCAACGCTGCCCCTGGCTGTTTTCTTCCAGCTGTCGGCGCCGCAGGTGGAGGTGCAGAACCGTGCATATGCGGCGGCCGTGGTGCTGACGGTAATCGTGCTCGCCCTGTCGGTGACGGGGAGGCTGATAATGCGGTATTTCTCCAGGAATAAGGTGTAAGGCAAGATAATAGTTTCCCCCGCCGGATAAGAATTATCTTATCGACGGGGGATAATTGATTATTTGTTATTAGTCAACTGACTTATGTATTCCTCAACTTGTTGCTCTGAGAGGTTTGTAAAAACGGCTATCATCTGCGCCGTCAAACCATTCTGATGCATGCGCTTTATCGTCTCCATCCTTTCTTTTTGAGCTCCTAAAGTCATACCTTCTGCACGTCCTTCTGCTAAACCTTTTTCCAAACCTTCCTCACGTCCTTTTTCTAATCCTTTTTCTAATCCTTTTTCCATACCTTTCTCCATACCTTCCTTTTTAGCTCTTTCCAAGTCACGTTTGGCTTGGCACTCAAACATATAATTATCACGGATGACCTTAATCTCGTGGTCATACCTCGCTCGCTCACTCCTGGTAAGTTCGGAGAGTGCGGCTATAGTCTCGAGTTTTTTAAAGACTGCATTTTTGGCAGCGTATGGCATTCTTTCCAGTGTTTCCATATTCTTGAGAACGTAAATCCATTTTGTGAAATTATCTTCGCACTTGTCTGGGTCGGTAGTGTCGAAAAGCGGCAATTGGAGGAAAATCATCTTGAGCTTGTCACACACCATCTTGCCGTCGGCCTTGTTGGCAAGGATTACGTCCGTGCGGAAATCCCTTAGCACATCGACCTTGAAGTTCATAAAGGCAATGCAGTATACAGCCTTTATTTCGTAGTTCCATTTCTCGCCTTTTTTCCCCTGTTCCGAGATGGAACGGGCTCCGTAGTAGAGCATGCGATCAATGAAGTTTTCATGCTTCTTGTTCTGCATCTCGACGATAATCTGCTCGTCCTTATCGGTCTTGCAAAAGATATCGTAGATGAGGGTGCGATCCTTAGAGCCTCGCCCGAGATATTCCTTGTTAAGATACGAGATGCTTTGAATCTCAGTTATCTTGTGCTCCTTTACGAGCAGGCTGTTGAGGAAATCTAGCAGGAGGTCTTTGCTTACCTCCTGGCCGAAGATTTTCTTGAAGCCGAAGTCGGTGAACGGGTTGAGGAACTTGGACATGGGGAGAGTTTTTGTTCTGCTTTGGGCAAATATAACCTTTCAGCAAACAATTCGCAAATCGCAATAGACAATTGCCAAATGATATAAAAAACCTACTTTCCCTTCCCCACCAGCTGGTGCACATCCACCGACAGGCCGACTTGGAAGGTAATGCCGTCGGTGAGGGGTGAGTTGAGGTAGTAGTATTTGGGGCTGTAGTTGAAGAGGTTGTCCAGGGCGGTGGTCACCTTGATGGCCTTGGCGATATTCTGGACGAGGGAGAGCTTCCAGATAGTGTAGGCGGGGTAGGAGACCGTGACGGTGCCTTCGGATACGGCATAGTAGTTCTTGTACTCGACGTTCTCGACTCCGGAGAGGAAGCGGCCGCTGATGCCGAGGCAAAGGCCGTAGTTCTTGGTGAAGTCGTGCTCGTAGTCCAGGCGGGCGTTGAGGGTGTGCTCTCGTGCGGGTATATACTGGTTGTTGACGGTGTTTCCGTCCTTATCTTTGGGTAGCTGCTCCTTGGCGTAGGCGTAGGTTAGGCGTGCCGAGAGTCCGTTGTCCCACCGGGCGTTGATGCCCACTTCGCCGCCGAAGATGTTGTAGTCGGAGAGGTTGGCGTAGGGGAGGTAGGGCACCTTGTCGGAGGTCGTCTTGTAATACGGGGCGGCGGAGGAGAGCTTGTTCTTTACCTTGTTGTAATATGCCGAGGCGGTAACGTTGTAGTGTCCTTTGGTATATTCGGCAGAGACGTTGAAGTTGTTGCTAATCTCGGACTTGAGGTCGGGATTGCCCTCGACGATCCATATGCCGGCCATATCGAAGTTATAATATTTCTCCTTGAGGGTAGGGGCGCGGAAACCCATGCCATATCCGGCGCGGAGCGAGAGACGGCGGTTGGGCTTGTAGCAGAGGTTGAGTTTGGGCGTGACGTGGGAGATGGAGCCGTCGGAGAAATAGTCGTAGCGTACGGCACCCACAGCCTCAAGCTGGTCGGTCAGCTGGCAGTCGTATTGCGCAAAGACGTCCCAAGAATCCTGCTCACGGGTGTTGCCGCTGAGGTTGGTGTTGTAGAGATAGTCGTGCATATAGTCGGCGCCTACGGTCAGGGCGTCGCCGCGGTCGAAGGTATGGCTGTAGAGGGTGCGGAAAATGTTCTGGACATTGCTGTAGTCGCGGATGTCCAGGTGGCGGAGCTCTTGATAGTCGGACTTGTCGTACTGGTCGAAGGAGTAGTTGAGTTGCAAGTAGTTATGGATGTTGATATCCCAATTGAGGCGGAGTCCGCCAGAGAAGTCGCGGTAACGCTCGGGGATGTCGGCAGTGCGGACAGTCTCGCGGAAGAAGTAGCCGGCGCGGGCCGAGACGCTAAGGCCATCAGTGGGAGACCAGCGCAGCTGCTCCTTGAAGTTCATAGTCCTGTCGCCGTAGATGGTTGAGATGACGCGGGTGACGGGGTTGGCAGCGCTGTGGACGTCGTAGTTGTCCTTGCTGGTATAGTTGGCCATGAGGGTGTTGGAGACCTTCTTGCGGTTGAGGCCGAAGGAGGCGCCGTAGCGTTGCTCGTTGTGCTTGGAGTAGCGGCCGTTGAGGTTGAGGGTCCAGGGTTGGGAGGCTTGGCGGGTGATGATGTTGATGACGCCGCCCGTAGCGTTGCTGCCGTAGAGGGCGGATGCCGCGCCTTTGACAATTTCGATGCGCTCGACGTTGTCCATATTGAGGCGTGTGAAGTCGACGTCGTCCATAGTCTCGCCCGCCAGTCGTTCGCCATCCACAAGGAAGAGGACGCCCTGGCCGCCGAAGCCAGAGAAGTTGAGGTGCGTCTGCTGGTTCATTGCGTAGGAGAACTCGATGCCGGGGAGCTCCTGCTGGAGGAGGTCCTGGACGTTGGTGGCATCCACACGGGCTAGGCTCTTCTGGGTTATGACTCGCGTCTGTATGGGAGTGTCTTTGAGGAACTTGGGGGTGCGAGTACCCGTTACCACCACTTCATCGAGGTCGAATTGGCGGGCGATGGAGTCGAGGTAGGCGTCGGTGAAGACGGATTGGGCCATAGAGGCCTGGGAGAGTGCGCCTAAGGCTATGATTATGAAAGCTATTAGCCTCATATGTATGATATGGGGAATATGCAAGGACGAATTGGGCCGTTTATGTGCATATCCTAATACGGGTATTTGTAATTGATGGTGAGCCAGCATTTAGTGCCGGAGGTGGAGAGGTAGTTCTCGAGCTGGAGGGCGGCGCAGGTGCCGTCTTTGAGTCGGAGGATGAAGACGTGACTGTTGTGGGAGAAGGCGGGGGGCATGGGCGGGATCTTGAGGGTCAGCCACGAGGAGAGGACTTTGTTGACGCGGATGCCCTGGGAGGGTACGTAGCATTGGAGCATGCGTTCCTGGCTGTCCCAGACCTCGTTCTCTGTCCAAGTGTCCTCGGTAAAGTCCATTTTGCGGAAGTCCTCGCTCGTCTCGGGGAGGTCGTCCATAGAGGAGTAGGCGGTCTCGAGGACGGCGCCACCGTTCGTGCGGACGTTGTTGCGGTGGACGGCAAAGGACCAGCTGTCTGGCTCAGTTTGCTCGGCAGTGGGTGTGAAGCTGGTGAACTGGTTCTTGGTTATGCCCTCGCCGAAGACGTCGAACCAATAGAGGTATTGGCCGGGGAGCTCGGCGTGGTTGGCGTCGGAGGATTCGTCGCCCGTGGCATCCATGGGGATGGGGTAGGCTGCGAATTGGGTTTGCGCTTTGGCCAGAGAGTCCTCATCGCCGGCTTCCGCAAGTTCCTGCAAGAGGTTGAGGTCCACGTAGTACCAGTCGGTCCAGCTTGTGGCGTCGATCTGCAGTTGACCTTTGGCGGAGGTGACGTTGTCGTCCGGCTGGTCGTATATATCATCAAAAAGGCCGTTGCAGGCGGTGAGCATCATGAGCCCAGCACCTGCAACGGTCGTTGTTTTCAACAAGTTTACCATTTCTTGTTTATCAACTCTATCTTCATCTGAGAGGAGGAGTCCTGTAGGAATTATTATTTCCTAAGGACCTTCTTGCCACCGATGATGACGATACCCTTGTATGAGTCGTCCACCTGCTGGCCGAGGAGATTGTATGCCTTGCCGTCGAGCTCTACGCTCCCTGCGTTGATGACCTTGACTGCGGCTTCCGAGCCAGGAGTAAAGGTCGATGTGATGGCGAAAGGCATGGCGCCCATCTGGAAGTTATTGACGATCTTGGAGACTTCACCGTTGTCGCCGAAAACAACGAGGATATTATTGTCTTTCTGCGAGTTGAAAGCATAATCATTGTCCATCATAACCACACCATTGCTCACGTCGGTAAAGTGGACGGAGAGGTTGTCGTCCTTGTAATCGCGGTAGTAGCCGCCCTTCTCGGCGTCGTAGACGAGGCCGGATACGGTGTAAGAGCCGAGGGTGAGGTCGCCCATCGCGGTGTTCTCGAGAGTGAAGCTGGGGACTGTGACGTTCATCTTCTCTACTCCGTCGGATACGTACTCACGATAGGAGTAGGTGACGCCACTGGCCGAGTAGCTGTACATGCCGCCAATGGAGAGTTCGACCTTGCCGGTTGTGGTGGATTCGCCGCCAGCGAAAGCGTTGGCAGCATAGAGGGAAGCAAAAAGGAGAGTAAAAAATTTCTTCATACGCGTTGTTGTCTTGTGTTTAAGTGTGTGTTAGTTAATACTAGGAATTTCGGTTGCAAAGGTATGATGTGCCGATGTGTGTCGCAATACTCAAAAATAGGTATTTTTTCAGTCAACAGTTTCGGGGGATTACGACAAGTTGCGACTATTCTGACAATTCTGACAATTCTGACAATCTTCGGCAAAATAGGGTATATTTGCGAGTTGACAAAGAGCAAAAAAAGCGACAGAATATGAACATAAAGAGAACGGCGGCCATGGCAATGGCGGCAATCGTGGCCACAGGCTGCACCACCAAAACAGATACATCAGTGAACACTCCAAACCTAGACAACACGCAGGCCGTCATCGAGAACATCATGACGCGCACGAGCATCCGTAAGTTCGAGCCCACACGGCTCACCGACAATCAGATAGAGACCCTACTCCGCGCCGGAATGGCGGCGCCCTCGGCCGTCAACAAGCAGCCGTGGGAGTTCGTGGTGGTGGACGACCGCGCATTGCTGGACACCATCCAAGCCGCCCTGCCCAACACCCGCATCTCGGAAGGCTGCCAACAAGTGATTGTGGTATGCGGCAACGAGGAGAAGGCTCTCGACGGCGACAGCAAGGCCTACTGGATCCAAGACTGTTCGGCCGCCACGGAGAACATCCTCCTCGCGGCTCACGCCATGGGACTGGGGGCCGTATGGTGCGGCGTGACGCCCAACAAGGAGCGCGTAGCCCGCCTCTCGGAGATCCTCGGAGCGCCGAGCTACGTCAAGCCTTTCTGCGTGATATGCGTGGGCGTACCCGCCGAGCAGCCACAGCCCAAGGACAAGTGGAAGGAGGAGAACGTGCATAAGAACGGGTTCTTTCCAGTTAACAGCTAGCAGTGCACAGTTGATAGGGAAAGGATTCCTTCCCGTTACCTCCCCGGGCTGAAGCTCGTGGCTGCGCATATACAAGCCCCAGCTTCGCTATACACGGTTCTAAGGCTGCGCCAAGAACTCGTAGTATTCGGGGCTACCGTACCCCGCAGACGGGGATTTGGAGAAATCCCATTCTCACCCCTCCGTCAACAGTGTACTGTGAACAGAGCACCGTGAACTGGTTTTAAGTTGTGAACTAACTTAAGCTATCATTTGCCATTATTAACCTAGGAGTCTTAAATTAGAACCATGATGGCGACAAAAGGCGTAATAGACCCCGAGTCATCGGACTACAGTGATATTCTGAAGCAGGCCGTGGCAGTCATTGAGCAGACTAGAATCACCATTGCGAAAAGCGTAAATAATTGCGTATCAGCCGCATATTGGCATATAGGCAAATTGCTTCACGAACGCAAAGTCGAAGGCTCATATGGCGACGGAGTGGTAAAGCGCCTCTCCGCCGATCTCAAAGACCGCTACCCCAAGATGGGAGTCTCGACTCGTAATCTTTGGGATATGAAGAAGTTCTATGAGCGTTTCTCCAGCTCCGAGGAGAAACTGCGACAGGCTGTCGCAGTTTTGCCGTGGGGGCACGTCCTGCGCCTTATGCAGAAAGTAGGCGAGGATGACAACGCCAGGCTGACTTACCCCGCAGACGTGTATTCAGTGAGCAACAGCCGTGAACTGCTAACTGCCAACTGAAAAATTTCCCCCGCGGCACCTGTTCGGCACCGCGGGGGAAAATCATTAAAAAACTAGTAGTCAGAACTTTGTCTCAAAACACCAGTAACTGTGAACTGTGAACTGAGAAGTTACTTGTTAATTGCTAACTGGCTCTTGCCGCCCTTGCGGACGATGACCATACTGCCCTTGCTGGGCGCAGCCATCTTGCGGCCCATGAGGTCGTAGTACTCAACATTGCCGGAGAGGCTGTCCGCACCGAGGGCCTTGACGGCCGTGGGGTCGGAAGGATCGGTCTCGACCTTCTTGGTGAGGTATCCGTCGAAAGTGGCCATAGCGCCGTCGACTTGATTGCTGTCGTATGCCATTTTGCCTACGAGTTTTTCGCATTGCGCGAACATATCTCTAGTCTCTGCGCCATCGTTGATTACGAAATCATCTGAGGCGTATATAGTTACGAGCGAAGTGTCGCCATAGAACATGTTCATCGTATTCCCTACATTCGACGTGTTGAATGCTGAAAGGTTGACTTTGGAGAGACTCTTGCAGTAACCGAACATCCACTTCATATTATCAACTTTCGACGTGTTGAATGTCGAAAGGTCGATCTTGGTGAGACTCCAGCAGTCATAGAACATACTATTCATATCAGTTACATTCTGAGTGTCGAAACCGGTAAGGTCGAGTTTCTCGAGATCATAACACCAGAAGAACATATAGCTCATATCCGTGATGTTCGAGGTGCTGAAACCAGTTAAGTCGATTGACTTGAGTTTCCCACAACCCTCGAACATTCCTCTTACCGTCGTAAGCTCCGACGTATTGAGATTGCCGAGGCCTTCTATGGACTCGACGGAGTCGCATTCATCAAAGAACCCTTCCATAGACTTTATGCTGTAGCCGCCGGCCTTAAAGCTCTCGTCGAAGACCACTTTCTTGATGTTATTGGAGTTCTTTATGTTGTTTTCAATCCAATACCCGCAGTTGCTGCCGAAAACATTAGCTACGCTGAACACCTTGCCTTCGCTCTCCTGGCTGTCGCCAAGATACTTGAAAGTAAGGACGCCATCCTCGTCGAGTATGTAGGACATGTATGGCGCACCGGCTGAAATGGCGCTGTTATCCTCCTGATAGAGGAAGTAGCCGGTGGTGTAGTTGGCCATAGACTTGTCGATGTTGCTACTATTGTATTTCGTTGCGCCCTCGAGTTTGTCGCAATTGTAGAACATATAATCGGAAGAATACACATTATCGACAGTGAAATTTTCCGATACGAATATCTTCTCGAGGCTGCTGCAGTCAAAGAACATCATCATCATGTCCCTTACATTCGATGTTTTGAAACTCGAAAGATCGAGCTCAGTGAGTCCACTGCAACCGTTGAACATATTCATCATCGAGGAGATATTCGAGGTGTTGAAGCCAGTAAAATTAACAGATTTGAGGCTAGAGCAATTATTGAACATGTCCGTGACATTAGACAAAGATGAAGTGTTCAAATTACCAAGGCCATCTACTGTTTCGAGACTACGGCAATCCTCAAAAAAACTACCCATAGAATATATGGAGTAGCCGTCGGTATTGAAGCTCCCGTCGAAGACCACCTTCTTGACGTCTGAGCAAGTATTTTTCATCCAACGATTACCTTGAAAAATGTCACTGAAGCTGACAACCGTGCCGTCGCCCTCCTGAGTGTCACCGAGATACTTGAACGTCAGGGTCTTGTCGCTATCGACGGTGTACGCCACGTACGACTCCGCCCAGGCCATGCCGCCCGCGAGCATGAGGCCAGCCACCGTGGCCACCGCTCTCTTACCAAAATCCGTAAACATTCTCTTCATAAGCTTTCTCTTGTTTTTAGTGTTTAACTGTGAGTTATGCCTTTCTTTACCCTCTGGCGGTGATTTGGACATCGCTCGCCCCGGATAATTTCAACATTTTGTACGCCCCCCGGGGGTGGTATGGTTTCATATTTTCAATTGAAAATTGACAAATAACAATTGACAATTGGCGGGGGCTTTGCAGTTCACAGTTAGCAGTGCACAGTTCACAGTTGGCGGGGTGTTTGAGACAGACTACATCCCGAAATACCCGCCAACTGTGAACTGTTAACTGTGCACTGCTAACTGAATTACGGCTATCTTTGCCAAGAGACAAATACAAATAAATGGATAAGTCTGATGGAGTCGTTAAGTATATTGGACAACGAATATAAGGAGTGGATAAAGTCGCTCGCCGAGCGCTACAGGCAGAGCCAAATAAAGGCGGCGTTAAAGGTCAACGCCGAAATGCTCAGTTTCTATTGGAGCCTCGGCCGGGATATCGTCGGACGTAAGGCCGAGAGCAAATGGGGCAATAAACTCCTGACGAACCTGAGTCGCGACCTTAAGCAAATTAATCCGGAGGCCAAATGCTTCTCGCCTACTAATTTGCTTTATATGATGAACTTCTATCGTATGTATAGCAAGTTCGTCGAAATCACTCCCCAAGTTGGGGAGCAAATGGGGAAAGACATAAACCTAAAAGAAGAAGGTGCCATATCTACAACTGAAATAAATAATCAGCAACTTGCTGAGCAATTGGCGAAAGATATATTCTCTGTATCTTGGGGCCACCACAAGTTGTTGATAGACAAATTCCTCAACACCCCGCAAAAGGCTTTGTTCTACGTCCGCCAAACTGTGGAGAATGGATGGAGCCGCGCCGTGCTCCTTAATTGGATATCGACAGACCTCTACGAACGGCAGGGCAAGGCGCTCACCAACTTCACGCATACTTTGCCAGCGGCGGACAGCGACTTGGCTCAGCAGCTTACCAAGGACCCGTATAATTTTGCGTTTACGGGTGTCAGGGGAGCCTATAATGAGAGAATCCTCAAAGACGCCTTGTTGGACAACATTACAAAATTTCTCATTGAGCTCGGCACAGGCTTTGCTTACGTCGGCAAGGAATACCGTCTGCCGGTTGGGAATACTGAAAATTTTATAGACCTCTTGTTCTACAATCTCAATCTCTCGTGCTACGTGGTAATAGAGGTCAAGATTGGCAAATTCGAGTTCGCCGATGCCGGGCAGCTTGGCGGTTACGTAGTCTCGTGCAATCACCTGCTGCGCAAGGAGGGGCGAGACAACCCGACTATTGGGTTGCTGATTTGCAAGAGCAAAGACAAGGTCCAGGCGCAGTACGCCCTCGAGTCCAGCAGTCAGCCCATAGCCATCTCCGAATACGACCTCGAAAGGTTCTACCCAGCTAGAGTTGAGGGTACCATTCCCTCAATTGCCGAGATTGAGGACACCTTGGCGGATAAGGACAATTCAGTTCACAGTTAGCAGTGCACGGTTCACAGTTGGCGTGGATTTGGACAAACTACATCTCAAAATCCCAGATAACTGTGAACTGTTAACTGTGCACTGAGAACTGATTTAAGACTGTGCACTGTAAACAGAAAAGCCCCCGCGGCGGATATCACATCCACCGCGGGGGGCTTGACAATAAAAAAACCAGACTAACAGATTTCTTTTTTAGTTAGCAAGGAGCCACTCATGGACTCCCTTGGCGGTCTCGCGGCCACGTGCTATGGCACGTACAACGAGGCTTGCGCCAGTGGCGGCGTCGCCCGCGGCAAATACGCCGGGTACGCTCGTCATGCCGTTCTTATCGACCTTGACGTTGCCGCGCTGGTCGAGCTCCACGCCGAGCTCCGTAACGAGGCCCTCGTGGACTGGCGAGAGGAAGCCCATGCAGAGGAGGACGAGCTCAGCGTCGACGGTGTAGGCCGTCTCAGGCTTCTCGACCATCTTAGGGCGACCGTTCTCGCCCTTGACCCACTCAACCTCTACGAGCTCAACCTTCTTCACCTGACCGTTCTCGCCGATGAAACGCTTGGTATTGAGGCTCCAACGACGGTCGCAGCCCTCTTTGTGGCTACTGGTGGTCTTGAGGACGGTGGGCCAGTAAGGCCATGGGTTGCCGGGAGCACGGGTCTCGCTGGGCTTAGGCATAATCTCGATCTGCATAACCGAGCGCGCCTTCTGGCGGTTGCTGGTGCCTACGCAGTCCGAACCGGTGTCGCCGCCACCAATGACGAGGACGGGCTTGCCAGTGGCCAAGATGCGGTCGGCGTCCTTCACGGCGTCGCCACGGTTGACGTGGTTCTGCTGCTGGAGGAACTCGAGAGCGAAGTGCACGCCCTTGAGCTCACGGCCCTCAACCTTGAGGTCGCGGGGCTGACCTGCGCCGATGGTAACAACGATGGCGTCGAAGTCCTTGCGGAGCTTGTCGAGCTTGACGTTGACACCCACGTGCTGACCGGTCTTGAAAGTGATGCCCTCAGCCTCGAGGACGGCGAGGCGGCGGTCGATGACCTTCTTAGAGAGCTTGAAGTCGGGGATGCCGAAGCGGAGGAGACCGCCGATGGCGTTGTCCTTCTCGAAGACGGTGACCGTGTGGCCCGCCTGGTTGAGGAGGTCGGCGCAAGCGAGGCCTGCTGGGCCGCCACCGATGATGGCTACTTTCTTGCCAGTGCGGCTTGCGGGGATGCGCGGCTGAACGATGCCGAGGCTGAAGGCGTGCTCAACAACGGAGCACTCATTCTCGCGGCACGTAACGGCCTCGTTGTCGATGGCGAGCACGCAGCTCTTCTCGCAGAGCGCGGGGCAGATGCGGCCCGTGAACTCGGGGAAGTTGCTGGTGGAGTTGAGGATGCGGTAAGCTGTCTCCCAGTCGCCTTTCCAGGCTGCATCCTGCCATTCGGGGTTCTTGTTGCCGAGGGGGCATGCCCAGTGGCAGAAGGGCACGCCACAGTCCATGCATCGGCTTGCCTGGAGCTGGCGGTCCGGCTCGGCGAGAGTCTGCTCAACCTCGCTGTAGTCCTCGACGCGCTCGGCCAGGGGGCGGTAGCCGCCTTCTTTGCGGCCAACCTTCATAAATCCTTTAGGATCTGCCATATCAATGTCTTATCTGTTGCAGGCTCGGGAGGAGGGGGAGAGGGTTTCGCGCCCTCGCCCCATTCCCCTTGCCTGAGGATTTCAATTATATGTTTTTGCTCTTTTCGCTTTATCCACGGGGGTGAACGGTTTAAAAAACAACTTTATAAACCGTCTATCCACCATTGCGAACTGATAACTGTTAACTGTCCAAAGCGTGAACCGTTAACTGCTAACTGTTAACTGGTTTAGTTGTGGATATTGCTCTCCTCGTTGCCGTGGAGTTTCTTCTCCAGTTCCTTAAGTTTCTGCTCCTCAAGCACTTTCTTGTACTCGAAGGGGATGACCTTGACGAACTTGTGGACGTACTTGTTCCAGTTGGAGAGGATTCGGCGAGCCTTTGCCGAATTGGTGTAGAGGAGATGCTTGGAGAGCATACCCTGGAGCTCAAGGATGTCGGCCTTGTCCTCGAGAGGGCAGAGGTCCACAAGACCCTTGTTGCAGTAGAAGTCGAAGTCGCCGTCCTCGTCGAGCACGTAGGCGATACCGCCGCTCATGCCCGCCGCGAAGTTACGACCCGTCTTGCCGATGACAACCACGCGACCGCCAGTCATATACTCGCAGCAGTGGTCACCCACGCCCTCGACGACAGCCGTGGCACCTGAGTTGCGGACTGCGAAACGCTCGCCAGCCACACCGCGAACGGATACGAAGCCGGTTGTTGCGCCGTAGAGGACGGTGTTGCCGATGATGATGTTATCCTCGGGCACGAACTTGCTGCCAACTGGGGGCACGACGATAATCTTACCGCCGGAGAGACCCTTGCCGAGGTAGTCGTTGCTCTCGCCCTCGAGGCGGAACGTAACGCCCGGAACGAGGAACGCGCCGAAGCTCTGGCCGGCCGAGCCGAAGAAAGTGCCGTTGATGGTATCCTCGGGGAGGCCCTTCTCGCCATAGATCTTAGAGATCTCGCCGGAGAGCATGGCGCCCACGGTACGATCGACGTTGTTGATATCCTTGCTGATCCAAACCTTCTGACCGTTTTGGAGTGCGGCCTCGCTCTGAGCAATGAGGTCGTAGTCCATGACGCCCGCAAGGTCGTGGTCCTGCTCGCCGGTGTTGTAGATGGCGAAGCGCTTGCCAGCCTCCTGGAAGTAGGTGATGCGGCTCATGTCGATGCCCTGGGTCTTCCAGTTGCCGACGGTCTTATCCTGCTCGAGGAGGTCGGAGCGGCCTATGATGTCGTTGAGGGAGTGAGCGCCCATGGAGGCGAGGATCTCACGGACCTCACGCGCCAGGAAGCGGAAGTAGTTGACGAGGTACTCGCTCTTGCCGCGGAAACGCTTGCGGAGCTCCTCATCCTGGGTGGCGATGCCGGTGGGGCAGGTGTTGAGGTGGCACTTACGCATCATGACGCAGCCGAGCACGATAAGCGCGGCGGTGGCGAAGCCATACTCCTCGGCGCCGAGGCATGCCATCTTGACGACGTCCATACCGTTCTTGAGCTGACCATCGGTCTGGATCTTGACGCGGCCGCGGAGGTTGTTCATGACGAGGGTCTGCTGAGTCTCGGCCAAGCCAATCTCGACGGGCATGCCAGCGTATTTGATTGAGCTGGCGGGGCTTGCGCCCGTACCGCCCTCGGCGCCCGAGATGACGATGAGGTCGGCCTTAGCCTTGGCGACGCCTGCGGCGATGGTGCCGACACCGCTCTCGGAGACGAGCTTGACGCTTATCTTGGCGTGCGGGTTGGTGCACTTGAGGTCGAAGATAAGCTGCTTGAGGTCCTCGATGGAGTAGATGTCATGATGAGGTGGGGGCGAGATGAGGGTGATGCCCGGGGTGGAGTTACGCATCTTGGCGATGATGTGGTTCACCTTGAAGCCAGGGAGCTGGCCACCCTCGCCAGGCTTAGCGCCCTGCGCGATCTTGATCTGGAGCTCGTCGGCGTTGACGAGGTAGTTGTTCGTGACGCCGAAACGGCCGGACGCGATCTGCTTGATGGAAGAGCGGAGGTTGCTGTGGAAGCGTTCGCTGTCCTCGCCACCCTCACCGGTGTTGGAGCGGCCGCCGATGCTGTTCATGGCTATAGCCATGGCCTCGTGGGCCTCCTTGCTGATGGCGCCGAAGCTCATAGCGCCGGTGCAGAAGCGCTTCATAATCTCCTCCTCGCTCTCGACCTCGTCTACCGAGATGGGCTGAGCGTCCTTGAGCTTGAGGAAGCCGCGGATGAAGAGAGGGGACGCGTTGTCGGCATTGACGTGCGCCGAGAACTCCTTGAACTTATTGTAGTCGTTCTGGCTGGTGGCCCACTGGAGGAGCGCGATGCTGTCGGGGTTCCAACCATGTCGCTCGCCATACTTGCGGTAAGCGAAGCGGCCGTCGATATCGAAGACGTCGGAGCCAGCGAAAGGCTTCTCGCCAAAGGCGCGCTTGTGGAACATCTCGGCCTCCTGAGCGAGCTCGTTGAAGCCGAGGCCGCCGATCTTGCTGGGGGTGCCGACAAAGCAGGTGTCGATAACCTCCTGGCCGAGGCCGATGCTCTCGAACTGCTGGGCGCCGTGGTAGCTGAGCAGGGTGGAGATACCCATCTTACTCATAATCTTGAGGATGCCCTTGTCTACGGCATGTATGTAGTTGTCGCGCGCCGTTACGTAGTCGGAGGTAATCTGCCCCTCGCGGATGAGGTGCTCGATAGAGACGAAGCAGAGGTATGGGTTGATGACGGACGCGCCGTAGCCGAGGAGGAGGGCGAAGTGCATGACCTCGCGTGCGTCGCCGGTCTCGACGATAAGGCCGACCTGCATACGCTTCTTGGCGCGGATGAGGTGGTGGTGGACGGCGGCCACGGCGAGGAGGCTAGGGATGGGGACCATGTCCTCACTGATGCCCTTGTCGGAGAGGATGATGTAGTTCTTCTTGGCGTCTACGGCGTCCTCGGCCTGCTTGCAGATGTTGTGGAGGGCGTTCTGGAGACCTATGCCGCCTGAGCCCACGGGGAAGAGGGTGGGGATGATGACGTGTGTGAACTGCGAGTTCTTGCCGTCCTTGATCTTGGCGAGGTCGGTATTGGAGACGATTGGGCTATCGAACTTGAGGGTACGGCACTGGAGTGGCTCCTCGGCGAGGAGGTTGCCCATGACGGAGCCTATGTAGTGCGTGAGGCTCATGACGAGGCCCTCACGGATGGAGTCGATAGGCGGGTTGGTGACCTGTGCGAAGGTCTGGCGGAAATACTGGTAGAGGTTCTGAGGCTTCTCGGAGAAGGCGGCTGTAGGCGTATCGTTGCCCATGGAGCTGCTGGGCTCGTTGCCCGTGTTGGCCATTGGGGCAATGGTGAGCTTGAAGTCCTCCTTATTGTAGCCGAAGACTTTCTTATAGGTGTCGAACTGGTCGTCGGGGACTACGGACTCTGGGGCCTTGACCTCGGTCTTGATGTCGTCGAGGCTGAAGCGGTTGTTGCGCAGCCAGTTCTCGTAGGGGTGCATACGCGCGATCTGGAGCTTGGCCTCATCGTTGGGTATGATGGTGCCGAGCTGCGTATCCACGAGGAGGAGCTTGCCAGGGCGGAGGCGGCCCTTCTCCTTGATCTCCTCAGGCTCGAAGATCTGGACGCCGACCTCGGAACCCATGACGATCATGTCGTTCTTAGTGATGACGTAGCGGCTCGGGCGGAGACCGTTGCGGTCCAGCGTACCGCCGACGTAGCGTCCATCGGTGAAGACGAGTGCGGCGGGGCCGTCCCATGGCTCCATGATGGTGGAGTGGTACTCGTAGTAAGCCTTGAGGGAGTCGGGGATGGGGTTCTTGTCGTTCCAGCTCTCGGGGACCATCATGGTGAGGGCCTGCGGCATGGTGCGGCCGGCCTGGACGAGGAACTCGAAGACGTTATCGAAGGATGCCGAGTCGCTCATGTTGGGCTCGACGATAGGGAAGCACTTCTTGAGGTCGTCGCCGAAGAGGTCGCTCTGGAGGATACCCTCGCGGGCCTGCATCCAGAGGCGGTTGCCGCGGATGGTGTTGATCTCGCCGTTGTGGGCCAGCATGCGGAAAGGCTGCGCGAGGTCCCACGTCGGGAAGGTGTTGGTAGAGAAACGGCTGTGGACCACCGCGATGGCGCTCTTGAGCTTGGGGTCGCGGAGGTCCAGGAAGTACTCGCCGAGCTGCTTAGGCGTGAGCATGCCTTTGTAGATAAAGGTGCGGCTCGAGAGAGAGACAACGTAATAAGACTCCTTGTCGATGATGTTGGACTGGCGGACGCGGATCTCGGCCTGCTTGCGGACCATATAGAGTTTGCGCTCGAACTTGTCGGTCTCCTCGCCATGGCTGCGTACGAAGATCTGGCGGATGCGGGGCTCGTTGCGGAGGGCAATCTCACCGACGCAGCTGCTGTCTACGGGCACGTCGCGCCAGCCGATGACTGTGAGTCCCTCTGCCACAACGAAATGCTCGAGGGTCTCGATGCACTTCTTAGCCGCGTCATCATTTTTGGGTAGGAAGACGAGGCCGGAAGCGTACTTGCCGAAGTCGGGGACGTCGGGCATAACGGACTTGATGAACTCGTGTGGCATCTGGATGAGGATGCCGGCGCCGTCGCCGCTCTTGTTGTCTGCGCCCTCGGCGCCACGGTGGGTCATGTTGACGTTCACCTGGAGGCCGCGAGTGACGATGTCGTGCGTCTTCTCGCCCTTGATGTTGGCTACGAAGCCGACACCGCAGGCGTCATGCTCGTTGGCGGGGTCGTAGAGACCCTGTGCTTTGGGCATGCGCCCGAAGTCCATCGCCTGCGCCTCAGACTGTGTCTTAGTCGTTGTCATGGTTTTTTATTGTGTTTTTTGAGTCAAGTCCCTTCTCGCGCGGGTCTCGATGCACTTCTTAGCCGCGTCA
>CAVGTO010000003.1:74801-76694 GCA_963631865.1 Eggerthellaceae bacterium
GGGGTGCAGAGCCATGAGTGAGGGCTTTTTCGAGTTGCACCCCCCATTTGAAAGGAGGTTTTTCATTAACAGGTTAGGGTTTGAAAGTAAAATAAAGACTGATTGACTTTAGTTTCTCTTTCAAAACGTCACAAATTTAACGCGTGTGGCGATAAATTAAAAGGGCTGGAGGGTCGATTAACAAGTTATATGGTCAATTTACGTGATTTTCGTACGAAAGCGTAAGTGAAAAGGCAGTATCGGGTGACAATTCCTTACCGCCACCTCCCCGGGCTGAAGCCCTGGACTGCACACACCGTTTTCCAGTCCACAGTTAGCAGTGCACAGTTAACGGTTTGCGGGGATTTGGACAAACTACATCTCAAAACTCCAATAACTGTGAACTGCGAACTGTGAACTGGTTTAAGACTGGCACTGTTAACTGAAAAGAGCGCCGGTGGCAGTTGTCACAACTACCATCGGCGCTTCCTATTACTTATCACTACCTATTTTTTTAAAGCCTCCAATCATACGTACACGGCATGTCAGCGCGACGGTTCGCGGCGCATGCCTCCCAGGGACGCGGAAGATTCGCGAAGCGGTACCCTCGGGTGTCTTATGCAATATAACCGGATTGAAACGGTGATTTTCGATTGCGATGCTCCTCACGAGCTTTTTGACAATGCAAACATAATAAGGAAAGGAAAATTGTGTCGCACGCAAAGTATAACCTTTGACATTGCCCCGATATTTATTGACGACGGATTATAAAAATAACATTTATCGGTGACGAACGGAGGCGCTAACGCCAAAGGCAAAAAAAAAATGTGTGTGGACTCAAATTTTTCGGCCCTGACGCTTGCTATTTCAAACGGCGTTCGTACCTTTGCAGTCGAAAGGAGTTTTTCATTGAGTGAGCCTGGGCCGCGACGGTGACTGGGCAGCAGTGCAACGGCGCTGTCATTTTTGATTGTGATTTTTCTCATAGCGGTGAGGGGCGGCAGAAAATTCTGCCGCCCTTCTTTGTTTTTTATATATACCCACTTGATACCTATCGTGGGGTTGTCATCAGGCCCCTTCTTCATTTGGTCATATATCTGGAGGTACATATCCATTTGGCCGACATCCTGATAAGAAATCTTGTCGGCTTTAAGATCTATCAGGATGAAGCTCTTAATTAGATAATTGTAAAAGACAAGGTCTATGTAGTAGTCGTTCTCGGCAGTCCGAATGTGCTGCTGGCGGGCGACAAGCGCATATCCCTTACCCAACTCCATAAGGAACTTTTCCATATTGCCTATTATAGCTCGTTCAAGCTCCGACTCTTGGAATGAACTGTCGGGGGTAAAACCGAGGAATTCGGCTATTACAGGACTCTTAATAAAGGCAAGTTTGTCCGTCTCGAACTCTTTAGTCTTGTCTTGCATCTCGCGGATCACGGGTTCTTTCTTCTGCGAGATCAGCAAACGTTCGTAATATTGGGTGTTGATATTGCGGTCGAGGGTACGATAGCTCCATGTTTGCGTATACGCTTCGCGCGCATACCACGCACGTACTTCGGAGTCTGAGATGCGAATAAGACGTTCGTAATGAGTCCAGGGCAAAAGGTCAGGCAGTGCCTGACTTTTTGGCGAAGAAAGGTCAGGCGGTATCTTATTTATTTGTAAATCACTGAATTTTAGATAGAAACTTCTGAAGTTCTTGATTGAACAGCCAACTGCTAACTGAAACAAAAAAATCCCCCGCGGCGCCACAAAGGTGCCGCGGGGGAAAACTTTTATTCTAAGTAGAAATCAGCAGTCAGAAAACAGTCTCAAAACGCCGGTGAACTGTGCACTGAGGACTGTGAACTGACTTAAGACTGTTAACTGAAAAGTTACTTGTTAATTGCTAACTGGCTCTTGCCATTTTTGC
>CAVGTO010000004.1:0-9597 GCA_963631865.1 Eggerthellaceae bacterium
ATTTGGTCTATGTTGTATAGTTGAGAATCCATAATTAGTTTTCCACTTCTCTGCAAACACTCACAAAAAATCTACTCCTCTCCCGCCAAGATTTGGAGGTCCTTGTCCACAAGGTCCTCCTCGATGACGAGGTTGTCGATGATGAAGTTTTGACGGCTTGAGGTGTTCTTGCCCATATAGAAATCGAGGAGTTCATGGACGCCGTCGGAACTCTTGAGGGTGACAGAATCGAGGCGGATGCCGGAGCCGATGAACTCCTTGAACTCGCCAGGGCTAATCTCACCGAGGCCTTTGAATCGGGTAATCTCGCGGGAAGAGCCGAGTTTGGCAGCGGCCCGGTCTCGTTCATCCTCGCTGTAGCAATAGATGGTCTGCTTCTTGTTGCGGACACGGAAGAGGGGGGTCTGGAGCACGAAGAGGTGGCCGTTCTTGATGACCTCGGGGAAATATTGGAGGAAGAAGGTGATCATCAAGAGGCGGATGTGCATACCGTCGACATCGGCATCGGTGGCGATGATGATCTTATTGTAGCGGAGGCCGTCTATGCCGTCCTCGATGTTGAGCGCGCTTTGGAGGAGGAAGAACTCCTCATTCTTATAGATTGTATCGCGACGGAGGCCAAAGGTATTTAGAGGTTTGCCTCGGAGACTGAAGACGGCTTGCGTCTTGGCATCGCGAGTGGTGGTGAGGGAGCCCGATGCGGAGTCGCCCTCGGTGATGAAGATGGAGCTTTCCTCGCGACGGTCGTTATTAGCATCGGTAAGATGGATGGTGCAGTCGCGGAGTTTGCGGTTGTGAAGGTTGGCCTTCTTGGCCTTCTCACGGGCCTCCTTTTGGATGCCGCTTATGGCCTTGCGCTCCTTCTCGCTATCGACAATTTTCTTATTGATAATCTCGGCCGTATCGAGATTTCGGCGGAGATAGTTATCGAGGTGTTCGGAGAGGAAATCGCCGACATAGGAGCGGATGGAGACGCCATCCTTGGGGCTCATATCCTTACTACCGAGTTTAGTCTTTGTTTGGCTCTCGAAGACAGGCTCTTGGACACGGATGGCAACCACGGCAGTGAGTCCCGAGCGGATGTCGCCAGTGTCGTAGTTCTTGCCATAGTAATCGCGGAGAGTCTTGACCACGGCCTCCTTGAAGGCGTTGAGATGGGTGCCGCCTTGGGTGGTGTGCTGACCATTGACGAAGCTGTAATACTCCTCGCCATAGTGATCGCAGTGGGTCATGGCAATTTCGAGGTCCTTGGTTTCGAGGTGGATAATGGGATAGAGGCTCTCCTCGGTCATATTATCCATAAGGAGATCGACGACGCCGTTCTCGCTCTTGTACTTCTCACCGTTGAAAGAGAGGGTAAGACCCTTATTGAGGTAAGAGTAGTTCTTGAGCATCTGGACGATGAACTCGTCGCGGTAGGCGTAGTTCTCGAAAATCTCGACATCGGGAGTGAACTCCACGAGGGTGCCGTTTTTCTCCGTTGTCGGCTCAATATCATGTTCACAGACAACGAGGCCCTTGGCGAACTCCACCTTTTTCATTTGTCCATCGCGGACGGCGGTGACAACGAAGCTGGTAGAGAGGGCATTGACGGCCTTGATGCCGACGCCGTTGAGGCCGATGGACTTTTGGAAAGCGGCACTATCGTACTTGCCGCCGGTGTTCATCTTGGAGGCAACGTCGACGACCTTATTGAGCGGGATGCCACGACCAAAGTCGCGGACCGAGACTTCACCTTGAGGAGTGACAGTGACATCGATGCGCTTGCCGAAGCCCATCATAAACTCATCTATAGAATTATCGATGACCTCCTTGATGAGGACGTAGATGCCATCGTCGGCGTAGGTGCCATCGCCGAGTTTACCGATATACATACCCGGGCGGCGACGGATATGCTCGTGCCACTCGAGAGTTTTAATGGCGTCGTCGCCATAGTCGGCGGCTGTTTGCTGCTGTTCCTCTTCCTCGTTCATCGAAAAATCTTAGTGAGTTGTATATAATGGAAGGCTACGCTGCTTGAGTGTTGCGGAGCCGGAGATGCATATTGCGCAAGGATGTGCGCCACTTCTTGATGCAAAGATAAGTGCCAGGCTGCTCCAAAATCTGGGGCATGTAGGCGGTAAAGTTACAGAGCAAGGAGCCGTTTTGGGCAAAGATAGCCATTTTTTGTTGCCGAAAAAAACGCCCCACGTCTTGCGGACGCGGGGCTATGGTCAAAAAAGGCTTTGTTAGGCAGCCTTTTACTTCTCGAATTTAGAAGCGATTAGCTCAGCCACGGCCTTAAATTCGGCCTCAGTGAGCTTGACACGCTCATTTTTGAAGTTCATAGTAGCCTCGCTGTCCATAGGCACGAGGTGGATATGAGCGTGGGGGACGTCGAAGCCGAGGACGGCAACACCGACGCGCTTACAGCCGAGGGCCGCCTTCTGGGCCTTGGCGACTTTCTGAGCGAAGAGGGTAAGGCTGGCCATGCGCTCTGGAGTGAGATCGAAGAAATAGTCGGTCTCGACTTTGGGGACGCAGAGAGTGTGACCCTTGGAGAGTGGATTGATGTCGAGGAAAGCGTAGTTCTCGTCGTCCTCAGCAACCTTATAAGAAGGAATCTCGCCGTTGATTATCTTAGAGAAGATTGTAGACATGGCAATATCGATTTAGAAAAGACTATTCGATAGAGAGGGCGATGTCGAGGATCTCGAAAGACATGATGCCAGCGGGGACCTTGATCTCGGCGATTTCACCCACCTTCTTGCCGATAAGGCCTTTGGCGATAGGGGTGGTGAGGGAAATCTTACCAGCCTTGAGGTCGGAGCCCTCGGTCTCTGGGACGATGGTATAGGTCATCGTGGCATTGGTCTTGGTATTCTTGATGGTGACACGGCTGAGGAGCTGGACAGAAGACCTGTCGAGTTTGCTGGTGTCTATGATACGGCTATTGGCGATAACGCCCTTGAGTTTAGCGATTTTGGTCTCGAGGTGAGACTGAGCCTCCTTGGCGGCGTCGTACTCGGCGTTCTCAGAGAGGTCGCCCTTGTCACGCGCCTCGGAAATGGCAGCTATGACCTTAGGGCGCTCGACGCTTTCGAGTTGGGCCAGCTCGTCCTTGAGTTTCTTGAGACCGGCCTCGGTTACATAGTTGACAGATGACATAGTTGTGTCCTCCTTTTCTTTTAACATATAAAAGAAGAGAATCCTGAAATAGAATCTCAGGATCCTCCATCCGTTATATGGGTTATTTGTTTGTTTTTCTTTGTTTTACGTTACTTGTTGCGGAGAATTGGGAGGTTAGTCCTAATCTGCGCATGCTCTTTTGAATTGTGGTGCGAAGTTACTACAATATTTCTTTTTACACAAATTTTTGGAAACCGAGGGGGATTATGGTGCATCCCATTAAAATTAGAAATTCGGACGGTGGAAGATGGCGTCGAGGATAACGGCGCGGCGGGCATCTTCGGGGGTAAGGTTGCCTACTTGGTCGGAGGTTGTGGTTGAAGCGGACGCGACATCGACTGTGGAGCGGACGCCCTCCTCAGGTTGAGCGTATTGAGTTGCGTTTGCCGACGATTTGGGAGCTGCCGGCGGAGCATTGCGTTGGGCTACGCAGCTTTGCGCTTGGGCTAGTTCGGACGCACGGTGCGCTTCCTCGGCACGGCGAGCGGCTTCGGCCTCTTGGAGCTCACGGTATTGCTCATTTGTTCGGGCCTCGGCCTCGCGGCGTTCGCGGAGACGGCGGTTGAGTTCCTCATGGAAGTCCTCAGAATCGAAATCATCGACCTCGTCTTCTATCTCGGCCTCCTGTCGCGCCTTCCTATCTTGTTCCTCTTGCTCTCTTAGGCGTCGATGTATTTCGGCAAGAATTTCCTCACTTGAACGCCTTGTGCCATCGGGGTTGCGGGTGACTAAGGTTTCTTCAGGCTCAACCTCCTCATCATCCTGGTATTCATCTTCATCGTCCTCCGTTCTGGATTCTTCCTCCTCCTTGCGGCGACGGGCTTCCGCTTGGGCGGCACGGCGGTTAGCCTCCTTGTCCTCCTTGAGTTTCTTGGACTTTTTGTATTCGCTGTAGATGGAGATGGCAATGAATATGAGGAAAATTAAAATCTTCATGGGGATGATGGGATTATTGCTATTTTTGAGGAGAGGCCCAAAGAGGTGCACAATGGGATGACAGAGCCTCGGGAAATGCGGTCACACCTTTGTAAAGATAGTGAATTTTATTCAGAAAAAAGGCAATCGCCATGCTGCGAAAGTTTCGCAGTATGGCGATTGATGTGTATGTGGACAAGAAATCACTTCTTGCTCTTAGCTATATTCTCGACGAACTCGTCGAAGAACTTCTCTGTGTCAGTTGGGCCGGAGCTTGCCTCGGGGTGGAACTGGGTGGAGAAGATGGGAAGGGTCTTGTGGCGGATGCCTTCGTTGGTGCCGTCGTTGATATTGACGAAAGAGGGTTCCCAATCGGGACCGAGAGTTGCGGTGTCGATAGCGAAACCGTGGTTCTGGCTGGTGATGTAGCACTGGTTCGTTCCACAACGGATTACAGGGTGGTTGTGGGCGCGGTGACCGTAGGGGAGCTTATAGGTCTTGCAGCCGGCGGCAATGCCGAGGAGCTGGTTGCCGAGGCAGATGCCGAAGATAGGCTTGCCGATCTCGATTGCCTTCTTGATGTTCTTGACGGTGGTTTGGCACTGCTGAGGATCGCCAGGGCCGTTGGAGAGCATGAGGCCATCGTAGTCGATCTGGGTGAAGTCATAATCCCAGGGGACACGGACAACGGTAACGTCGCGCTTGAGGAGGCAACGGATGATGTTGTATTTTGCGCCGGTGTCGACCATGACGACCTTATATTTGCCGTGGCCGTAGGTGGTTACTTCCTTAGGGGAGACCTGAGCTACGAGGTTCTCCTTGTTGGGGTCGGTGAACTCTACGGGGTCATCGATGAACTCGAGTTTGCCGAGCATAGCGCCCTTCTCACGGATTTTCTGGGTAAGAGCGCGGGTATCTATGCCTTCAACGGCAGGCACATCCTGCTCACGGAGCCATTGGCCGAGGCTCTTCTGAGCGTTCCAGTGGCTATAGTCGTGGGAGTAGTCTGAGACTACGACGCCAGCGACATGTATCTTGTCGGACTCGAAAAACTTGGGGAGACCCGTCTCTGGGTCGAGATCATCATGAGGCACTCCATAGTTGCCAATGAGGGGATAGGTGAAGACCAGGATCTGGCCTGCGTAGGACGGATCGGTGAGGCTCTCCGGGTAACCGGACATAGCGGTGTTGAAGACCACCTCGCCGGCGCGAGAATGGTCGCCGCCGAAAGAGACACCCTCAAACGTGGTGCCATCTTCGAGCACCAGCCTAATCTTCTTTTTTGAGTCGGACATCTTTGTCTTTTATGAAGTTTAAAGCTAAGAGGCGTGGCGTGCGAAGCGCATCGGCCCACACCGCCCACAAAATTACAAAAAAGAAGTTAGTTTTCGAGTGTGTTGTTTAAATCTTTGGTTAAAGAGTGAAAAGTAAAGCGCCAGCCCGCTGAGGCGGACTGGCGCTGATGATAGAATTAAAAAGCTAAGGCTTATCGGCTTAGAATTCGAGGGCCAAAGTCTTTTGGAGCACAAGTAAAAGTCTTACTTGAGTATTACGAGCTTACCATTCTTAATGGCAACTCCCTTATATCCATTTTCAACCCGCTGACCAAGAAGATTGTAAATGGCATCTTCGCCATCCTCCAACGAAGCATTAACAGAATCAACTGCAGTAGCGCCACCATCTTTCACAAACACATAGCCCTGAACAGCGGGTTTCGTTCCACGACCATAGAGAATGTAAGACTTTCCTGCAGAGACTTGGAAAGACAATGCAGTAACAATCGACTCACCGGCAGAAAAGCCTCCGATAGTGCCAACTGACTGCAACTTATTAGAGCCATTAAAATAACGCTTATATTGGTCGTCACTAGTGGGAGCTGCGCTGAAATCAAAGAAATAACCATCCTTGTTAGGGCTAGGAAGAGAGAAGCTAACCTCATTACCGTCAGTCTCCGGGTATCCAGTATAAGTATATGCACAGAACTTAGTGGTTGAATTTGCCTCTAAGCCCTCCCAAACATAATACTCCTTGCCATTATTAGTCTTTAACACAACGAAGAGTTCGCCATCCGCTTCCACGTCAAATTGAAAAACCGCACCCTCCGCAGGAAGGCTACTTGAAAGATCAGCCTCCTTTCCTGCAGAATTTTTAGGATTGTTATTACCTGCAACACCTTTAGACACAGTATATTCAACACCGTTGATGGACAAAGTTTCCACCTTTACAGTACCTTCAGCAGTAGAATAAAGATCCGAAGCCACATACTTGTCAGAGAACTCGGCCTTCATCGATACAGAATTCGATTTGCAGAATTCGTACCCAGCTTCGACATCAGTTTTTTCAGTGAAGGCAGAAGCATCGACAAAAGCAGACTCAGTCGTCTGTGCAGAAGCGAGACCGAAGGAGAGAGAAGCGGCAAAGAGAGTAAATAATTTCTTCATGCAGAAAACTTTTGATTGGTTAATAATTTGTGGTTGTAGATAGTCCAATGTCCTGTACAAAACTTGTTCACATCAGGAGAAGCGACGCAATCGGTACAAACGTTTGAACAGCGGCAAAATTAATATTTGTTTAGGGAACTGCAAGGGATTTTATTAAATTGTTTTAAAATTTTAAGGGTTGCGGTTGGAAATTTATAAAAGTAGGCTGTCCTTGTTCACCTTATCCAAAGAAGAAATAAGCGAAAGCGATGGCCGCGAGGACGCCGGCGAAGTCGGCAATGAGGCCACAGGCCACGGCGTGACGGGTATCCTTGATGCCGACAGAACCGAAATAGACGGCGAGGATGAAGAAAGTGGTGTCCGCCGCACCTTGGAACATACAGGAGAGACGGCCAGCAAGAGAATCGGCGCCACACGATTGCATACACTCAATCATAAAGCCTCGCGCGCCACTGCCACTGAGCGGCTTCATAAAGGCCGTAGGGAGGGCATCGACAAAGCGATTGTCAGCACCAAAGAGATTGACAAGGGAGCGGATGCCGTCCAGAAGGAAATCAAGCGCACCAGAGGCTCGGAACATACCGACAGCCACGAGCATAGCCACAAGGAAAGGAATAATCCCCACCGCAGTCTTAAAACCATCTTTTGCGCCATCGATAAAAGCATCGTAGACATTCACGTGCTTGCGCATAGCAAGGATTACGAAGCCGCAGATTACGAGCAACAAGATAATGCACGAGACAGCTATAGAGATACGTTGCACAGCCTCGCGATCGGCACCATCGAGGCCCCATACCAACGCAGCAAGCAAGAGAGCCATACCTCCAAGGTATCCAAGTACCACACGATTGAATAGATTGATTTTCTGGACAGTGGCCACGGCAATAATGCCAGCTATGGTAGAAACGAAAGTAGAGAGGAGGAGCGGGAGGAAGATGTCGGCAGGATTGGCGGCACCGCATTGCTGACGGTAGGCCATTATGGAGACGGGTATAATGGTCAAGCCACTAGTATTAAGGACGAGGAACATGATCTGGGCATTCGTAGCCCTCTCCTTTTGCGGATTGAGAGTTTGGAGTTCGGACATTGCCTTGAGGCCCATAGGCGTGGCGGCATTGTCGAGACCCAGCATATTGGCGGCGATATTCATAGTCATAGCGCCATGGGCGGGATGACCCTTGGGCACTTCGGGGAAGAGGCGAGAGAAAAGTGGAGCTACGACTCTGCTGAGGGCATTGACGGCACCACCCATCTCGCCCACCCTCATAAGGCCGAGCCAGAGAGTGAGCACGCCTGTAAGGTAGAGCGAGATCTCGAAGCCGGACTTGGCGGAAGTGAATGTGGAGTCCACTACAGCGGAGAGAGCCGAGGCGTCGCCTGTCACGACGAAACGAGCCACGGTCACAATGGCAGCCGCCAAGATAAAGAATATCCAGATATAGTTTAGGGCCATGATGGTTTTGATGAATGTGTGTTAGGAGGCTTGGGCAGAGGGAATAGTTTAGAGTCTTATGCCGTGTAAAGATAGTAGTTTTGGCAAAGATAATGGCAGATGTGATAGACACAAAAAGCCCGCAGAGAGAATGTCTCCGCGGGCATATTTGGTTACCCTCTTTTCAAAGGGACGTATCGCAGTTTAAAGCGACAGATTACTGAAGGCGAGCCTTGATGGCCTTAGAAGCCTCCTCATAACCGGGCTTGTCGAGAAGAGCGAACATGTTCTTCTTGTAAGCCTCGACACCGGGCTGGTTGAAGGGGTTGACACCGAGGACGTAGCCAGAGATGCCGCAAGCCTTCTCGAAGAAATAGATGAGGTTGCCGAGGTTGAACTCATCGAGCTTAGGAATCTCGACCTTGATGTTGGGCACGCCGCCATCGGTATGAGCGAGGAGAGTGCCGAGCTCAGCCATCTTGTTGACTTGGTCAACACGCTTGCCAGCGAGGAAGTTGAGGCCGTCGAGGTTGTCTGCATCGCTCTCGATGACGACCTTCTCGTTGGGCTCAGCCACGGTGACGCCAGTCTCGAAGATGATACGCTGACCCTGCTGAATCCACTGACCCATAGAGTGGAGATCGGTGGTGAAGTCGCAGCCAGCGGGGAAGATACCCTTGCCGTCCTTGCCCTCGCTCTCACCGAAGAGCTGCTTCCACCACTCGGTGAAGTAATGGAGTTTCGGGCAGAAGTTGATAAGGATCTCGGTGCTCTTGCCGTTGCGGTAGAGGATGTTGCGAGCTGCAGCGTAGACAGCAGCGGGGTTCTCCTCGAAAGCTACGGAGCTATCGGTCTTCTTCTCCATATCGACAGCACCAGCCACGAGCTTCTTGATGTCGAAGCCAGCTACAGCGATAGGCAGGAGACCCACGGGAGTGAGGACAGAGAAACGGCCACCTACGTTGTCGGGGATGACGAAAGTCTTGTAACCCTCCTGGGTAGCGAGGGTGCGGAGAGCACCCTTGGCCTTGTCTGTTACGGCAACGATGCGCTTGCGAGCACCGTCCTTGCCCTCCTGTTTCTCGAGGAGAGCCTTGAGGAGGCGGAAGGAAACGGCGGTCTCGGTGGTCGTGCCGCTCTTAGAGATATTGATGATGCCGAACTTCTTGCCCTTGAGAAGGCCGAGGAGGTCAGCAAGGTAATCCTCACCAAGGTTCTGGCCAGCGAAGAGGACAACGGGGGCCTTGCGATCCTTCTGGAGGTAATCGAAGCTGTTGGAGAGGGCCTCGATGACAGCACGAGCGCCGAGGTAGCTACCGCCGATTCCGGCAACGACCACGATCTCGCAAGAGTCGCGGAGGACCTTGGCACTTGCCTCGACCTCATCGAGGAAAGCCTCGGTGATCTCGGAAGGGAGGTGGAGCCAGCCGATGAAATCATTACCCTCGCCAGTGCCCTTGTCGAGTTTCTCCTGGGCAGCGGCTACCTCAGCCTTGAGGGGCTTGATGTCTACAGACGCCTTTGAAATGTCAATCTTCATCTTTTTGTAAGTTAAAAGGCTTTGGGAGGGAGACACGCTTATGCTTGTCTGCCAGCCTCGGCGCTTTTGATTGATATGTTTATATTTCGGTTGCTAAAAAT
>CAVGTO010000004.1:9627-61530 GCA_963631865.1 Eggerthellaceae bacterium
TGCTCGGTGAGGAGCATGCATTCGATGACGGGCGAGACTTTGCCGTAGATGATATTATATACGCAGTCGGTGATAGGCATGGCGACCTGATAGCGGTCGTTGATAGCCTTGATGCTCTTGGTGGCGTAGTAGCCTTCGGCCACCATAAGCATCTCCATCTGTGCAGCCTTTACCGAATAGCCCTTGCCGAGCATAGTGCCGAAGGTGCGGTTGCGGCTGAACTGCGAGTAGCACGTCACGAGGAGATCGCCGAGGTAGGCGGAGCTCTTGATGTCGCGCGGGATGGGGTGGACTGTATCTACAAACCTCTTAATCTCCTGGATAGCGTTCGAGATAAGGACAGCCTGGAAGTTATCGCCATAGCCGAGACCGTGGAAAATGCCGGAGGCGATGGCCATAATATTCTTGAGGACAGCCGAATACTCGGTGCCATAGATATCGTCGGAGAGGGAAGTCTTGATAAAATGGCAGGAGATGAGGTTGGCGAACTCACGGGCGAGATCCACATCCTGGCAAGCCATGGTGAGGTACGAGAGACGCTCGAGTGCTACCTCCTCGGCATGGCACGGGCCACTGATGACGCCGATGCGGTCGATGGGGACGCCCATGCACTTATTGAGCCAAGTGCCGATGATCATACCTGTCTCGGGGATAAGGCCCTTGATGGCAGAGATGACGCACTTGTCGGCCAGTGAGACATGGAGATCCTTCATGACGTTCTGAAGGAAAGCGGAGGGGACGACGAGGAAAATGACGTCGGAATTCTCCACAATCTCATTCACGTCGGTCGAGAAAGAGATCTTCGAAGTGTCGAACTGGATGCTGGTGAGGTAACTCGGGTTTCGGCCCGTGAGTCGGAAAGTCTCGACATTCTTTGGATTTCGGACGTGCCAATTGAGGTGGGAGACGTTGCAGAGCAACATCTTGGCTATGGCCGTGGCCCAACTGCCGCTGCCTATGAGTCCGACCCTCGGGTTATCGCCGAGAGTGAACCCCTGTTGAATGGCTGAGACGCTCACTATACTCCTTATATTTATTGGACATTAGCGAACCAGGCGGCGACCTCCTCCTGTTTGAGGGGGGCGAGGCCGAGTTTGTTCTTCTTGTTGACGTCGCAAAGCATCTGGTGGACCTTGCCGGGCTTCATTCCGGTCATATCGGACACGGTATTGATGCCGGCAGCGTAGAGGGGCTCAACCCACTCGGCGGGCACGCCAAGTTTGCCAAAGGCCTCGGCGGAATCGCGGGCGACCTTCTTCTCGGGCTTCATCTGGGGGAAGAGCATAACCTCACCGATGGCATTCTTGCCGGTCATGAGCATAACAAGGCGATCGATGCCGATGCCGATGCCGGAGGTCGGAGGCATACCATATTGGAGAGCGCGGAGGAAGTCCTGATCGATGATCATAGCCTCGTCGTCGCCCTTGTCGGCGAGACGCATTTGCTCCTTGAAACGCTCCTCCTGGTCGATGGGATCGTTGAGCTCGCTGTATGCGTTGGCAAGCTCCTTGCCGTTGACCATGAGCTCGAAACGCTCGGTGAGGCCGGGCTTAGAGCGATGCTTCTTGGTGAGGGGGGACATCTCGACAGGGTAGTCGGTGATGAAGGTAGGCTGGATGTAAGTGCCCTCGCAGAACTCGCCGAAAATCTCGTCGATGAGCTTGCCCTTGCCCATGGTGTCGTCGATCTCCATCTTGAGCTCGTGACAAATATTGCGGATCTCGTCCTCGCTCTTTCCGTCGAGGTCGTAACCGGTCTTCTCCTTGATGGCCTCGAGGATAGGGAGGCGGCGGAAAGGAGCGCGGAAACTGATGACGTTGCCATCGATCTCGCTCTCAGGCTTGCCGTTTACGGCCACGCAAATCTTCTCGAGGAGCCGCTCAGTGAAGTTCATCATCCAGTTGTAATCCTTATACTGGACGTAGAGCTCCATGCAGGTAAACTCGGGATTATGGGTGCGGTCCATACCCTCGTTGCGGAAGTTCTTACCAATCTCATAGACGCCCTCGAAGCCGCCAACGATAAGCCTCTTGAGGTAGAGCTCGGTGGCGATGCGCATATACATGTCGATGTTGAGCGCATTGAAATGGGTGATAAACGGGCGAGCCGAAGCGCCACCAGCGATAGACTGGAGGACAGGGGTCTCGACCTCAGTATAGCCAGCGCCGTCGAGGACGGAGCGGAGGGTGCGTAGCACGGTAGCGCGCTGGAGGAAAGTCTCCTTGACGCCCTTATTGACAACAAGGTCGACGTAGCGCTGACGGTAGCGGAGCTCAGGGTCCTCGAAAGCGTCATAGACGACGCCATCTTTCTCCTTTACGACAGGGAGGGGCTTGAGGCTCTTGGCGAGGACGGTGAGGCTCTTGGCGTGGACAGATATCTCGCCGGTCTTGGTGCGGAAGACGAAGCCTTGTACGCCGACGAAATCGCCGAGGTCGAGGAGCTTCTTGAAGACCACGTTGTAGAGGTCTGCATTATCCTCGGGGCAAATCTCGTCGCGGGAGATGTAGACCTGAATGCGTCCCTTAGAGTCCTGGAGCTCAATGAAAGAGGCTTTGCCCATGATGCGCCTGCTCATCATACGGCCAGCGATGCAGACTTGACGCTCGGGAGCGTCGTCGGCGAACTGCTCTATGATATCGGTAGAGAAAGCGTTTGTTGGGTACTCGGCCGCGGGATAGGGGTCGATGCCCATATCGCGGAGGCTCTGCAGGTTGTTGCGTCGGTTAATCTCCTGCTCGCTAAGGTCTTGTAATAACATGTCTTCTTGCTTGACGGATTAAGTCGCGGCCGTGTGTGTGGCATGCGCAGAGAAGCGCACGCGTCCTCTGAGGCGGGGACGTACACCCCGCGAACGCCGCATAGTTGGGTGCTAAATTAGTCAGAGAAATCGAGAAAAGCAATTAATAAGGGATTAGGGGAAAAGTCGAGCGATACTAACAGAACAGATTTACACCGCGAAAAGCACGATAAACACGCATAGCAGTAAAAAGTGCGCCGTCCGCCGAAGCCGAGAAGGCTATCGACGGACGGCGCTGAACCGAAATTACAAACAGAAATATGAGTGTGAAATCCTCTCTTTGGTTTTTTGTGGTATGAAGAAAATGATGCGGGCGATCATGATGCGAGGCGTTTAGTCAAATCGAGACGAAAACGTTTGCATAGTTTAACCGTCGCTATGGCTATTTCTCTTGCCTCACGATGCAAACTTACAAACATTTCCTAAATTGGCAATACGTTTGCAATAATTTTCCCACAATATCTTTAAGCGATTTTAGTCACTTCGTCTCAAATCGCTGATTTATCAAGGGTTTTAAGGCAAATGTTAAAATCAATATTTCTGCGCAAACGTTGCCACGAAAAAGCAAAAAGCAGGGAAGGCGAACCTCGGGAACATATTTTGCGTAAAAATGAGAGAATATAAAATTCGCGAAATAGTCGTCATTCAAGACTACATTTATTCACACACGGACGACAAGTCCCCCACTCCACCCCGATAGACAATAATCAGAAACAAACAGCACAGAAAAACTCATAAAAAAAGAAAGAGCATGAAACACGCAATACACACATTCCTCATAGCGGCAGCCGCACTCTGCGCATCGACCACGGCAACAGCCGAGGGCACGGAGATTGGCGGGCTCAACTACAAACTCGACAGCGCAACAGGCACAGCCATAGTGACATGGGGCGGCAAATGCTACTGCTCTGGCGAGGCATACAAAGGAGTTATTAACATTCCCGAGAGCGTAACCTACGAGGGAAAGACGTATGCCGTGACGGGCATTGGCGACTACGCCTTCTCGTCTAGCAAAGGGCTCAAGAGCGTCAGCATTCCCGAGAGCGTAATCGAGATAGACAAATACGCATTCGCTGGTTGCACCGAGCTTGAGAACGTCGCATTCACAGGCAAGCCACATGTTAAGAGCATTGGCGGCAAGGCATTCCTGCAATGCAAAAAACTGCAATCGATAGAGATTCCCGCCAGCGTAGAGAAGATTGGCAACTACGCATTTCAGATGTGCGAGTCGCTCGGTACAGTCACTTATGCGCAGGGGGCAAAGATTGAAGTCATAGACGACTACGTATTCTGCCACACGGGACTGACGGAGTTCAGCGTACCCGCCAGCGTAAGGACCATCAATCCCGTAGCCTACTGTTCCAATCCCAACATCACGGAGATAACACTGCCGCGCACAGTGGTCAAAATCAGTGAGCAAAACCCGTTCAGCTATAATACGCAGGTGACGAAGATGAGCGTAGAGGCGGGCAACCCGACATACGACTCGCGCAAGGACTGCAACGCCATAATTGAGACGGCCACGAACACCATGGTGGCAGGCTGCCGCACGAGCGTAATCCCCTCATCTGTAATCGCCATCGGCCGTAGCGCATTCAACCATTGCACCGACCTCACGGATGCCACGCTTCCCGCAACAATAAAGAGCATAAGCAAATACGCATACCTCGGTTGCACGGGGCTCCACTCGTTCTACTTCCCGTCAACGATGAGCGTCATGGCGGACTCAGTATTTTGGCAGGCCACGTCACTCGACTCAATCGTGACTATGGCGCAGCGTCCGTTCTCTATTGACGAGAGCGACTTCGAGGCCCCGATCTACACCAACGCCACGCTCTACGTGCCAGCCGGCACAGCCACCATCTACCGCTCAGCACCCGTATGGACAAAGTTCCAGAACATTGTCGAGATGAATTCATTCGTTGTTGACGGCATCACATACATTGTCACAGGCGAAGGAGAAGCACAGGTTGCGCCCGCAAGTGAGGGCGTGGATTACGAAGGCACGGTAACCATCCCATCCGAGGTTGTCAGTGGAACGAAGAGATATAGTGTCATCGGAGCTACAGACGACGCTTTTGCGAAGCAAGATAAGGCAGTAAAGGTCGTGTGGAGAGCAAAGGGGCTGAGCAAGGACGCAGCAGTCAGCGTCTACGGACAGAAGGGTGGCATACATATTGACGGGTCGGATGCAGAGGCACAAGTTTATGCCACATCAGGCGTTATGATGACCAGCACGTACAAGAGGTTTGTCCCGATGGAGCAGGGAATTTACTTTGTGAAGATTGACGGATTGACATTCAAGGTCATTGTAGAATAAGAAAAAGTGAGCAATAATTAGGTGTAAATGCTAATGCGGCGAGGAAGATATGCTCTTTCTCGCCGCAAAGCGTTAAATTCGCGCCACGACACCCTAATGGTTATTACAAAGGGAATTCAAAAGGACTAAAAGTGGAATATCAACTGCTCGATAAGATAGAGACGCCCCAGGACCTCAAGGCCCTAGAGGTGGAGCAACTGCCTCAACTTTGCGACGAGTTGCGTCATTTCATAATCGAGCAGATGAGCCATGCGCCAGGTCACTTTGCCGCAAGCCTGGGCGTAGTGGAGCTCACCGTAGCCATACATTACGTCTACGACACGCCGTACGACAAATTGGTGTGGGACGTAGGTCACCAGGCATATGGGCATAAGATACTTACAGGTCGCAGGTCGATATTCCACACATTGCGCAAGAGCGGCGGCATCAGCGGTTTCCCAAACATTTTCGAGAGTGAGTACGACGCATTTGGCGTAGGTCACTCGTCCACATCCATCTCGGCGGCCCTCGGCATGGCCATGGCGGCTCAGTTGAAGGGCGAGAAGGATAGGCACGTCGTGGCTGTGATTGGCGACGGCGCGCTCACTGGAGGCGAAGCGTTCGAGGCGCTCAACAACATGGCCACGGCAAGTCCGGATATGCTTGTCATATTGAATGACAACAACATGGCCATAGACAAGGTGACAGGCGGGATGAGCCAATATCTTTTGGACATATCGACCTCGAACCTCTACAACCGCCTGCGCAACAAACTGAGCCAATATCTCGACCGCAAAGACGACTCAGCAACAGGACACACGAGTCTGCTGACCAAGTTGACCAACGGCTTCAAGAACCTTGCCAGCCATCAGGCAAACATGTTCGAGGGACTCAACATACGATATTTCGGACCCACAGACGGACATGACGTAATATACCTTGTAAGCATACTGCGCGACCTCAAACGCATTGGGGGGCCTAAGATGCTGCACGTCATAACCGTCAAGGGAAAGGGCTTCAAGGCGGCCGAGGAGAACCCAACCAAGTGGCACTCCGTAGGCAGGAGTTTCGACCCCGAGACAGGCGAGCCACTCAGTAAGCCATCCGACACGCCACATCCGCCACGATTCCAAGACGTCTTCGGAGAGACGATACTCGAGCTTGCCCGTCAGAATGACAAGATATTGGGCATAACGCCCGCCATGCCATCCGGCTGCTCGCTCAACATCATGATGCGCGAGATGCCGACACGATGCTTCGACGTAGGCATAGCGGAGCAGCATGCCGTGACATTCGCCGCCGGACTTGCGGCTTCGGGCTTCAAGCCTTTCTGCAACATATACAGCACATTCGCCCAGCGCGCATTTGACCAAGTAATCCATGACGTGGCATTGCAGCGGCTCAACGTAGTCTTCTGCTTCGACCGCGGAGGTCTTGTGGGGGCAGACGGAGCCACTCATCATGGCGTGTTTGACATAGCAATGTTGCGCCCCGTCCCGAACCTCATACTCATGTCCCCCATGACAGAGCCTGAGCTCCGCAATATGATGTACACAGCGCAAAAGGGCAATATCGGACCGGCAGTGATACGTTACCCGCGTGGCGAAGGATCGACAATTGACTGGCGCACCCCGATGGAGGAGATTGAGATAGGCACAGGGCGCAAGCTTCGCGAAGGCAGCCAAGTGGCTATTCTGTCTTACGGGCCAATGGGTGTAGAGGCCGAGACAATATGCGACATGCTGGCGGACGACAATATATCGGCAGCCCACTATGATATGCGTTTTGCGAAACCGCTTGACACGACTCTCATTAACGACGCTGTTTGCCTATGCCCGCTTATTGTGACCATGGAAGATGGCGCGATAGAGGGAGGTATTGGCACGGCCATAGAAGAGTATGCGGTTGAGCATGGGTTCCGTGGGCGTGTTCTGCGCATTGGCGTACCGGACAGGTTTATCGGGCACGGAAGCGTAGATGAGCTTTATGCGGAGTGCGAGATGGACGCATGGAATGTTGTTCGGAAGATTAAGAAGGCGCTGAACGAGTTGTAGAGACCGTTAGTGCTGCATAAATTGCTCTCCACAGTAAAAGAAAGCAAAGCCTCCCGTGCTGACATATCGGCAGCACGGGAGGTCATTTTTTATTTACACTCAGGGAATAATTTATTCCACTACACGCCAACCCGTCAGCCCCTTGCCGAGGTCGTCGAGATCAAGTGCGAGTCCAATGGCCTTACGAGAATTGCCTTGATCTCCGCCAACAAAAAAGCTCTCCGTAATGTCAACTGGACATCTGCGGAGAGCTTGTATTATTATGGAATGGGATTTTTAGTCCCTGTTGCTGCTACCAAGCAATTGGAGAACGTAGTACGCAAGTGTTGCGAGAGACGAGAGGGCGGCTACGAGGTAGGTGTAGGCAGCCCACTTGAGAGCGTCAACAGCTCCATCGCGAGTCTCGCCGTGAGTGATGATGCCACTATCGGTGAGCCAATTGATGGCACGCTGGCTAGCATCAATCTCAACGCCGAGAGTAATGAAAGAGAATGCCGTGATGATGGCGTAAGCCGCAATGATAATCTTGAGGGCCAACGTGTAAGGGAAGAGGCTCGGCATAATTAAAGCAAAAAGGAAGGAGCCAATGAAGATAACGTTCAGCACTGTGTTGGAGACGTTAAGTATTGGCACAAGAGCCGTGCGGAGAGCCATTGCCTTATAACCCTGAGCATGCTGGAGGGCATGGCCGGTCTCGTGGGCAGCCACTGCAGCGGCGGCGACAGTACGGGAAGAGTAGACATCCGAACTGAGGTTGACGCTGTAGTTCGAGGGATCGTAGTAGTCGGTTAGACTGCCATCGACGGGATGGATTGTTACATTGTTTACGCCATTATCGCGAAGCATACGTTGAGCGATCTCCGCGCCGGAGTAAGGCAGAGGGATCTGGCTATATTTCTTGAACTTGCTCTTGAGTCTGCTGCTGACGATCCAGCTTGCAAGAGCGAAGATGCCAAATATAATCCATAGTGTCATAGCACAAATGATTTATGAGATGAGACAAAAAGATCAACTTGAAGATTAACGACTAAAGATACGCAATTATTTTGCCAAAGCGTCTTCACTCACGAAGAAATGACAAGACGGCAGAATAAGAGACAATAATGTCAGACATAAAGGACACGACTGACAACCGTAGCCGGGTCGATGTCGAAACAACGGTAGTCGCCAAGTCGACAAGGGACGTTGCCAAAGATGGAGCAGGGTCGGCAATCGAGGTCGTTTCGCTGAACGGCATCCTCGACTTTCTGTCCATAGCCTAAGAAACCGGCATAGGGATGGGTGCCACCCCAGAGAGATACGACACGCACACCATAGAGCGAGCAGAGATGCATGTTGGACGAGTCCATAGAAATCATACAATCGAGATGAGACATAAGGGCCATCTCGTCGGATAGGGACATGACGCCAATCATATTATGGCAACGATAACGGAAATCGTTGTTGACCCTTGTGGCGTTGTCTATCATGACACGTGCGCCCTCGGCCTCAACAGCTCCGCCACCAAAGATAAACAGGCGGACATTGGGAGTCTGCAGGAGTCCCGTCATGACGCTTATCATACGCTCAGAGGGATACATCTTGCTCCTGTGTTGTGCAAAAGGCGAGATGCCGATCCACTTTTCCTCGGACCGGTGAGCGGCGACCGGGAGGACTGACTGAGGAAAATCGGGAATAGTTCGCGCAAATTTCCCCTCGGGGACAACAAGACCAGCATTACGGAACACTTTGGCATAACGCTCGGGCATAGGCGTGAGCTGATGACGGTCGGAGCCCTTTATGAGTTTGCGTTTCTCCGCCCTACCCTTGTCGATAGAGAAGACTTTGACGCCAGCCATGCGAAAGAGATTGCGGAGGACCTTGGTGCGCAGGACATCGTGGAGATCTATGACGGTGTCGAATTTTGGCACAGGTATTTCAGCATTGTCGGCGCTGGCAGAGCGGAGAGTGCGGAAGATACGCCAAAGGGCGGTCACGCCACCCTTCTCCTTACGGATATTGGTGCCGAGAAAAGTAAAATTGGGCAACTCCTCGAAAAAAGGGCCAAAAGCCTTAGTCGAGAGCATCGAGAAATGGACGTCTGGATTGGCCTTACAGACGGAGGCGACGATAGGGGCCGTCATAGCCACATCGCCCATCGCCGTGAGGCGCATAATGAGAACTGATTTCATTTTCGATATGTTGATTTTTCGCGTAAAAAGGCGACTCCCGACGCTCTAATGGGAGCGCAGGGGCCGCCTATGGTGATGATGTTTATTTCTTATTTGCGTAGAGGATGGGATTGAGAGACGGGTCGTTGTACATCTTCATCTGCTTGTAGACCTTCATGTATTTGTGGCCGGACTCAATGTCCTCAAGGAGTTGCTGGATGGCAGTAGAGAGGTCGGTGTGCTGCTCGTTGAGGACAGCGAGTTTCTTGGAGCAGGCGGCGACGTGAGCCTCGTCAGCGTCGTTGCGATTGGCCTCGATACTCATATGATAGATCTTGAGGGCGAGGATAGAGAGGCGGTCGATGGCCCAAGCGGGGCTCTCGGTATTGATGCGAGCGCCGGCTGCGACCTTGACATTCTTGTACTTGTCGAGGAAATATGAGTCGATATACTCCACCATGTCGGTGCGGTCCTGGTTGCTCTTGTCTATGCGGCGCTTGATGGCGAGTGCGGCAACGGGGTCGATTTGCGGGTCGCGGATAATGTCCTCGAGATGCCATTGGACAGTGTCGATCCAGTTCTTACGATACATAAGGTGCTCGATGGCGTCGGCGGGATATGGGTTGACCATAGGCGTATCGACATTGTCGGTCTTATGATAGTCGGCAATGGCCTGATTGAAGACCTGCCAATAGAGTTCAGTCTCTTTCATTATGAAAAACGTGTTAGTAAATTAAGCGCAGCTCCGTAGGCTTGTTATATCCACGTTGGAAGGAAGCCGAAGAGTTAAATATGCGCAGTATGTTGCTCAGTAGTGTATGTAGCACAAACCCCGGCGGGCGCATCTGATGTCGAGGCGCCAGTCGGGTTGTGTGTTTGCGTGCTGATTGACCGGGGCTGCTTAGTTGACGCCCAACTTTGCCTTTACGAGGGCATCTGCATCGACACTCTGGTCGGACATGTAGAGGATAACCTGAGAGGCGGTGTCGAAGATGTAGACGAAGTTGTTCTCCTTGCCGACGGCCTCGATGGCGGTATTAATCTTCTCGATGATAGGAGTCATAAGCTGCTGCTCCTTCTGAGAGAGGCTCTGCTGAGCGAGCTGCTGGAAGCTCTGGATGCGCTCTTGCATATCCTGGAGTTCCTTCTCCTTGGTGGCGCGGATAAGTTCTGGCAGAGAGTCGCGCTTATTGATGTACTCAGTCATCTTGGCCTGCGCCTCGTTGCTCATGATAGACATCTGATCCTGGAGCTTCTGAGCCTCCTCTTTGAGCTGATTCTGCGCAGCGACGCTCTCGGGGAGCTCGGAGAGGAGCTTCTGGGAGTTGATGTGAGCGAACTTGAGGTCCTGTGCTGAAGTTGCAACTGAAGTGCAAGCGGAAGCTATAGAAAGGGCGGCCACTGCCGTGATCGTCTTGATAGAAATCATGGTTTTAATGAGTTTATATGGTTCTTGTGGAAATATGTTTTTTTAGTTGATGCCGAGCTGCTTCTTGACGAGTGGAGTGATGTCTACGCTCTTCTGGCCATTATAGACGATGAGACCGGCAGAGCTACTGCGCTCGAAAATGAAGGTGAAGCCATTGTTGGCTCCGACCTGCTGAACGGCGGCCTGGACTTTTTGGAGAACGGGAGTTACGAGTTCCTGCTGCTTCTTCTGGAGATCCTGGGCTGCAGTCTGGCGGAAGAGCTGGATGCGCTGGCTGAGCTCACTGAGTTCCTCCTCCTTGGCACGAGCCTCGGCCTCTGTCATAGTAGACGATTTCTGCTGATAGTCCTTCACCTGCTTTGTGAAATCCTCTTGGAGGGCGACGAGCTGAGACTCCATCTTGGATTGCTCATCATTGAGGGTTTTCTGTATAGTTGCAGCTTCGGGCATCGACTGGAGGAAAGCGCCAGAGTCGAAGTGGCCGAACTTGAGTTGCTGCGCCTCAGCAGAGAGTGCTGAGAAGAAAAAGGCTGCCGCAGCGATCAAAAGGTGAATCTTGGGCATAATAGAGTTTTAAGTGGAAATGCAGAATATAAAGTAAGGGGATGCGACATCCTTATTTGCCAGAGCCGTAGCCGAGTTTGGCGAGGACGGCGTCGGATATGTCGAGGGTCTTGTCTGTATACATAAGGCCTGTTGCGGAAGCCTTATCCCAAACGGCAGAGTAGCTCTTCTCGTGAGCGAGGGTAGAGATGGCGTTGAAAATCTGCTCCTGGATAGGCTTAACGAGGACTTCGCGCTGCTTGAAGAGCTCACCATTTTGGCCGAAGTATTGCTGCTGGAGTTTCTTGGCCTCCTGCTCTTTCTGGACGATCTCGTTCTCCTTAGAGACCTTCATATCGTTGGAGAGGAAGACGCTCTCGGTGCGGTAGGTCTCGTAGAGTTGCTCAACCTCCTGGAGTTTAGCCTTGACCTCGGCCTCATATTTCTTAGAGAGCTCGGAGAGCTGCTCGTTGGCAGTCTCGTAGGCTGGGATGTTCTTGAGGATGTACTCGGTATCTACGAATACGGTTTTCTGCGCCATGGCGCAAACACTAGCCACGAGGGCGAGAGCGAGAGACAGGATAATCTTACGCATGGTGTTTATGTTTTAAGACTTTACTTTTTGTGTTTTATCACTTACCCCACAGAGTAGCAATAAGCGTGCCAAGAGGAGGGACGACATTGCCAGGGGCAAGAGAGGCAATCATCTAACAGACTGACAGACTATTAGAATGACTGACCCATAACGAAGTGGAACTGGCTGCCGCCGGCACCATTGTAGCCCGAGACTTCGTCGAAGCCATAGCCCCAGTCCATACCGAGGAGGCCGAAGATAGGCAAGAAGATGCGGACGCCGACACCGGCCGAACGCTTAAGGTCGAATGGGCTATAGTCCTCGAACTTGCTCCAGCAGTTACCGGCCTCGGCAAAGGCGAGGATGAAGACAGTAGCCTGGGGCTGAAGTGTGATGGGGTAACGGAGCTCCATCGTATACTTATTATAGATGTTGCCATCATAAGAGTAGGACGAGGAAGCGCGGGGAGTGAGTGAAGAGTTCTCGTAACCACGGAGACCGATAGTCTCCTCACCATAGGTGCTATAGCCACTCATACCATCACCACCCATAACGTACTTCTCGAAGGGAGATTTACGGAAACGGTTGTAATAGCCGAGGAAGCCCATCTCGAACTTGGCCATGAGGATAAGCTTGCGGTTGGGGGTAAGGGGTTTGAAGACCTGACCCTTGAGTGACCATTTGTGATACTCGATAAACTTATAGAGCTTCTGCTGGTCATCCTCGTTTCGCCAATCGTGGTTGGAGAAAGCGGAGTAAGGCGGGGTGAGCTTTACGCCGATAGAGAAAAGCGAACCGCTGCGGGTGAATATAGGATTGTCGATAGAGTTACGCGTAAGGCTAATGCCGACTGCTAGGTTGTGGCTCTGGCCGTTCTGCATGAGGAAGTATTGCCAGTTGCGCAGACGGTAGTGCTGATAAGAGAGGTCCACGCTGAGAACGAACCAGTCGTCAGGCCAAGTGAGACGCTTGCCAAAGCCGACAGAGAAACCAGAAACTCGGCGGAGCTGAGAGAGACTGTTCTTTGAAGGTACGACGTTCTCGGTAGTTGAGTAGCCGGAGGTGTAGCCGTTGTAGAAGTTGTTGTAGTAGCTGCTAGAGACACCAGTCTGCGAAGAGTAGAAGCCCGAGATAGAGAACGAGTTAGGTCTCTTGCCGCCGAGCCAAGGCTCTGTGAATGAGAAGGAGAGAGACTTGAAGTACTTGCCGTTAGCCTGAGCCTTGAGCGAGAGTTTCTGACCGTCGCCTGTTGGCAGTGGTGAGTAAGCCTCCTTGTTGAAGATGTTCTGGATAGAGAAGTTGTTGAACGAGACGCCAAGAGAGCCTACGAACATACCAGCGCCCCAACCACCAGAGAGTTCAATCTGGTCATTACTCTTCTCTTCGAGATTATAAACAATATCAACGGTCCCATTCTCATAGTTAGGCTGCGGGACTGGATTGATGGTCTCAGGATTGAAGTGTCCGAGCTGTGCGAGCTCACGTACGGTACGGATGAGTTCGCTCTTGCTGAAGAGCTGACCAGGCTTGGTGCGGATTTCACGGCGGACGACATGCTCCTTGGTCTTGTCGTTGCCATTGATGATGACCTCATTAATGGTAGCCTGCGTACCCTCGACGACGCGCATCTCAAGATCGATGGTATCGCCCTCGACACGTGCCTCGACGGGAGAGATGTTCGAGAAGAGGTAGCCATTGTCCATATAGAGATTATGGACAGCATCGTCCTCCTCGAAAAGGCGCTTGTTGAGTTTCTTGGTATCGTAAACATCGCCGCGCTTCATACCGAGGACGCGGGAAAGATATTCACCAGTATAGATGCTATTGCCGACCCACTTAATGTCGCCGAGATAATATTTATTGCCTTCCTCGATGTAGACATCGATATCGACCATATCGTCCTTATAGGGGACAACTGTCTGATTGACGACCTTGGCATCGTGGTAGCCATGCTCATTGTAGTAATCAACGAGGGCGACGAGGTCCTTCTCGTAAAGATCCTTGACAAACTTCTTGGTGCGGAAGAGGTTCATAAGGCCTTTCTGGTTGGTCTTCTTCATGGCGCGGTTGAGCTTACGGTAGGTCATAACCTTGTTGCCATGGAAATTGAGTTTGTGGACTTTGACCTTGTCCTTCTTGTCTACAGTGATATCGAGGATAACGTGGTTATCATTGAGCTTATCGACACGCTGATTGACATTAACCTCAACGTTGAAGAAGCCTTTGCCAACGAAGTAATCCTTGACGTATTTCTCGGCGCGCTTGATAAGGAAGGGGGTGACCTGCGCCTCTTCCATAATGGCTACCTTATCCTGGACATCCTTAATGTCGGAACGCTTGAGGCCAATGAAATTTACTTTGCTGAGGCGTGGACGCTCCTTGAGGGCGACTTCAATAGCCACATGGCCTTCCTTGGTGTCCTTATAGTACATCTTGACGTCCGAGAAGAGGCCGTTGTTGAGGTAACGCTTAACGGACTGAGTGATCTCATCGCCAGGGATGGCGACCTCCTGACCTTTGCGGAGACCGGAAAGGTTGACGAGGAGGGTCTGATCCATATGCTGGACGCCGGTGACGATGATGTCATCGATAATATATTTGCGGGCGACGCCTGAGTAAGAGACCTTATCGACCTTTTGGGGCTCAGAGTCGGTGGAGGCAGCAATAGAATCGGGCTGCGCGACGGACTGCGCCCGGGCGGAAAGGCCGAGCGAAATTATGGAGAGAGCCGCCAGAAGTAGATTCTTTAACATTGGTCGGATGGGATGAGGAAAGTCTTGTGTGTGAGTTAGTCTGTGTGTCTACTAGGTAGGGAGCGCACGGGAGATTTTAGTTGTTCTCCACTTGTTCGCTCGTCTTGCCAAAACGGCGTTCGCGATGTTGGAAATCTACGATAGCCTTATAGAGGTCCTCGGCACCGAACTCGGGCCAGAGGGTGTCTGTAAAATAGAATTCGGAGTAAGCCGTCTGCCAAAGGAGGAAATTGCTGATGCGGTACTCACCGCTGGTGCGGATGAGGAGCTCAGGATCTGGCATAAAGCAGGAAGGCATATAGGAGGCGAATACCTTGTCGTCCACCGTATTGGGGTTGAGTTTGCCGGCTGCGGCGTCGGCAGCAATGCGCTTGGCGGTCTCGGCAATTTCCCAACGACCACTGTAGCTGAGGGCGAGGACGAGGGTCAGGCCATCGTTCTGCTCAGTCTTTTGCTCGGCATATTCAAGTTTCTTGCGGAGGGCCTCGGGGAGGCGACCGTCGCCAATGACACGGACACGGACATTATTCTTGATGAGGTCCGCAAGTTCGCTCTCGATGGTAGAGCCGAGAAGCGCCATAAGGCCAGAGACCTCTGCGGCGGGGCGATTCCAGTTCTCGGTGGAGAAGGCGTAGAGAGTGAGGTACTTAACGCCAATAATCTCGGCGGCCTCGGTGACACGGCGCACAGAGCCCACGCCGAACTTGTGTCCGACGAGGCGGATGTTACCCTGTTTCTTGGCCCAACGGCCATTACCGTCCATAATGATGGCAATGTGCGCGGGAACTCTTTCGGGATCGATCTGCTCCTTGTATGTCATATCTCAATGTTGTGTCCGGATAAAACAAAAAGACTCAGCGGGAGCCTGTCGCTTTGCCTTGCGCAAAAAAGGATTTGCGAGGAGGCTATGGCGAGGAGGCATCCTACTTACGCCTGTTGGGGTTGTAGCCGTCGTTGCAGACAAGGGAACGAGGCCAAAGACTTATCGAAACGGCGATGCACAGATTGGAGAACCAATCGTTGTTGTGCGTAAACTTGTGGACACCGTTGCGATAGGGGTCTGCGGGGTCGAAAGTGCCGGTAAGATCCTTGACGCACTCGAGCTCGTCGGTGAATGTCTTGTGGAAAGTCCATTCGAGACCGAGGCGCAGGTACTTGTTTACTTTATACTTTACGCCCAGACCAAAGGGCAAAGATAATGTAAATTTGCTTTTCTTGGCACCCTCGGAGTAATGAGGGTAGGCCGTACAGCCAAGACCGAGCGACAAATAGGGCGTAAAGCGCGTCTCCTCCTTGCGGAACATATGGTCGAAACTGAGGAAATTGAACTCACCGAGGAAAGAGACATCGATAAGTCCGGCGCTGAATTTACAATTCTCTGGGCGAATAGCCTCCACCTGACCCTCGACAAAAGTCGTGGTATTCGTGACGAGCGAGGCTGAATAGACATCGGGCGAAGACTCGTCATATCGGCCAGCGATGCCATAGTAACCGACTTGGCCACGAATGGCGATGCGGTCGCTCATCATGTAACGTCCGAAGAAAGAGAGGTTTGGCCTTGTCATCTTGAACTGCTGCGACGGGTTCATATCGCCGAGGTAGTAACTGCCGCCAGCCATAAAACCGAGTTCAAGACGGTCTTGAGCCACGGAACGGGAAAGCCCCAAGAGCGAAGGAAGCAACCAGACGAAAGCCGACAGAGCCGCCACGACGCCGGCATAAGCCACGGCACGGAGGCGCAGGGAGAGAAAAGAGAGCAGGCTAATCATTCTGGTGCACTATTTTTTGATAAATGCGTAGCAAAGTTGTATAACTCGCACGAAAGGAACAATATAAATTCAATACTCGGCAAAAAAAAATCTACGAATGCGCATCATCGTCATCCTTGCCCTGCGGATTACGCGCGTCGGCACCCCAAAGAAGTTTCTCGCGGAGGGTGCGGAAGAAAGAGTAACTTGATAGTTGGATACGCTTGACGCCGATAGAAGCCTTGACAATGTGGAATTGACCGCCATTGGGCATCAGACGTGTTTGGCCATCGAAGGAAGCCATGACGTTCGGGCCGCGGCCATCGACCGTGATATCGATCACCACATTATCGGGGAGGACAAGGGGGCGGATAGATAGATTATGCGGAGCTACGGGAGTCAGGATGAGACTGTTGGACGTAGGGGCGACGATAGGGCCACCGACGGATAGCGAGTAGGCCGTGGAGCCTGTGGAAGTGGCAACGATCAGACCATCGGCCCAAAAAGTAGTAAGGTAATCGCCATCTACGTAGGTGGCGAGGTTGAGCATCGAAGAGTTGTCGCACTTAGAGATGGCGAACTCGTTGATGGCGCAGCCAATGGGTTCCTCAGTACCGTCGGCGTACATATTTATCACCGTAACGTCCATAGTGCGGAAGTTGCCGGCGATGAGGTCTGAGACGGCCTGACTGAGGGCAGCAGGCTCAACATCCGAGAGGAAGCCGAGGCGGCCGCGGTTGATGCCAAGGACGGGGACTGGCGAGCCCATAACCATCTTGGCGGCAGCGAGGAAAGTGCCGTCGCCACCGACACTGAGGAGAGCTTCGGAATTGCGGACGGCATCTATTGTAGCCACACGCTCCACGCCGTCGGCCTCGCGGAAATTAGCGTTTACCATCTGGTCGTAGACATCGGCCCAGACACCCACGCGTGCGCCAGCGGAAGTGAGGGCGCAGATAAGGTTGCTGTAAGTATCGGAAGACCTGTAGTCGAAATGTCGGCTGAAGAGAGTGAACAAGACGGGTCGATTTATGGAGATTAATTTACCTCTGATTTGAGGATGAGGTCGGAGGCGAGAGACTTGAGGTCGAGGCCACCGAAGTTGCCCGAAGTCATGAGGAGGAGCACTTTACCGCTGAGGTCCATTTGGCGGAGACGGGCCTCGACATCCGCCGATCGGGTGAGGATCGTGAGGTTGGCGTGTTTGAATGCGGAGGCGACATCATCGGCCGAGAAGAGAGCAAGGCGCTTATGCTCAATGACCTCAGGGTCGAAATAGACAATGGCCTCGTCGGCGCCATCCATTGTGCCAGCATATTGAGGGAGGAAATCACGTGTGAGACTGCTGAAGGTATGGAGTTCCATACAAGCCACGACTTTCTTCTCGGGGTAGCGACTGCGGACAGCGTTTATCGTAGCGCGGAGTTTCGACGGAGAATGCGCGAAATCGAGATAAGCCACGGCACCTTGCATTGGTCCATCGACCGCTGCACGGCAGAGTTGCTGAAGACGGCGAGCCGCACCGTCAAAGGTACTGATGGCCTCGGCGAACTGGGCATCGGACACGCCGAGCTGACGGCAGGCGAGGAGGGCGGCCTGCATATTCTGCATATTATGGTCGCCAAAGACACCAACATGGACATCGTGCCCGGCTATGTGCGCAATGAGGTTCTCATCCGAATCGACGTGCCAGGGAAAGCCATCGTAAGGCAGAGTCTCGACGCCCTGAGGGAAGGATTCGGCAGCTATTGAGCAAAGATTTGAGTCTTTTGCGCAATAGATGAGTTTGCCGCCGGGCATTATGGAGTGGGCGAATTTGCGGAACTGGTCAACGTAGCCGTCGAAGGTTGGGAAGACATTTACATGGTCCCAAGCGATACCGGTAATGATGGCCACGTCGGGATGATAGTGGAGGAATTTGCTAGTGCGGTCGAGAGGAGACGTAAGGTATTCATCGCCCTCGAATACAGCCACTTTGGCAGTATGGGACAGGCCGACCATGGTGTCGAAGCCCTCGACTTGCGCACCCACCATGTAATCGAACTCGATGCCGCAGTGGCGGAGGACATACATAATCATGGCGGTAGTAGTGGTCTTGCCGTGGCTGCCACCTACAACAACACGCTTCTCATGGCGAGTTTGCTCATAGAGATAGTCAGGGAAGGAATAGATCTTGATGCCGAGTTCGCGGGCGCGGACAAGTTCGGGATTGTCCTCCGTGGCGTGCATGCCAAGGATGACGGCATCGAGGTCGGCGGAAATGCGTTCGGGATGCCAGCCTGGCTGGTCGGGCAGGAGGCCGTGGGCCGCAAGACGGCTCTTGGAGGGCTCGAAGAACTCATCGTCGGAGCCCGAGACGGCGTAGCCCTTGCTTTGGAGGGCGAGGGCGAGGTTGTGCATGACAGCACCGCCTATGGCAATAAAATGTACACGCATTTCTTTATGTAAGATTATTGTATTTTCTCAACCACATCCGTCAGTTCGATAGATTCATCGGGTTTGGGGATGGGCTGACCATCTATCTTATAAGAACGGATGGAGTAATAGACACCAGGGAGGGAGCACACGAGGGACACGGCGTAGAAAAGCAGACTGAGCGAAATGGCACAATTAGGCTCGACGCCAAGATATTGCGAACCAATCATAAAAGCCATCTCACGAGCACCTACGCCACCAATGGTGACGGGCACAGCCGAGGCCACGCTACTGAGCAGGAAAAGGAACAAGTAGTCGCCAATGAGACCACCGGCATCAAGCCCCTCAAGAATGGCGGCAGCCGTACACATCTGCAAGCCTTGCACACCGAGCGAAACGCCGAGAGCAACCATCGCAGCCCGGCTGAGATTGCGTTGGAGGAGACGGAAGAAAATCCAGTAGACCCAGATGCCGACAGGGATGAGGGCGAGAATCCACAACTGCTCTGTGGCCGATACGCCTGCAAGACCGACACTGGCGGCAAGGCCAGAGCGGAAAGCGGCGTAGGCGAGGGTGTAGACAAGAATGGCGCCAAGGCCACTGAGACGGTCGCCAATGAGAGCGAAGACGGCTGGCTTGACGGGAGTATTATATCTCTTGTGGAGCCAATAGACCTTATATCCATCGCCCCCCACCCCACCGGGCAGGAAGAAATTATAGAACATGCCTAGCCAATAGAGACGGAGGTTTACCGCCCAATCGATCTTGACAGGCACCGCAGCGAGCACGCCGCGCACCCTCTCGGAACTTACGAACTGCGACGCCGCATAGAGAAGGAGCGCGACAACGAGCCAAAGAGGCGAAACGCTGCGCATGGTCTCCCACGTACCGCCGAAATCGATCTTAGAGAAGACGAAGGCCAAAGCGCCTAGCGACACGCATATTTTGAGAATGGTCTTTAACACAGGTGGCAGTTAACAGTTAGCAGTTAACAGTTGCTGGAGATTTTGTTGTGGGGAGAGTGCCTTTGAGAGGGAGATTTCAGAAGGCACGTCTATTTTTTGCCACCAGTCAGTTCCGCCAAGATTTTGTCGATGGTGTCCACGCAGACGGGGCAGGGAGTGCCGCTGAGCATCTTGATGTTGGAGCACGTCAGGTGTCCATTGGTTGCGTCTTTGAATTTGGCCTCAATCTCGTCGGCCTTGGCGGGGAGGAGAGTCTTGGCAGCGAAGAGAGCGCCACACAGACCGCCGGGGGCATGGCCGGCAGCGCAACCGGCGAAACGGTCGAGGGCCTCATCGGGCGAGATGCCGAGGAGCGCCGCGTACTTATAAGCAACAGCCTGCGCGCAATTGTGGCGGTAGGGCGGAGTGCGGAAAGTGTCTGTGCAATTCATTTTTCAGTGGTAATATTTTGAGTCTGATCGTTATCAAGCTCGCTCGGCTTGATCTCGGGGATACGGAAAAGTTTGTCCATGGCGAGGAAACGTTCTCGGCTCTCGTCGCCATATTTGGCGCAAGATTTGAGGGCTTTCTCGTAGGACTTCATGACAGTCAGATGCTTAGTCTTGCTGAAGAATTTGTCCGCATAGCAGACGATTTTCTCCTCGACAGAGACGGGAAGGAGGTCGCGATGGGGCACTGGGAGGTCGTTGGCAAGAATGTAGTCAAGTGAGAGGCCGGAGCCTGTATGCCGCTCAGCCACAAGGGCGTGGCGATGGAGGCCTTCGGCACGGAGCATCTCGGAGCCTATTGTGCCGTGGCAGATGTAAGGTTTATCACCGAAGCAACCGAGGTCGGGGGCATTGGTACCGATGATGCCGATATCGTGTAGCATGGCGGCCTCAAAGACGAACTGGCGGTCGGCTGCGAGTTCGGGGTGCGCATCGACAATGGCCACAGCGAGGTCGGCCACGCTGCGGCTGTGCGTCACGAGTATGTTCCAAAGGCGAGTGTAGGGCTCGTAGTATTTAGCAATGACTGTTTCGGGGAGCATCTATCGAAAGATAGGGTTGCGCCCGCCACGCCAAGAGTTATCTTGGCGGGCGAGCGGAACTCCTGTGTATATTTTGTTTGTTGTAGGGAAAGACTTGATTTAGTGATGCCTTGAGCGGAGCTCGCGGGCAACGTCCTCGATGCGGTAACCTTTGTGGGTAAGGAGGACGATGAGATGGTAGAGGACGTCGGCGGACTCGTAGATGAAGTTCTCGTCGTCGCCAGAGGTGGCGCCAATGACGCACTCAACGGCTTCCTCGCCGAGTTTCTTGGCGATTTTGTTGGTACCCTTCTTGAAGAGGCTGGTGGTGTAGCTGCCCTCGGGCATCTCCTGGTGGCGCTTTTCGATGAAGTCCTGGAGCTCCTTGAGGAACATGACGTCCTCGGCCTCATTGGTCTCGCCCCAGCAGGTGTCGGTGCCAGTGTGGCAGACAGGGCCATCGGGATGGACCTTGATGAGGAGGGTATCGTGGTCGCAATCTTCGGCGATGGAGACGACGTGGAGGAAGTTGCCGCTGGTCTCGCCCTTAGTCCAAAGGGTCTGTCGGCTGCGGCTGAAGAAGGAGACGAGGCCCTCGGCCTTGGTCTTCTCGTAGGCCTCTTGGTTCATGTAGCCGAGCATGAGCACTTTGCCGGTCTCGGCATCCTGAATGATGGCGGGGATGAGGCCCGCGGAGTCTTTCGTGAAGTCCAGCATTGGATTGATATGATTATGTACTTGTGTTTCTTTGCACTGATTACTTGAGACGGACGGGGATGCCATTGTCAGCCAGATAGCGTTTGAGGTCGGGAATGGCGACCTCGTGGAAGTGGAAGATGGAGGCGGCGAGACCGGCATCGGCCTTACCACGGGTGAAGACGTCGCGGAAGTGCTCCATATTGCCAGCTCCGCCGGAAGCGATGACGGGTATAGAGAGGTTTTCGCTGAGTTCGGCGAGGGCTTCGCAGGCGAAACCGTTCTTTGTGCCGTCATGGTTCATACTGGTGAAGAGTATTTCGCCAGCACCACGTTCTTGCGCCTCGTGTGCCCACTCGAAGAGGCGACGCTCCGTGTCGATTCGTCCGCCATGGACAGTGACCACCCATTCGCCTTTCCCGTCCTGGCGGGCATCGATGGCGACGGTGACGAATTGGCTGCCGAAGTTGTGGGACAGGTCTGAGATGAGTTGGGGGTTCTTGACGGCCGCGGAGTTGATGGAGACCTTGTCCGCGCCAGCAGCCAGGAGACGATCGGCATCGGCGAGTTCGCTAATGCCGCCGCCGACGGTAAAGGGGATGTTGATATGGCGGGCGATGCGCTCGACGAGGGAGGCGAAGGTCTTGCGGCCCTCGTGGGTAGCCGTGATGTCGAGGAATACGAGTTCGTCGGCACCTAGGCGCGCATATTCGGCACCAAGTTCGACGGGGTCACCGACGTTCTTGATATTGACGAAGTTGACGCCTTTGACGGTTTGTCCGTCGCGGATGTCGAGGCAAGGGATGATACGTTTGGCGAGCACCTTGACGAATAAGTTTTTGCGTGGGTACTTTAATGGTGGGGAGATTGTCGTGCAGCGTCTTAGGATTTGGGATTGGCGAAAAATCAGCAAGGCGTCGCACTGCAACCATAAATCGCGAATTTAACTCTAAAAAAGAAACGTTTGGCTTTTGTGGTGGGAATTTATGATTTTTGGGGGAGAGAGAGAAAAAGAATAGCCGAATTTAAAAGAGTAAACAAGATAAAATGTAAGTTTGCGGAATAGAGACAGATTTGTTTTTAAGAGCAGAGAACTCAAAGATTAACTTTCACATAACAATTGAATAAGGTATGGATATTAACAGAACAAGACGAGACAAGTGGAAAACAGACACGCAGAAGTCTGTCGAGTACTACAACAATTGGTTTATCAAATTCGCGCCCAAAGCTTTTAGGGAAGTGCGATGTGAAGCAATCGAGATCGTTGAGGAAGCGATGAAAGGGACAGACGAATTTCGCAGCATTACGTCGAGGATTCTAAAAGGTCACCCATACATCTTACCGGCAATGCGAATGGCGACACTCCCTACATTAGCAGAGGACCGACTGGCAGGACTAACTGGAGTTCCCAAAGCGACTATAAAAACGCTTGATGACGGAAAACTGCCAGCACGATTAGAGGATGAAGATCTCAACGAGCAATTGAATGCTATAACAAAAGCCATCCAGAAACTAATAGATAAAGACTTGATGCCTTGGCTAGAAGAGGATCGCGAAATAGAAAACGAAGAGCTCGCAATAGCAGTAAACGTCATAGCCGACAGGCTGTGCAGCGCCCTAGCCGACCCGACCGTTAGGAACGCGCAAGAGGAACGTCAGCTAAATACAATTGCGAAGTACCTAGAAGAGTGCGACTATAATATGATAAAGTCAAACTCCATAAGGCGGGCTGACGACATGCCAGCAGGCTCATATGCTTACCATTTGAACATTCCCGTAGAAGACAACGATGGGAAAATGAACAGACTACCAATAGACGTTGCCATCAAGCCATTTGGAAGCAAGGGAGGAGAAATGCCTATATTGATTGAATGCAAATCAGCAGGAGACTTTGCCAATACAAACAAACGAAGGAAAGAGGAAGCTCAGAAGGTTTCCCAATTACGTAAAACCTATGGAGAGAAGCGAATAAACTACATATTGTTCCTCGGAGGATACTTCGACACCAGTTACCTCGAATACGAGGCCGCTGAGGGCATCGACTGGGTATGGGAGCACAATGTATCTGAATTAGAGAAAGCTGGTATATGAAAGAGACAGATTTGTTGAAAAATTTTCAGACTGAGCTCGATTCGGCAAAAAATGCGCAAGAGCGCAATGAGCTGGGGCAGTACGCAACCCCAATAGAGTTAGCACGGCAAATAGCGAGAGTCGCGCATACGATATTAGGCAGAGATGATGTCTCTTTCCTTGAGCCGTCAATAGGATTAGGGACCTTTTATGCCGCATTTCTCGATGTGTTTGGAGACAAAGGGCAGAGAGCCTTAGGTTTTGAAGTTGACCGTCATTACGGAGAGCCAGCGCAACAACTTTGGAAGGGCAAACCTATCGAGATACACATAGACGACTTTCTAAAGCAGAATGCACCATCTCAAAAATATGATTGCATAATAACCAATCCGCCGTACGTAAGACACCATCACATAGACAAAGGGACCAAACTTTGGCTAAAAGACAGGGCGCAGCAGAAGATTGGCGTTAAAGTTTCGGGGCTCACCGGACTTTACTGCTATTTTATGCTATTATCTGATGAATGGCTGTCGGAAGGCGGGCTGTCATGTTGGCTTGTCCCCACTGAGTTTCTCGACGTAAACTATGGAAGTGCCGTAAAAACGTACCTCACTGACAAAGTTGAGCTAATTAGGATACACAGGTTTCAAGCGTCAGAGGTCATATTTTCTGATGCATTGGTTAGTTCGTGCGTTGTTTTCTTCAGGAACAGGAAGCCCAAAGATGGGCATTCGGTGGAGTTTTCTTGGGGAAGCGACATTGAGCATCCAAGCGGGACACGTATAATGACATCCAACTCATTGCGAACTCAAAGTAAATGGACGAAGCTATTCACATCACAAGATTTGGATGGAGACCAAGTACAGCACACTATAGGCGATTTTTTCACAGTCAAGCGCGGACTCGTGACGGGAGACAACAACTTCTTCATAATGGACAATAGGGCTGCGGAGGAAAATGGAATACCGCAAGATATGCTCCGCCCAATAATACCTAGTCCACGCCATCTGACTCCACAGACTGAAGAGATTGGCGAAGAGACAGGAAGCATGCTTTTCATATGCGATATGAGCAGAGAAGTCTTGAGGAAGTTATACCCATCTGTACTCAAATACATCGAGCGAGGCGAAGCAGAAGGACGGCAAGGAGGATACATCTGCAGTCGGCGCGCACCATGGTATCGATGTCCGACCACATCGGCGGGTCCAATAATAATACCATATATGGGACGCGAGGGGGCGGGATCGTTTCGCTTCATCCTTAACGAACACCATATTATTACGGCTAACACATATCTGCACCTGCTTCCAAAAAAGGAATACGCACAAATGCTGGAAGATCCACACAACTTGCGTTGTGTGTGGCGATCGCTGCGCAGCATTCCACAACGTCGTCTTCTAGAATGCGGACGTGTGTATGGCGGAGGATTGCACAAAATTGAGCCATGTGAATTGATGGCTGTTCCAGCCGAAGAAATCGCTGAAATTTTCAATGAGATTTCAAGCGGGAACTCATCGATAATTTTATAGAAGATAGCCCCACCCCAAAAATTGCGGGGCGGAAGGAGAAGTCAAAAACTCCCTCCGCCCCGCTTGGGTATGTGTCTAAAAGAGAAGTTAGAGGTCCTCGTAGTTGCCTTGGAAGAGGACGTCGGCGCCCTTGATGGAGCCGCCGTTCATGCCGGCACGGAGATATTTGGCGCGCTGCTGCGCCGTGCCGTGGGTGAAGCTTTCGGGGACGGTTCGCCCCTGCGCTTTCTTCTGGAGATAGTCGTCGCCAATGACGAGGGCGGTGGAGATGGCATCCTCCATATCGCCGTCCTCGAGTGAGTTGTAGAGCTCATTCTCGCCCGCAGCCCATACGCCGGCGAGGTAGTCGGCTTGGAGCTCAAGGCGCACGCTGAGTTGGTTGGCCTTGGCTTCGGAGAGGCCGCTCATCTGGTTGTGGACCTTGGGGAGCGTCCCAAGGAGGTTTTGCACGTGGTGGCCCACCTCATGCGCCACTACGTAGGCGTATGCGAGCTCACGGAGGTCCTTGCCTTGGCTAGCCTTTACGCCGAGGCTTTCCTTCATAGTTAGGAGGAACGAGAGGTCGATGTAGAGGCAGTTGTCTCCAGAGCAGTAGAATGGGCCAACGGAAGAGGTGGCGCCACCGCATGCGCTCTGCACGCTCTCGGTGAAGAGGACAAGCGTAGGAGGCTCGTACGTGAGGCCTTCGGCAGCGAACTTCTTGGTCCAGACATCCTCGGTGGAGGCGAGGATCTGGCGGCAGAAGGTGGCCATCTGCTCCTCCTCGGCGGAAGGTTGGTAGTCCGTGTCGGTGCCATTGGCCGTGACGGAGCTGGTTATGGACCCGGCGAGGTTGGAGTCGGTGAGCACGCTCAGCGGGTTACCGCCTTGGAGGTAGGCAATCACCATGGCAATGATTATGCCGACGAGGCTTACGCCGCCTACGGTTTTTGTTTTCGACGAGCCTCGGCGGTCGTCGACGTTAGAGCTTTCTCTACGTCCTGTGAGCTTCATTTCTTTGTTTTTAGTCGTTTTGGATTCGAGTCTTTTTGTGAGAGCACACCGTTTTGTTTTACGCACCCGGGGCAAAAATGTTCCAAGTCTTGATGCAGTTCGCAGGCGATTTTCGACACTTCGGGGGCGAAATATGTCGTTTCAGGGGCGATTTTCGACGCTTCGGCGTTTTAAGGGCATCAGAGTGTAACTAATTGAGGTATCTTAGCGTCATGAATTATTGGACACAACGGATCACGATTATCCATCTGATTAAGGACTGGGCGATGTACACCATTGGCACGTTCTTCATATGCGATATCATCTGGGAACTATTCATAGACTACAGCGAATGGGAAGGCACATGGACGGACGCCGTGTGGAACTACTTCGTGGACCTAACATATTGCGGAGTATTCTCACTTGCCAGCATACTCACCACTATCTTCGTGACGCAGTTAAGGTACTTCAGCAAGGTCACGTATTCGCGAATGTTGTCTCTCGGCCTAATAACTCTTGGAGTCAACATACTCATAGCCGTCATTTGCGAGAACGCATATTACTACTTATGGCCCACGGACGACGACAGTTTCTGGGGCAGCATATATTTCTTCTGCTTCATATCGTCGCTCGCATCATTGGCGCACACGTCTCAGCACTACAGCCTCATGATAGTCCGGCAGAATGAGGAGAAGACAGCCTTGCAGAAGCGCATCCTCAAACTCCAGTTGGACCCGCACTTCATCTTCAACAGCCTAAGCGTATTGGCCGGGCTGACGCGCGTAGACCCCGTCAAAGCCGAAGAGTTCACAGTCCGATTGGCCAAGACGTACCGAAGGATAGTGGAGGACGTGGATAACGACTTCGTAAGCCTCACGGAGTCGCTTGCCTTTGCGAAAGACGACGTGGCGATGCTCAACATACGCTTCGACGACAAGATAGTTTTGGACACAAGCCGATGCGAGCCGAGCGACACGGACTGCATCCTCACCCTAGCCATGCAGGTGCTCATTGAAAATGCCGCAAAGCACAGCCTGCCGCAGAAAGACGAGAAACTCATAATTTCCGTGAGCCGCGAAGACGACTACCTAGTGGTAGGGAACAACAGGCCCGAGAGAGGACTCGCCAACGCCCCCGAGACGACAACGGGCATAGGCCTCATAAACCTACGCAAACGCTACCTACTCGAGTGCGGACGGGACATCAAAATAAGAAAAACGCCCAAACGTTTTGAAGTGGCGATACCCATTATCAAGCTAGACTCTGCCACAGACGAGGAATAACCACACCGAACTATAAAAGACAACACATGCAATGCGCCGAACAATCATAATAATAGAGGACGAGCCATTCAGCGCCGAACGGCTCAAAGAGCTCATTTTGAGCATAGAGCCGAACGCCATCATAGAGCCAACAATCAACAACGTAGACGACGTCATAGCCCGTCTCCGCAGTCCCGAGCCATACTCATTGATATTCGCCGACATACAGATAAACGGAGGAGACGTATTCGCCGCCTTCAGGTTGGTTATGCCGAGGTCGTTCGTAATCTTCACCACGGCCTTCAACGACTACGCCATGAGGGCCATCAAGAGCAACGGCATCGACTACCTGCTCAAGCCTTTCGAGCGGGCAGACCTCGCAGCGGCTTTAGCGAAAACGGCATTGTCCGCAGTAGACAACGATGACGTACAGGAACGTCTTGCAGCCTTGATAAGTGACTCCCGCTATTGGCGCAAACGGATAATGATATACCGCGGCGATGCATTGGAGCCCGTTAACGTGGAAGACGTCAACTTTTTCGTCATAAGGGGCGACAAGGTAGCGGCCCATCTGAAATCAGGAGGAGAATACTTCATACGCCAGTCTATGAGCGACATAGAGAACGAGCTCAATCCCGTATCATTCTTAAAAATCAGCAGACAATACATGGTCAACATACGCGCCGTCAAGGGGTTCAAATTCGGGCTCTCGAAATGTTCGGTAAAAATTGAAGGCTGCGATGATGGTGATGTAAGCCTAAGTCGCTCCAAAGCCATAATATTCCGCAATTGGATTGATCGCTGACCTAGCTTGAGCGCCACCGCCCAACCAGACACACGCAACAATATATAACTAACAATCAACAATATATATAATCAGTAAAACCAATCAACAAGTAAAATGAAAAGAAGAGAAATGATCATCGCAATTGTAGCCGCGGCACTCGTTGCATCATGCAGCAACGACGACGGAATCTGCGAACCGGAGCAGGCCGCAAGCGCACTGACTTCGGCAATCGGTACGGACTCAGTCTCAGTAGAAGAGGTTGAGCAGCCATATATGACGGGCCTCAATGGCTCAGCGGGCTCAGATGACATCAACAACACAGTGCTGGACCTTTACAACTTTTACATAGAGAACAGCAAATAATGAGAACTATATTAATTCTTTCGCTTTCTTCGGTTCTCTACTTATTCAGCACTCCCACATCTGCCCAGTGGAGACTCGATGCCGCACTTAGATTGGGTCGCGACAACGTAAATTTCATAGAAAGCTCAGGTTCCCGTTATGGCTATTATTATATGGCAATGTGGTTCGAACCTGCCATGGGTTGGGGAGCTGATGCCAATATTGGATATGAGTTCAAACACGGCTTCGGGCTGTACTCTGGACTTATATACAATCACTTTCGCACATACGGAGGTGAAAATATATATCTTACCACAGACCCCGACAGCGGAGAAAAGCATTTTACTCCGAAAGTAAGGCACAACCATCCGTTTGAATTTGCCACAGTACCAATAAAATTGGAATATAGATGCATCCATGGCATCATACGCCCATTCGTCGGTTTCGGAGCCACGTTCCTGACCCACCACAAGTCAGACACATTTACGGAAACACGTTGGCGTGAATTCAATTGCGATTATCACATCGTGACTCCCACATTCTTGTATGGCATAAACCTCGAATATAAGAGGTTTATCCTCGGCGTTGACGTTCGCCGAGACCAAAAGCCATTTATGGAGGAGCACAAAAAGTATAACGTGTCATGGAAAGCGCACAGCCTAACGTTCCGACTAGGATACAGGATTTTCTGAAAGACATACACACCCAACAACAGACAACAAATAGAAACGAAATGACAGCAGCCAGGACAAGGGCGGCAATAACCGCCATCGCCATGCTCCTCGTAGCCACAGCCGCCACGGCGCAAAGCCGCACAGTGGCCGGCCGCGTGGTCGACGCAAAGACTGGCGAGAACGTGGCCTTCGCCAATGTAGCCGAAACAGGCACAGGACGAGGGACGACAACGAACTCATACGGCTACTTCTCGCTCCGCACCGACGGAAAGTTCTCCGTATCGTGCATGGGCTACGAACCGCTGACACTTGACGCCACGGCATTCGCACAGTCAGACTCCGCAGTTGAAATCCGACTGAACCGCAAAGAAGTGCAACTCGACGAGGTGCAAGTATCCGCCACGGTGCCGGAAGTCGAGATGGTGCAGATGAGCAAGAACACCGTGCCGATCAAGCTCGTAAGGGCAATGCCTTCGTTCACTGGAGAGCCCGACATCATCAAGGCCATAACATTCCTGCCAGGCGTATCGGCAGGCAACGACGGAATGAGTGACATCTTCGTTCGCGGTGGAGACAGGGGACAGAACCTCATAACTCTCGACGGAATGAAGATATACAACGTCAGCCACATGTTCGGACTCGTGTCACTCTTCAACTCCGACATAGTAAAGAACGTTGACGTGTACAAAGGCATCTTCCCCGCTCGCTATGGTGGACGTTTGGCATCGGTAATCGACGTGACGAGCCGTGACGGCGACGACTCGACACGCACATACCACATCTCCGTCGGAATGCTATCGAGCACAGCTTTTGCGCAAGGCCCCATCATTCCAGGCAAACTGACCTTCGCTGTGGCTGCCCGCGCTGGCTATAGCGACCTCTTCAACATACCCTCGCGCAGAGCATTCTACAACCTCGACTTCCAAAGCAAGGAGACCTATAACTCGATGAACAGCAGCTACGTCAGCCAATCGTTCTACGACATCAATGCGCGCCTGCGATGGAAAATCTCTTCCACGGCGCACCTCACAGCATCGACCATCATAGGCACCGACTTCGAGCATTTCGGAGAAGCTTTCCTATCGAGCAACAACAAGTATCTCGAAAAGAGCACAGGGCGAACCGCCATACGCAACAACGGCGTGTCGCTAACCTTCGTCAAGAGCTTCGACAACATCTTCTGGCGCACCTCGGCAGCCTTCACAAGCTACCGTAACAACCTGCGCAGCAAGACAGAAAGCACCGATGCCGATGACCGGACACGAACAAAAACTCACTCCGGTACCAACACAAACAACAGCCTCAAAGAGATATCCATCAAGAGCGGAATTGAGCAGACTCACGCCATCGGCAAGCTCCATGCCGGAGCTGAAGTCAGCCGTTACCTCTTCAGCCCTCTCTCCAACACCCAATGGCAGGAAGCGGCGGGAGTCCGCACAGACAGTGTTGTCACGGCAAAGACTAACATGCGCTCCGTCGAAAGTTCACTCTACGCCGACGAGGAGCTAAACCTCACCAGTAGTTTCAGCCTCGACCTCGGACTCCGAGCCACAGCCTACCACGCATCAGCCGCATACGGCGAGGCCGACACCACGTTCTACCGCCTCGAACCGCGAGCTTCATTGCGACTTCTCTTCTCACGTCATCTCTCTCTCAAGGCGGGATTCTCCGTTGCCAACCAATTCAACCACTGCGTATTAAGCTACGTAGACGATTCCCAGAGCGAAGCTTGGATGGCAGCCACGAGGCGCACACCACCCCAACATGCCAAGCAAGCAGCCCTTGGTCTTTTCTACGCCAACGACGACGCTAAGATTAACATCTCGGCCGAAGGCTATTATAAATGGATGACCGACCTGCAATATTACCGATCGACCAAAGTCGTCTCGAAGGGCAGCCTCCTCAACTCCATTGGGCAAGACATTCTCACAGGAGGCGACGGCCGGGCCTATGGATTTGAGTTTATGGGCAGCAAAGACCTCCCCCATGGGGTTTCGGCCAGCGTATATTACACTTGGCAGCGCAGCGAACGAAAGTTCGACGGCATCAACTACGGAACTTGGTTCCCGCACCTCTTTGAGCGTCGCCACTCACTTACCCTGCTCGGCTTGTGGGACATCAACAAGAATTGGAGCGCCAGCGCTACATTCAACTTCTCGACGGGCAAGCCCTTCACCATGCCCACATCCTTTGTCCGCGGCGACATGGTGGACCCCGCAGGCCACTTCGTCTTCACAGAAGTCAACAACCAGAGGATGCCGAACTACCACAGACTCGACCTCAACGTAAGCCGCAACTACACCGGCAAGCGAGGCACCAAGATGCTGTGGGCTCTCAACATCTACAACGTGTACGCCCACAAGAACCCGAGCTATGTTAACTTCTCAGCGTCAAGCAACAAGGTAAAAGTCTATTCCGACTACACAATCCTCCCGTCGCTCAGCTGGAGCATCTGGTTTTAAACGAACAATGAAATGAAACTCAAACATACAACCATCACGGCGGCAGCAATCATATCCGCCGCCGCACTTCAATCTTGCGACTACTTCCTACCAGGCAATTATGAGCTTGTGCAGGAGATCGAATACTCGAGCAACTACACTGGCGACAAACTCGTGCTTAACGGACGCATCTCCGACGGGCATGGTGTATACGCCGAAGTGATGCATTCTGTAAGGGTTGACAAAAAGAACGAGAGCGACACCGTTGCCGATGCCACGGTATACCTCATCGAAGACGGCGAGACCATAGCCACACTCCACAAGAATACCGAGCGCCGACTCACCCTCAACATTGCAGAGCGCTTTATGTATTACCTACTTCCCGGCGAAGTGGACATCAAGGAAGGGCACCAGTACAGCATGCGAGTCGAGAGCACCACGCGCGGGACAGCAGAGTCGGCGCCAAGCATAATGCCGAGCCACGTGGACATAGACTCAGCGTGGGTGGCCTCGCGGTCATATTGGAGGAGCCAATACAGGTCATTTGGCCTCGCATACCATAACGCCAAGGTCGGCAGCTACATTGAACCCTTTATGCGCAGTTACCGCTATGACGCTTGCCATACAAAACACTATATCAGATACAGCAGCCTCATAGAAATCACTGACGACAAAGGCTATGTCACTGTGGACAAAAGTGGCTACAATGAGTACTGCGACTCCGTATCCGTGGAAGCTCTGACTCTCTCAGATGACTTTGAGTCATATCTTGAGAGCATTTACACATACTCCGAAAGTTCCGACGACGAGGCATATGAGTATCCGTTGCCAGTAACGGAGAACGTCTCTGGTGGGTATGGTTACGTCGGCACGTATTCTGTCAGTGCGCAAACAATCATAGCCGATGAGGCGAACTCAACCATTGGCGATGACGACTATGACTACGACAGCTCAATAACAATAGACAACTACATCGACTTCGACCTCTGGTGGCAATGGCGTAACTAAAAAACTCTTTCAGACTCGGATATAGAATATCCTAGGGCTTAACAGTCACGAGAAAAAGAACCGGCGCAGAGTTGCGATTATCACACTCTGCGCCGGTTATTGTTTTTTTATCAGGATAGGGACTTTGCCTTAGAGCATCTCACGGATGCCTTCAGCGGAGACTGCCGAAACAGTCTTGCCGACAGAGTCCTTCACCCGATGCCAATCGATGTGGCCACGCACCATGCGCAAGAGCTCAACAAGTTCAAGCGTATCCTCATCAGCCTCCGAATAATCCTTGGAATAGAGACCGAAATCGTCAGAGAACTCAACGCCGCGCTCGATGAGGAGCGAGAGCCGCCCTCCCTCATCGACAATAAAGTCGGGGCAAGCCTTGTCCACGAAATCGAGCGACTTGCGGGCGCACCACCAAAATTCAGCCAAGCTCTCACCTTTCCATGCAAAGACTGAAATCTCATCCTTGGCCAACTTAGCAGCCAACTCATTGACCGTTGCCGACGTGCCATTGGCGCAGACACGCACAGTAGCGCCAAGCGCCGCAAGAGCCTCGACAAAAGCCACGCCACGTGCACCTACCTCAATACAGCATGTTACTCGCTTGCCATTGAGGGGCTTCGCAGCCTCATTTTCTTGGCGCAAAGCTATGATATCGGAGCAATCGCCCTCGGCGGACTTTAGGGCTGCGGCACCAGCCTCGGCAAGGTTGATGTCTGCCACTTTGTAAGTATAGTTAGTCTGGTCTACGTATTCAAACATATTGCGGAATTGCTTATTTTGTGTTCTCCGCGAAGGTATCAAATAAATCAATCCCGCGGAAACCTAAGAGGCGGGAGACGAAACCGTTTTCGCATCTTGCCTTGGGTTTCCGCGGGATTGAAGTGCACTAACGAGTGTTAGTCCATACCGTCGATGGTTATGATGTCGCCATTCTCATCATACTTGAGTTCGCAAACCTTTAGGCTGCGGAGGAATGTGCGGCCGCCACTGGGCACACTATCATGATGGAAGAGCCACCACTTTCCTTGATACTCGACAATGCAGTGGTGAGTAGTCCAGCCGACAACGGGAGTCAGGATTACACCGCGATACGTGAACGGGCCCATTGGGTTGTCGCCCACGGCGTAGCAGAGGTAGTGACTGTCGCCCGTCGAATAGGAGTAATAGTACTTGCCATTGTACTTGTGCATCCACGAGGCCTCGAAAAAGCGGTGTGGATCGGAAGCCTTCATGGGCGTACCGTCCTCATAAAGAATCTGCACGTCCTGCGGAGCTTGGGCAAACTGCTTCATGTCTTCCGAAAGGATTGTCACCTTCGGGCAGAGGGCAGGCTCGTCGCCTTCGGGCAGGATGGCGGACTCGAGGGCCTTGTTGTTGCGATAACGCTGGAGTTGGCCACCCCAAAGGCCGCCGAAATAGACATAATACTTGCCGTTCTCCTCAAAGACGCACTGATCTATGCTATAGCTGCCGCGAATGGGATCTGGCTCGGGGACGAACGGACCTTCGGGACGGTCGGCAATAGCCACACCCATACGGAAGATGTCGTTCTGATCCTTAAGGGGGAAATAGAGATAGAACTTGCCATCCTTACCACGTACGCAGTCGCAATCCCACAACTGGCGGCCATGCCAAGGGATGTCGGCCGTGTCGAGGATGACGCCGTGGTCCACAACTGGAGCCGTCATAGGGTCGCCTTCGATGGTGAAGACATGGTAGTCCTTCATGTTGAAGTGGTCGCCATTGTCGTTCTCCTCGACGCCGCTCTCCCAGTCATGAGAGGGGTAGATGTAGAGCTTGCCATTCCAGACGTGGACCGAAGGGTCGGCCATGTAGTCACCTGGTACGAGATATCGTTTTTCAGTCTTCATTATTGTTGTTTTTTTTTGTCGCTATACTCAGACAATATGTCCTTTACAAATGGTTTGGGCTGACCTTCGCAGTCGAAGAAGAGAGGATAGTCCTTACGTCCGAGAATGGGGAAATCGTTCTTCCACGAGTCGCCATCGCGTACGCCCCAGATATTGACCCGCTTGATGTTGTCCGCATGCCTTATGAACATATCCCAGAACATGCGCATACGCTTGTTCCACAATACGCTGACGCTGTCCGGCAAACATGCGCGGTAGATGTCGGTCTCGGGAGTTGCGGTAGGAAGCTCGTCCCCCACGGTCACGTTTGCGCTCTGGGTGAACGTAGGCAGCGCGCCCATATCCCACTCGGTGATCATGACTGGCATACCAATCTTCTCGAACTCGCAGAGCGTACGCTCGGCATTGGCAGAGTCGGGGAAATCGATGCCCATATGTCCTTGGAGACCAACGGCATCAAGTCGGAGGCCACGAGAGCGGATAGTGTCTATGAGAGCCATATAGCCAGCTCGACGGCCAGGATTTGTCATACCGTAGTCGTTGATATAAATCTCTGCATCAGGGTCGAGCTTATGAGTAAGTTCGAGAGCCTCGTAGATAAAGTTGTAGCCAAAGGCGCGGGAATATGGGCTGTTGCGCAGTCCGCCAGTCTCGACAATTACCTCGTTGCAGACATCCCAGCCCTTGACGCGGCCCTTATATCGGCTCACGACCGTGGTGATATGATCCACCATACGGCGGTGGAGTTCCTCAGCCGACACCTCATTGCCAAGGGAATCGACAAAATACCAAGGAGCGTTCATCGAATGCCAAACGAGGCAATGGCCGATGACCTCCATGCCATTAGCCTCGGCAAAAGCCATTAGGCTGTCGGCTCCGGCAAAGTCATAGCGGTCCTTCTCGGGATGGATAAACTGGCACTTCATATTATTCTCCGACTCAAGCGAATTGAAATTGCGCTTGATGATATCGATGCCAATGGAATCGCGGCCAGCCATCTGCTCTCCATTTGCGGCCACGCCAATGGTAAACTTGCCTGCCACAACATCCTTGAGGCCCACGGGGGCAATGTCCGCCTGCTGAGCACACGACGCGAGAGCCAAGGCTACCGCAGGGATTAAGAGTCTTCTCATTTCTATCTTATTGAGTCCGGCATCCTCCGCCTCCGAGTTTTGAGTAGACTCAGAGGCAAAGGTATTCGGACGGATGAGTATTTGGTTATTACAAAAATTTCAAATTGCACGCCGTGTTATTTGGCGTCTGCCTCATTGCGATGGCGAGCCTCGACCTCGGCGTTAATCTTGTCGATAACGTCGTCCTCAAGTTCATACTTAGAGATTATGAACATGGCGAGAGCCAAGAGGATGGCGGGGATGACGCATACGAGCCAGAGGATGCCCTGCTCGGCAAAAGCCGACTGATTTGTAGCATTATTTGCATCGAAACCGACATAGGCGAGCACGAGACCAGGGACTACGCCGCCGAGGGCCATACCGGCCTTGAAGAAGATGCCGGTGAGGGCGTTGACGATGCCCGAAATACGCTTGCCACTCTTCCACTCGCCGTAGCTGATGACCTCAGGCACGAGAGCCCACATATAGCCAGTGGCGACAATGACACCCGTGGATTTGATAAACTGCGCCACCATGACAAGCCAAATCTGATCCTTGAGGGCATCGATCATAGATACGGCGTAGAGAATGGCCATACCGAGAATGGCGATGCCGAGGAAGATATAGAACATGTTCTTCTTGCCAAGAGCCTTCTTGATGGCCGGCACGAGCGGCATAAAGATGAACGACGGAGCAGAGCCGAGACCCATAAAGAGCGCCATCCACTCAGGAGCGTGGACATTGTAAACCATGTAGTAGGAACCTGCAGAGTTGCCTACGCTCATCATAGCGAAAGCCGTGATAAAGAAAAGGGCAATGACACGGAGAGGACGATTATGGACAAACTCCATCCAGAGGTCGGACACCTTGACGTTCTTCGCCTCCGACTGGTCCATAACGACGCGCTCCTTGCACTGGCTGAAGCAGAAAACGAGGAGGGCGAGACCCAGGATGGCATAGATGGCCATAGTGGTAAACCACGCGTTGGCACTGGCGGGAGTGTTGGTGAGCCCGTCGGGAGAGAGAGCGGCCACGAGGAGCGGGATGCCAGAGGCTACAGCCAAACCACCGCAGTTGGCCATAAACATACGGACCGACGTGAGGATGGTTATCTCATTGGTGTCGCGGGTGAGCGAAGCATTGAGAGCACCGTAGGGAACATTGATGAGAGTGTAGCACATCGACATGCCCACATAAGTCACGTAGGCATAAGCCAAGGAGCCCGAGAATCCATTCCAAAAGCAGAGGATAGCGAAACCCGTGAGCGGGATACCACCCAAGACGAGGTAGCTGCGATACTTGCCAAGGCGCGGATTGGCACGGTCTACAAATGTGCCTACAAGCGGATCCCAAGCCACATCAACAAGTCGGACAATGAGGAACATAAATGCCGCAGCCTCGGGCGCAAGGCCATAGACATTGGTGTAGAAGAAGAGGAGGTACATGCATATCGTCTGGTAGATAAGGTTTTGCGCCAAATCTCCCGAGCCGAAGCCTATGCGCTGTAGCCAGTTTAGTTTATAAAAGCCGTTATCCATACAGTTAACAGTTAGCAGTTAACAGTTAGCAGTTTGAATCTATTTTATCGACCGCATAGCGTTGGCAGCGCGGACACCTACGTTTTTCTTGTCGAGAGGGTGGATGTCGTTCCACTCACCAAGGTCATGCGCCTCGGCGATGGCGGCATGCGGGTCAGCCTCGGCCACCTCATGCTGCATCTTTTGGAAGTTGCGGAGCCATTGACCAACGGGCTTATCGATGTCGGCGAGCTCGACGATCACGAATTTCATATCGGGGTTGGCAAAGAGCGAACGCCAATTGCTCATCATACCTTTGAGCATCACCGCATATTCGCCCTCGCGACCAACATTGCTCTCGCCCTGATACCAGAGAGCGCCCGCAAATTTGCAGCCAGCAAGGGGTGCTACCATGGCGTTGTAGAGGACGGTTGGGGTGTAGTAGAAGAAAGGAATGCCGGGGCGGTTGGGCATAGCCGCGGCGTAGAGGTGCTTCCATTCATTGTCCAAGTCGAGTTGGCTGACGTTGTTGCCATTGAGCCATCTGTTGCCGCCAAAGAAGATGCCGCGGTACTTGTCCGCCACAAAGGCGGGTTTGCCGTTCTGGCTTGTAAGGCGTACGGCAATGACGTTCTTGCCAGAATGGAGAACACCTTGCGGTATGTCGTAGATACGCGGAGGATATTGGTAATACGTGATGCCGACACGTACGCCATTGACCCAAACCTCGTCGGCGTCGATTATCGCGCCAAGGCGGAGCGTAGCGGGGAGCGAAGCTTGGCTGGCGGAGATTTCAATAGTTTTGCGAAACCAATGCGCACCATTGAGATTGCGTACTTTGCTGTGGCTCCACGAGTCGGAAGTGGCATCCACCGTTTCCCACGACGAATCGTCGAAATTCTCGGCTTTCCAATCAAGGTTGAGGGCAGCCTCTTTCTGCGCAAGAATGGCGTCCCAACGGTCACCCACAGTCTTGCCATAAGACTCGACAGCCTTGCGATATTCGGTGTCTGAATTTATATCCAACTGATTGACAGGGAGTGTAAAGCCATCTGCAAGGAGTTGCTCACGACTCATCCAAGCCTCAATGGGCGAACCACCGACAGCGGCCTCGACAACGCCAATTGCCACCTTGGGGTCGTGGGCTTGCATCTCACGGGCAAAGAAATATGCGCAGGCCGAGAAGTCGTAGGCATTATCCTTGTCGAGAGTCTTCCAGCCGCCTGTTGTCACGTCGGCTGCGGGGCCGTCGTAACTTGTGGCGAGACTTACCTTTAGGAGGCGCACCTTGGTATTGACAGTGCCGTTTATCTCGGCCGAATACTTATCCATCACGCGGCTCACTGGGAGCTCCATATTGCTCTGACCCGAGCAAAGATAGACATCGCCAACCATGACATCGGTCAACTCGACATCTCCAAGGTTAACCACGTATGGACCACCAGCCTTGAGCGAAGGGAGAGTGGCGGACCACAGGCCATCAGACGCAGCCTGCACGTTGAGTTTGCCAGCCTTCTTGCCTTTCTCCGTCAGGGGCGACGCACCCGAGAACGAGATCTCGAAAGCCTCGCCAGGGTCGGCAGTGCCACGAAGAGTAACCTCCTGCCCACGTTGGAGCACCATTCCGCTCGTTATCCACGCTGCGGGATGCACAGCGGCCCACGACGTCACCGCCGACAGCAGACCCGCCGAGAGTAAAAATATCTTGCTATTCATATCTGTTTGAATGTTTGGGTTCTATTCTCTTACAGTCACAGGCGTAGACGGGGCGCCAAGGTAACTCGGCTTAAGGCCACCCATATCTATCATGACCTTTTGGAGCACCATGGCATCGTCCTCTGGACGGATGCGGATGGTATGGCGGCCTGCGGATACGCCTTCGAGTTTCTGACCTACGATGATGGCGTTCTCGCCGACCCACTTGCGCCAAGTGTTCTCGTCGAGCGGACCATTGATAGAGACGTATCCCTCGCCCATTCCGGAATTGAGGCTGAGAGTCTTCTGCCCGCCTCCATAACTGTCGCCACCTCCATAGAGGCCATGCACGTCAATCTCATGCTCGGGCCCGCCGTCTATCGAGACTGCCAGTTTATGACCATTGCCACCGTAGTTGAGAGTTGGGCTGAGCACCACCTGCAACTTGGGCGAGCCGCTGCTCGAGAACTCCACATCGTACTCCACCCACGTGGCGGGAGTGACAGAGCGGGCGGTGAGCGACGAGCCAGTGCGCCCGAGGTTTGGCACGAGAGTCCAGTCGCCACTGCGGCGGCTCGGGTTCTCGGCATCGAAAGACACATAGCCGTCGCCCTCGACGTAGAGCATCGTGCCGCTCTTAGACACAGAGTCCTCACGGACATAGGCCACGGCGGGCATTACTTGCGTCTCGGGTTGCTGCCAATAGGTGTAACCGATATGAGTCTGATCCATAAGATGGTTCCACTTGCCGCCGGCGATGTCCTTGTTATAGTGGATGGTAAGCAGAGAGTCGCGCTCGTAGAGAGTCTTTACACGGTCGGCCCAGATATTGGCTTCGGCATTGCCCTTGGCCGCAAGGTCTTTGTTGACGGCCACGGAGTAATACATATCGTAGAGGTTGGAGCAAGCCATGATGGGATAGAGGACGAGTTCGTCGTAGGCGTCGGCATACTCCTTACGCAAGAGATAGCCAAGGCGGAGGGCGCGGCTCTCAAGGTCACGGTAGTCGTCGCGGACACGCTTCCACTCGTCGTAGTTCTCGAGGCTGTAGGTCTGGTCGTCGAGCATCTCGGGGGTGCGGCGGCTGTTGTATTTGGTGTAGAGGGCAATCATATCGGCAATCTCCTCTGCATAGGCTGCGCCAAACTGCGTCTTGCAGAAATCGACGGTATGCCTGCGGATGTCGGATGCCTTCATGCGCTCAGGGTTCCAAGCCAAGTTGAGGAAGAACTGAATTGGGTACTCCATAGGCTTGAGGTCGCCAACATTGAGTATCCAAAGTTCACGTACTCCGTGGTCATAGCAGAGCTCCATCTGATCCCAAATACGCTCAACCTGAGTGACGTTGAGCCACTTATAGTTGCGAGGGTCGCCAACGTAGTCCACGTGGTAATACATACCGTAGCCACCCTTACGAGGTTTGGCGCCGATATCCGGGAGACGGCGGACGTTGCCCCAATTGTCGTCACAGAGGAGGAGGGTTATGTCGTCTGGGACACGCATACCTTTCTCGTAATAGTCGAGCACCTCCTTGTAGAGGGCCCAGACCTGCGGGACCTTGGACGCCTTCTTGTCCATAACGTCGGAGATAATCTTGCGCTGGCGATTGACAATCTTGGAGAGGAGATCGATCTCGGTGCTTGCGCCCATAGGCTCATCGCCATCGCCACGCATGCCGACCGTGATCATAGTCTCCCAATTCTTACAACGCTCAATGCCAGAGCGCCAAAACTTTTCTAGGTTATCCTGATTGGTCCTGAAATTCCAGGCGCCAATGCCGCGGCGTTTCCAATCCTGCTGAGCGAGAGCCATAGGCTCGTGGTGGGACGTACCCATGATAATGCCCATCTCGTTGGCAAGGGGTCCGTTATCAGGATCGTCGTCATAGAATGCGCTTGCCCACATGGCGGGCCACATAAAGTTGGCTTTGAGGCGCAAAAGGAGCTCAAATACATGCTCATAGGCCTTATGGTTGACGCCGCCAAACTTATCGGCGCACCACCAGCCGAACGAAGGCCACTCATCGTTGATGAAGATGCCGCGGTACTTGACCTTGGGGCAACCTTCGGTAGAGACGCCGCAATCGAGGGATACGTCACTGCGATGTTGCACAGGCACGTCGGCCCACCACGCCCAAGGCGACACACCGAGTCGTTCGCTGAGGGTATAAATGCCGTAGATAGTGCCGCGTTTGTCGGCTCCCGCAATGTTGATGCGAGTGGGCTCTATGTCGAGGATATGCTTCTCGGTGCTGTCTCGGAGCTCCTTGTCCTGTATGTTGGTCTTGGCGAAAAACTCATCGCCGAGTTGGCTAATGAGGATCTGCTGATGGGAGATGTCTACGGTATTGACGATATCGGGTCTTTGGCCGCAAATCATCTCAATGTCGCCCGCAAGGGAGTTAACGGCTCGGAGGACGCCCTTATCGGCCTGGGCCGAGACGCAAATTTCCACGGGTTTGCCGTTCTTGATTACCTCAAAGTTTTGTGCCGAGGCGGCAAGAGAGGCCACAGTGGACAGGGCCACACATGTCATGACGTGTCGGAACATATTTTCTGTTATCTGTTTTTGGTCAGTTGATAAGTCAGCCGACTGTTATGGTGTATAATTTCGGTTCGGAATGAAGATGGGTAGAAAAGCTACCCTGGAAAGTTATTACACCCCCCCCACAGAGAACAGTCGCAACTGTTAACTGTTAATTGTTAACTGAATCAGTATTGGTACAGTTTGACGTGCAAGATTTGGAAGTCGTCCACACCGATGCGGACATGGCGACCTTGGTGGTCCTCATCGCCGTTGAGACGCTTAATGGACTTGAGACTTCCGTCGGCCTGCGGCTCAACCACATCGACGGAAAGGATGCCAATGCGCTTTACGCCACTCCAATCAACGGTTGTCGTTTGGGCCCTCTTGCCAGTCTGCTCGGCAAGAACGAAACCATCCTCACCCAGCATAACCTGCTCCTCCTTGGACTTAGCCTCCAGCTCGGCAAGGCTGGTAAAATTCATCACGATGCCCGAGCCAGCCACGATATAATCGTATTTGCCCTGCCGGATTACTATGGCTCCAGCGGCTGGCCAACGGCTGCCATCAGTGGCACGAGGGTCCCACGGCAATGTAAAGAAATGACGGGCAGAGATGTTCATACCGTCCTCCTGCCACGTGGTCTCCTGTTCCTTGGAAGTGAAGAGCAGGCCTCGGCGATCGGGATGCGACGCGAGCATAGGGAACATCTTGGCAAGAGTGGCATATGCCTTGGTCAACTTTGTCCTGTCGGGATTATTCTCAATAGAGAAAGGACTGACACCCAAAGCCTTGTGTTGGCCAAAGACGAAGAACGCCTGGGCTCCATTATCCTCGTCGCGACGCATCTCGGGGATGAAAAGGGCATTGCCACACACAGAATATTTATCAACCCAGCCCTCAAAACCGCTGTCGTATATGTCAGGAGAGATAAAATCGAGAGCAGGAGCGCCAGCACGCCAAAGGTCGATGAGGTGAGCCAAAGGACCAGCGGCGGGATACTGCCCCGGGCGGCGGCCACGGCTGTTCATCGCAGCATTGACGTAGAGAGGAATGGAGACATATTTGCGAGCCACGTCGGCAAGTTTGCCAACATAGAGAGCGTATTGATAAGCTTGGAAAATCTCGTCGGCAAAGACGTCCGTGCCGAACATCTCGCCCCACGTGCCACTGAATTTGGATCCATTGTCCTCCCAGCGGGAGCGGAACTCGGGATGGAGATTTTTCTTATTTTTCTTGATGTAGGAAATGAGGGCCTGGGGGACGGCGGACTGGAAGAGTTTCTCACTGTCGGGGGAATAGTCTCTCGCGCTCTCGAGCATACCTATCTCATTTTCAATCTGGAGCATAACGACAGTGTGTTCGGTATCCGTCTCAGCAATATGCGCCACGAGTTTCTCAAAAGCCGCGGCATCGGCATGCAGGACGTTCTCGCTGATGCAACTAGCTATCTCCATAGCCTTGCCCGTAGAGGTATGCGCACGCGGGAAACGCTTAGTATCAAGCTTAAACCATGCTGGGGAATAGCAACTCATAGAGTTCTTCCAAGCGCCGAACCAGAGGAAGACAACCTTGAGGTCGTTGGCTCTGGCCGTCTCAATCACATTGTCCACTTGCGAGAAGTCGAACCTACCTTCCTCAGGCTCCAGGAGGTCCCAATATGCCGGGACGAGGACCGTATTGAGCCCCATAGCCTTGAGTCTGGGGAATTGAAACTCAATCTCAGCGGCCGACGAAGCCGTGGAGTTTCCGAGCTCGCCGCCGAGGATTATGAAAGGCTCTCCATTGAGCGTCAGGCGCCTATCAGACCCCGCACCTTCGATGCGGCATTGCGACATTGCGGCCGAGGCAAGAGTTATTGCGCTGACTGACAGCAGTATGTGCTTTAGGATAGTCATCTATTCTGTACTGTTCGTTTCTAAAGCCAAAGATAGTACTAATTCGTTAATAAATGCTACTTTGGGATGGAAAATTTTGCAGTAAAATAGAGGGGGGGGGGGAGAGCATCAAAGTTCTTGCTCAGAGAATTCGCAGGTGTGCTGCTTAGTCTTAACGTCGTAGGTAACAGCAGCAAGAATCAACTTGCCCTTATAGTGGCTAAGGGCATCGGCATATCGTTTTGCGCGGATTTGGGCGAGGGCGGATTTCGCCGTCTTGTTCCACTTGAGCTCAATGATTATGGCAGGGTACTCAGACGACGGCACAATGGGAATGAAGGCTACATCAGCATAGCCGCGGCCCGTTAGCATCTCTTTTAGGACAGTGTAATTGGCCTTGGCGTAGAAATACGCCAGTGTTATTGCGCTTTGGAGGCTCTGCTCATTGTTGTAGGAGAGGCTGCTTGTCACCTCCTGATGGGCATAATCTAGGGCTTCAGACACTGCCTGGGCATCCTTATCAATGGTTGCGGACAAAAGATTTCGGCTGTTGTCGATAAAATCTATGATTGTGCTGAACTTTCTATTGTCTTTTAGCGAGTTCTTCCATTCACCCATAACCTCCTTATTTGGAATATACGCCTTATGGGTTTGACTGTTGTATGCAAGGTAGCCAAGATGCACGAGGTAAGTAAAAATCTCGTCCTTATCATTAAAGTCACTCAGAGAGTTCTGGTATGTCGAGATATCTATATCCAACTGCTCTCCGTTCATAAATCGGATTACATCAGCACGGATACCATCAAAATCCATACTTATGTAATCTTTGAGGCAATAATACGAGCCGGTGGCGGACCAATGGCTCTCAAAACACTTTTCCGAAGCGGCCAAGGTCACGGAATAAGGAGAGGAGACGTCCACCTCGTCATTAAGTTTGTAGCCATCGTACCAATCGAGACACATTGCGAAATCGATGCCACACTCATCACAAACAGCCTTAACCTCATCTCGAGTAAAGCCCATATACCTTGCGAAGCGGCCAGGACTCACCATAGTGAACTCTCTGAAATTATTGAGTTTAGACTGGAAGCTATTACGAATGATAGGGATTATGCCTGTGATGTAGGCGAGCTGCACAATTTTAGACATCGCCATACCTTTAAAGAGCACATTGAGGAAGTTCAAATATTCATCAAAGCTCTCTTTACCGACAGAGTATCTCAAAAGCGCATCATATTCGTCAAGAATCACGACAAAAGGACGACGGACAGACTCATACGCTCTCCTTAAACCATCAAAAAAGTCGTCCTCCGCAGTTATGCCTACATTGGGGAATTCGCAAGCAAGCTCTTTCAGAAGCACAGACTTGAGCGCACAGACAAAATTTTCACCATTACCCAAACTGCAATAGAACTCGCTGACATCAACCCAAATTACATTACAAGAGTTAAGATGCGCATCCCAACCTTGCATCTTGCCCAACTTAAGTCCCTCAAAAATAGCACGGCTATCGCACCCACAAGAATAATATGCAGATATCATATTAGCAGCCAATGTCTTGCCAAAACGGCGGGGACGGCTTACGCACACGCGGCCACGGTCATCAGGTCCAAACAGATTATTGAGGTCGGCAATCATATCGCTCTTATCAACAAAAGGCTTGCGCTTGACGATGCTTGCTATGTAATCATTTCCGGGGTTAACGTAATGGCCCATAGTGCTATGTACTGATGCTTAATGATGTTTGCAACATATATCGTTCTCCATCGTCAAGAGCAAAAAAAAGAAAAGACCGCCCCGCTCGCCTTTGGCAGGTGAGCAGGACGGTCCGTCAGGTTTCAGTCTTACGTTTCTGAAAGTTCAGACGAAGAGAGAAGGGGAAGCTCTCTTACTCCTCAGTCTTATCGCTATCGGAAGAGTCGTCGGAAGACTCCTCGTTCTTGTACTTGTTGACCCAGTCGTCGCCCGAGAAGGTGGTGCTGATGTCGAAGCCTGCCACGCCGTCGCAGAAGCCACGGTATGCCTCCTTGCGCTCGTAGGAAGAGTCGAAGAGGTTAGGCGAATCGCCGTTGAGCCAGTACTCGTGCTCCTCCTCGTTGTCCGAGAGCCCCCAGATGGTGATGCCATGGCGCTGCGCCTCGGGGACGTTGGCGGCATATGACTCGGCAACCATCTGGTAGGTCTTGCTCTGCCAGCTGAGTTGAGTTGAAGACGGGTTGGTTGTAGCCTTGCTGAAGGCAATGTCGAGCTCGGTTACGCGGACGAGCTTGCCAGTGGCGGCCATAGTCTTGAACATATCGTCGACATTAGCCTTGAGGGTTGCGAGAGCCTCGTCACTCTCGGCCACCTGGATGTGCATCTGAGTGCCGATACCGTCTACGATAGAACCACCGCAATTCTGATCGATGTCATTGACAAAGCTAATGAGCTCAGCAAGTTTGCTTGGACTGGACTCGAGGTTGTAGTCGTTGACGAAGAGCTTGAGGTCGGCGAAGCCGTTCTCGTCGGCGTACTTGCGGGCGTATGTAAATGCCTTATAAGCGTAGTCCATGCCCATATAGTAGCCCCAATAGAAGTGCTTGTTGCCGGTGCTGGTAGACCAGTTGAGCTTGAGGCCGTCGGTCTCAGTCTCGGTAGGCTCCTCGTCATAGTAAGTGACATCGTCATCGGTCCAAGAACCGCCGAAGACGCCATTGATGCCACGGCGGCCGCCGCCATCGTTGATAGGCTCGTTGACGACATCCCAAGCCACGAAGCGGTCGTCGCCATTGACGTGTTCGAACATAGCCTTAATCCACTGTTCCATAGCATTGTCGAGAATGGCCTTCTTCTCCTCGGCACTCTTGATTACGTAGGTAATGGTGGTGCCCTTGTTAGTCTTGAGGCTCTTGTTTTCGGCCTTCTTCACGCCCCACTTGACGTCGTCGATATAGAACTTGGCAGCGTACTTGCCGAAGTTGATGAGGATTCGGTCCATGCCTTCCTTGGAGCAAGTGTACTCTTGCTCCACGAGAGTCCAATCTGTGCCTACCTCGATATTCGCATAGCCCTCGCCAGAATATGTAGAGCTGTTCTGCACACAGAACTGGAGGCCAGCGCCAGCGGTATTTGTCTTGGCGTAGAACTGAATGACGTAAGTCTCGTCTACAGTAAACGGAGTGTCGAAAGTATAGGCGCACTGGGCTACATAGTAGTCGTCGCCGTCCTTCGGGTTGTCGAGGACCATACAGTAGTCACTGCTGTGGCCCTCGCCCTTATCGCTGACGCCGGTAGATGAGTCGTTGCCCCATGAGCTCCAATCGCCCTTGGTGCCGCCCTCGAAATCGGAGTTGTCGCCAGTCATGACATTGGTCATAGGGTCTGTGTTCTCAACCTTCTTGCCGAACTGGACGTCGTCGATATAGTACGTTGCGGCGTACTTACCGAAGTTGATGAGGATGCGGTCCATGCCCTCCTTGGAGCAAGTGTACTCGTGCTCAACGAGAGTCCAATCGGTGCCTATCTCGATATTTGCGTAGCCCTCGCCTGAGTATGTGGAGCTATTCTGCACACAGAACTGGAGGCCGGCACCTGCAGTGTTGGACTTAGCGTAGAAACGAATGACGTAGGTCTGGTCGACCTCGAAAGGATCGTCGAAAGTGTAAGCGCACTGGGCAACATAGTAATCGTCACCATCGGTCGGGTTGGTCAGGACGAGGCAGTAGTCGTCGCCATGTCCCTCACCCTTCTCGCTCACTGCAGACGTAGAGCTATTGCCCCAGCTGCTCCAATCGCCCTTGGTGCCGCCCGCAAAATCCGAGTTGTCGCCTGCGAGCACGTTGGCGACGCCGCCGTCGCTATCGCTGGTGACCTTCATCTCGGGAGCGATGAGGCTCTTGAGGTAGTCTTGCGGCTGCTGGGTGTGCCAGATGAAGTTGTGGCCATAGATTTTCTTGTCGGCCGGGACTTGGGCAAGGAAAGCATCGACGGTAGAGAAATCGATAGTGCCGTTGCTCTTGACCATCGAGCCCATCTTCATGGCGTTGCCAGGGGTGAATAGCTGATAGTTGTCGTCGGCCACCTTACGGTAGTCGGCATTAGAGACATATAGATCGGCACCGACGCCGAGGCCTACGTAAGAGTTTGGCCAATATTGCTGAGCGTAGTTGCGGATGTAGTCGTAGTTGGCCATGATTTCCTCACTCGTGAGGGGGATATCCGAGATATCCACTTTCTCATGACCCTCGGGGAGTCCCCATTCCATCTTGTCCTCGTCGCACGCGGCGCAGACAATGGCGAGAGCCGCCACAGGGAGGAATATTTTATTGTGTCGCATAATGTTTTTACAGATTAAAAGACGTTTGTCAGACAAGACGAACTACTCTTCCTCGTCATCGAAATCGGAGACAGAGATGGAAGCAGAGGGGACGAGGCGCCAGTTGTCGGTGTAGACCATCTGGTTGAACTCGCCCGTGGTGATGGTGATGTCGTCAGAGAACTCGATGTCGCTGTTTACGAGGAACATACCGAAGTTGCGGTAAGAACCGTTGTTGCGGTCGGAGACGAGATCGGCCATTGTGAACTTACCCTCGTTCTGGTAACGGCCTACCTTAGAGACAGGGATGGTAACGGTCTGCCAACCATCGGTCTTGTAGGGTACAATGGTTCCGGCATCGTCGAGCCAAGGGACCCAGCAGACGGCGCTCATATAGCCGTTGTCTGTGCTCTCGGTATCCTTGGTATTTGACGAGCCCCAACCATAGCCGCCGAGGTTGTTTTGGAAAGTGAACTCAAGATAACCTGCGCCGCTCCACTCTTCGGGGACGTAGACATCGAACTGGAAGGCGATATCCTCGACGGGAGTTGTTGATGGAATCACGTCATAGAAACGACTCCACTCGTCATACTCATTGTCGTTGCCAGCAGTGAACCAGCCACTGCCATGGGCTCCGTTCTTGATACCGCCCTCGGCAAGGACGTCGGCGGGCACTGCGGGACAGCACTTGCCATTGAGATTCAGAGGATCGTCAGCAAGTTGGTCGGGAGAGTAGGTTGCGCTCCAAGAGCCTTGATCGCCATTGCCGTCGAAGTCGAGGATGATGCCGCGCTTCTCGTTGAACATGGCGGGAGTGATGGCAGTGCCATTGGCGCCCTCACTGGTGATGCTACCGCCTTCGGTTACGCCGTCGGGCATGACGAAGGAGTACCATTCGCCATCGGGATCGCTCACGACGTCGGTAATCTCAATGCCGCCAGGGAGGATAATCTTGGTGGTCTCCTGAAGATTGGCGCCGTTGACCACGACAGTCTCGCCAGCATGAGGCAGAGTGCGCGAGATGCTCGAGATGGAGGGAGCAGCAGCGCGGATAGTGAACTGATAGATGGTCTCGGTGCCGTCCTTGACGAAGCGAATGGTGTTGCGGACGGACTCGTCGGCCTTGTCAACGGGAGTCTTGGAACTGAGGGTCACCCAGACGTTGTTATCCGTCATGAGAGCGTTGTTGAAATCAGTCTTGTAGCCGTTGATATAAATCTTCTTGAGGCCGGTGAAGCCTGTGCCCTCAATGCGGAGGAGCTGACCGAGGCGTGCGAAGTCGACCTCGCGGTCGGGCACGGTGGACTTGACGTCCTCGAGATAGACCTTGCTGATGGTCATGGCCGTGGTCTGGTCATCGGTATCGTCCTCACAGGCAGTGAAGCCGAGGGCAGCGATGGCAAGAAGAGCCATGGGGAAATATTTCAGTATTGACATAACTCAATCTTCAAAAATTAGTTGAACAATTGGTCCACAGAGACTTCACGCTCACCGAAAGAATAGGGCTCGGTGGAGTATTGACGACGGTGGCTGACGTCGGCGGAGGTGGGCTTGAGCTCGGGGTTCTTGGTTTGGTCGGTGTCGTCCATAGGCAAAGTCATGTTGATGGCAGTGGCGATGGAGACGCTTGGGCCAGGATAAGTCCAGTCTTCACTGAGCGAGTAGGTGTTGGTGCTCGATGAGAAGTAAGAGGCGTTGCGATGCTGGCTGTTGCAGTAGTTGATGACTTCCTGCTCCTCGTAGTAGGAACGGCGGACGAGGTCGTACCAGTAGAGGCCTTCGAAGGCGAACTCTACGCGACGCTCGTGGCGGAGGTCCTCATAGGTAACGTAGCTCTTGGTGGCCATCTTGGCGCGCTGGCGGACGAGGTTGAAGTATTCCACGTCAGAAGTCTTCTCATCGTTGCCAAGGGCTGCCTCGGTGTAGTTGAGGTAGACCTCAGCGAGGCGCATCATGTAGGTGTTGACGCCAGCGTTGTTAGGCTCGCTGAAACCATTGACCTTCTTGGTGCCGATGACGTACTTCTTGATATTGGCGCCCTGATTGCCAGCGCTTTCGGTCTTGCCGTAGATATATGGGTCGGAAGCGTCGGCGGAGAGCTCAGGGTACTCCTCGCCGTAGGAGGCGACGCAGTTGTGGCGACGGATGGCATCGTCCACGGTCACGCCGAGGTTCTTATCCTCATACTCCTTGAACTCCTCCCAGAGGTCATAAGAGCAGAAGGTTGCGCCACCCCAAGCATTCTGGTCGGCAACGAGAGCGGACCAAGCGAGGAAGCGAGTCATAGACTGGGCATTGCCATTGACGGCGGTACCGGGAGTCCACTGGAGTTGGAAGAGGCTCTCGCTGTTGTTGTCGAAACCAGAGGCCGAGAAGAGGTCGGCGTAGGAAGAGACGAGGCTGTACTTGCTGTCGTTGATGACCTTGAGGGCAGCCTTCTTAGCGAGGTCGAGGTAATAGGTGTTGCGAGTGCCGCGGTTGAAGTCGCTCTCGCTTACGGCATTGCTCTGGTTGTAAGCCTCATTGCCAGCCACGAGGCCAGCCATGGAGAGGTAGAAACGGCTGAGCATACCGTAGGCCGAATACTTGTCGACGCGGCCAGTAGTAGCAGCACTCTCGGGAAGATTGGCAGCCGCGTACTCCATATCGCGGATGGCGAACTCCATAACGTCCGTGAGGGGCTGAGCCTTGACGACGTAGTTGTTGACAAGCGCATCGGTACTCTCGTAGACGACACCCACACCCCAGAGGGAGCCGATGTACCAATAGGCGAGGCCTCTCATGAAGCGCGCCTCGGCGATGCACTGCGTCTTGGCGGTCTCGGAGACTCCGGAGCCAGAGTTGTCGCGGATATTGGTGATGGCGTTATCGGCCTGCGCAACAACGGAGTAGAAAGAGCTCCAAGCGTCGTTAAGGCCGGCGGAGAGGCTCGTCTCGGTGAAGTTGGTGTAGGGGTAGATGTAGTTGGAGTACTGCGCCGTGATGTTGTTGGCACGGCCGTCGCCCATACCGTAGTAGAACTTATCGTTGAAGTTGTACCACACGAAGTTGTAGAGCGGGAGGACAGCCGAGTTGACGGCATCGTCGGAGTCGAAGTATGTCTTCTGGTTGAGCTGGTAGGTGTTCTCCTGCTCCAGGAAGTCATCCGTGCAACCCGTTTGGGCGATGGCAGCGGCGGAAACGAGCGCCGCACCTATATATTTTCTGATGCTCATGATTTCTTAGAAAGAGAAGTTAAGTCCCACAGTATAGATCTTAGGCGAGGGGTAACGACCGTAGTCGATACCGTTCTTGAGAGCGTCGCCGTAGAGCGAACCGACCTCAGGATCGTAGCCCTTGTACTTGGTCCAGGTGTAGACGTTCTGGAGGTTGACGTAGACCTTGACGTTAGAGAAGAAGTTGGTCTTCTGGAGAAGACGCTGCGGCAGACTGTAGGAGAACGAGATGTTCTGGAGTCGGATGTAAGAGCCATCCTCGACGAACTTGTCGCTCATACGGTAGTTAGCGTTGGAGGCGGAAGAGGTCGAGATACGCGGCTGGTCGGTGTCGGTATTGGTGACGTGGTAGTTACGCCAGTTGGTGGCACCCGTAGCGTTGGGATCGATTTGCGAAATCTGCGCATAGTTGGCGGCAGCCTTTGCCACGTTGCCAGTGGAGCCAGTCTGCTCGATGAAGCGACGGTTGTAGTTGACGACGTCGTTGCCATAAGAGCCGCTGAACTGTACGCTAAGGTCGAAGCCCTTGTAAGAGAAGGTATTACCGAAGCCCCAAGTAAATTTAGGCTCAGGATTGCCAATGAAGGTCTGGTCGTTGTTGTCGATCACGCCATCGTTATTGAGGTCGGCGAAGATGTAGTCGCCAATCTTGACGCCACCACCATCATTGTTATCCTGCTGACCGTCGGTCATGTTGATAGAAGTGCCCTCGGGAAGTGCGACGGGCTTGACCTCACCAGTAGCAGAGTCGCGGTAGTAGAAGTCGGCAGCGCTCTCGAAGCGACCGATGACCTTGTAGCCCCAGAACTGACCGATAGCCTTACCGACAACAGTGTTGGTGACGGTGGTCACGTCAGAACCAACTTGGAAGGTCTTGGGAAGCGTACCAGTCTCGGTATCGAGGCTCTTGATCTTGTTGCGGTTGAGCGAGAAGACCACATTGGATCGCCACATGAAGCCGTGCTTGTCGATATTAACAGTATTGAGGGTGATTTCAACGCCCTTATTCTCGAGGGAGCCGATGTTGGTCCAAGGATTGGAAGCTGCGCCAGGGCCAGACGAACCGAGGAAGGCAGGCATATCGACTTGCATGAGGAGGTCGTCAGTCTTCTTGTAGTAGAAGTCAGCGATGAGCTCGAAACGGTTGTCGAGGAAGTTGAGGTCGAGACCTACGTTGGTGGAGTATGTAGTCTCCCACTTGAGGTCAGGGTTGGCGATATTGCCATTGAGGACGCCGACGCCAGCCCAAGTAGACTTGTTGCTCAACATGGCCATATAAGAC